>CABQHM010000028.1 GCA_902464015.1 uncultured Coriobacteriales bacterium | reverse complement strand
CGGCGGCCTCGATGGCGGCGTCGGAGCCCATGGCGCCCATGGCAATGCCCACGTCGGCGCGGGTGAGCACGGGAGCGTCGTTGATGCCGTCGCCCACGAAGGCAAGCTTGCACTTGTCCCCCTCGGCGGTGAGTAGGCGCTCCACCTGTTCGACCTTGTCAGCGGGAAGCAGCTGCGCCTTGTACTCGTCCAGCCCCAGCTTCTCGGCCACGGCTGCGGCCACCTCGGTGCGGTCACCGGTGAGCATGACCGTCTTTTTCACGCCCACAGCGTGCAGGTCGGCGATGGCCTGGGCGGAGTCGGGCTTTACGACGTCGGCGATCACGATGTGGCCGATGTAGCGGCCGTCAAGCGAGACATGCAGGATGGTGCCGGTAAGCTCACATGCGTGGTAGTTCACGCCGTGGCTGGTCATGAGCTTGTCGTTGCCCACGAGCACCGCGTGCTGCTCAATGGTGGCAACCACGCCGTGGCCGCTCTCCTCCCGCACCTCGGCAATCTTGCTCTGGTCGATGTCGCCGGTGTAGGCCGCCTTGATGGACACCGCGATGGGGTGGTCGGAATAAGCCTCGGCGTGGGCGGCCATGCTCAGCAGCAAGTCGGGATTCACGTCGGTTTCGGCGTGCACGGCCACGACGTTGAACGTGCCGTTGGTGAGGGTGCCTGTCTTGTCAAAGACAACGGTGTCGACCTCGGAGAGTGCCTCAAGGTAGTTGGAGCCCTTCACGAGCACGCCGATGCGCGAGGCGCCGCCGATGCCGCCGAAGAAGCTGAGCGGCACGGAGATGACAAGGGCGCACGGGCAGCTCACCACGAGGAACGTGAGACCGCGCAGAATCCAGTCGCTCCAGGCACCCATGCCGAGTAGCGGCGGCAGCACGGCGAGCAACAGGGCCGCGCCGGTGACGGCCGGGGTGTACCAGCGGGCAAAGCGGGTGATGAAGTTCTCGGTCTTGGCCTTCTTCTCGCTGGCATTTTCCACGAGCTCCAGGATGCGGCTCACCGTGGACTCGCCGAAGGGTTTGGTGGTGTGCACGTGCAGAAGGCCCGTCATGTTGATGCATCCCGAGACGACCTCGGCGCCCGTCTCCACGTGGCGCGGAACGCTCTCGCCGGTGAGGGCAGAGGTGTCGAGCTGGCTTGCGCCTTCCGTCACGACGCCGTCGATGGGAATGCGCTCGCCGGGCTTTACCACAATGATGGAGCCGACCTCGACCTCGTCGGGGTCCACCTGCATAAGGTCGCCGTCGCGCTCGATGTTGGCGTAGTCGGGCGCGATGTCCATCATGGCGGCGATGGACTTGCGGCTCTTGCCCACCGCGTAGCTCTGGAACAGCTCGCCTACCTGGTAGAACAGCATGACGGCCGCACCCTCGGCCATGTGGGGGTCGGTGTCGGGGAAGAACACCATCGCAAACGCGCCCAGGGTGGCCACGGTCATGAGGAAGTTCTCGTCAAACACCTTACCATGGCGGATGTTGTTGAGGGCCTTGCCGACAACGTCGTAGCCGGCGATGGTGAAGGGGATGGCGAACAGCACAAAGCTTGCGTACACGTTGCCCGGCGTGCCAAATACCGCTTCAAGCACGCCCAGCTCGTCGAGGGCGAACACCACGGCAAAGATGCCCAGCGCGACAAGGATGCGCACGAGACGATGCTGCAGCGACTCCTTCTTGCGCTTCTTCTTTTTCGTCTTGCCCTTCGCTGCCTTCGCGTCAGCCATGGTTGTCCTTCTTTCTTGCGCTGACCCATGCGTCATGCGGTCCCAGAGATGCCCTCACTGGGGAATTAACATACATTTCAGATTTCTCAAAAACCCGCCAACTGGGCTTTTAATAATTTAATATACATCTCACTGGTTGAAATGTATGTTAAATCTGCCCATCCAGGTAGATTTCCGAGCCCCGAGACTCCCCATGTGCCCCGAGCAAGCGCGTCACGTGCGCAAGGGTGGGGGCTAAAGTCGGTCGCGAGTTCCGCAGCCGCGCCATCGGCGCGGCGAGGACTGTCTGAGCAGGCGACTTTAGCCCCCACCCCAAGGGAACCCAAAGCCTTAGCGAATAATCTCGCAGTCGGGCTCGACGTCCTCCGTGTAGGCCACCACGCGCTCGAGCACCTCGTCGAACTCGGCGTCGTCAGCTTCGAGCGTGAGTTTTTGGGTCATGAAGTTGACGGACACGGACTTCACGCCGTCGAGCTTGGCGATGCCTTCCTGCAGCTCACGGGCGCAGTTGGCGCAGTCGATCTCGTCGAGCTTGAATACCTTACGCATGATGGCGCTCCTTTTCTCCAGGGCGGTTCTTACCGCCTCTTTGTGCGCTGCTGTTATTTGAGTTGTTTACATATGAACAATCGTTCATATGTTGGCCTGCAGTATACGCCGCCTATATGCGCTGTCAATGCAAAACGAAAAAACCCTCCGAATATTTTCGGAGGGTTTTTTCGTAGGTCTGGAACTTATTGTTTCCGGCAGACTAACTAGTCAGAACTGTCGGATAGGTTCGACATGGAGGCCATACTTCCCGATTGGATATCCCGGCCGTTCTTCAATTGCTCGATCATTATGTCCTGCATCCATTTTCCGACCCACATGTAAAGTGCTGGGTATTCGTGCGCAATGATACCTAGAGGGTATCCCTCTTGCTCCGATTCCCATGGTGCATAGCAGTAGAGTTCTGAACCCTCTGGCAGTGCACCTGCATCGAAATTTTTCAACTTGGAGAATGACTGTGGAACAGATGTGAGGCCAATCAAGCTACCTTCCAAATCATTCAGACTTTCCTTTAACACAACCGGGAAATATGCGAGGTATAATTTCCCGTCGAGGAAGATGAAATTGTTGACTACCTCCTGAGGGTTATCGTCCGGCACCCTTGAATCAAATGATGATGTTGAACTTGATTTAGTCATATAAGGGGTTCGCTTAAGGAATTATTACCTGATGGAAGAGCTGAGCAACAGGTTGCGCAATTGCCCAGCCATCGGGCGCTTTATTGATGACCGATGTTGCGATAAAAGTATATGTTCCAGAAGGCAGTACCTGGGTTTCTCCAGATAGATATTCAAAGCGAAGATCGGTGAAAACCGTCTGCCCTTGTGTATATACACGTCCGGTTGCGTTGTTGGTGGCGGAAACGCCTGCTGTTACCATAGGCACCGAAATCCAAATGGGGAAACTGGCAACTTGAGTGTCATAGTGAATTTGTTTGGCAGCCGTTGCATATTCGGCGCTGGTAACGGTGACCTCTGCAATCTGAGCAATCGCGCGTTCGTCATTGGGAGGTTCGGATATAGTTGCCGCATTGGTTGTTTCGGACATTAAAGTTGAGTCAACGTACGCTTTGGTATCGGGGCTCAGGCTGTTATACATTTCTGGATGCGCAATTCTAAGATACGCACCTATCGTTGTCTGATCGAAGGGCGTAAGAATTTGTGGAATCGCAGTATCATCAGCTTGAGCAGATTTGGGCGAGCTGGTGCCTATCGAACCAGCAGTGAACAACGAAACCACAGCCAAAGATTTGAGGAAAGAGCGACGAGAAAGGTCAAACATAATCCCTCCTTATTTGGTTGTGGGCTGTTCCGATACAACCCTTATGTATGTACAATAGCGATGACAAGCTCAAAAAGCAAGACTACAAGGTGCCTCCGAGGCAGTCGCTTCTCGGGCCTTTTTGCGTCAGAGGGCTTGGTTGGTTGCCTGTTCATAGGTACGCCGTATTCCCTTTAACAAAAGCCCTCCGACTTTGCGCTGGAAGGCTTGTCGGTTACGTGCCCATAGGGGAGGCCGTATTCTCTTTAACAAAACCGCTCCGACTTTTTGCGTCAGAGGGCCTGCCAAGGCGTTGCGTTGCATTGTGGGCTGTGTCAGAGGGCTTGCCGGAGCGTTGCGTTGCGGGTTGCGCCCGGGTTCTACCAGGTCTCGGGCCCGCATCAGGTGCGGTCTGGCCAACAGAAGAGTACGCGCGAGCTACCTGCGTCTTTGCGGGTGGGCCTCATTTGTCCCCATGTGGGGTCGACACTGCCGTCGTGGCTTGCGACGAGCGCGCAGCCTCCGCGTGCGGCAAACTCGTTGATGAGTGCTACGACCTCGTCGGATGCGATGATGTCGAGGGAGCTTGTGGGTTCGTCGAGCAAGAGGCAGGCTGCACCCGTTTGGAATGCGGCGGCGAGCACGACGCGCTGGCGCATGCCACTGGAGAGAGCGCGAATCGGTTTGTGGTCGAACCCGGCCACGCCGCAACGCTGCTCGACATGGGCGACCGTCGATGCCTGGGGCCAAATGGCGCGGACGGCGTGCATGAGACCGCGGACAGTCATCCAGGGGCACAGGCCTGGGTCGTCGTTGCTTGCGTATGCGATGCGTCCCCGGTACCGTGTGACGTCGCAAATGTCTATGCCGGCAATGCGGGCTGTGCCCTGCACACGGCCCACGGGGTCGGCGCATAGGGCGCGCAACAGGGTGGTCTTGCCGGTGCCGTTTGGCGCGCGCAAGACGCAAACGTCCCCTGGCTCGAGCGAGATCAGCGCCTCCACTGCATGCGTCCCCGCCGATGCCTCGCAAGAGCAGGTAAAATTCCCGCTCGCAGGGAAATGAGCCGCCCGCATGCCGTCGGTGTCACCTTGCTTGCTGCGCTGCTTCAGGTCAAACTGGGAGTTCAACGCGAGCAGGGCGACTAGCACCGCCGCCGCGCATGTTACGAGCTGCAAGGCTATGCCGTGCGATGCACAGGCCATTGGGGGAATCGCCTGGGGTACCGTGTAGCCTGGGCACCCGGAGATGCGCCCAAAGTCCAGGTAGTGTGGGGCGCACTGCGCCAAGATGCTTCCCAATGCTTCAGCTAGGCCCGAGGAGCCCAGGACGAGGGGTATCGCCAGCGCCGCTCCGACGATGGCCAGGCTGAGGGGAGCCGACCTCGATATCCTGACGAGGGCCGCCCCGCACATGGTGAGGGCTGCCAAGCCGGCTACGAGCAGGCAGACCGACCCTGTGAGCGCCTCGATAAGCGTTGCCTGTCCCGCCGTGCCGACCATAACGGGATAAGCCGCATCACCAAGACCCCCATTGAGCAGGCCTTTTGCAAATGTGATGCCAAGGGCCAGCAGCACCGGCGCAGCCCCGCACACAAGGATGCACGCGGCCATAGCGACCAACGTCTTGCGGGGGCTTACGGGCACGCGCCCCAAAACCATGCCCCGGGAGGTCATGAGGGCGACCGACGCAATGGCTGCCACACACGGCAGGAACCAGACCACATACGGCACGCCGCCGCCCAGGGCCCAGGCCGCCAGGAAGAGCGCGGGTGCCTCGTGTGTGGATGCAAACGTCTCGGGCGTGCTGAGGCCGGCAAGTGAAGAGGCAAACCATGCGAGCTGCCCCGCTCCCTCGCGGCCCAGGCTCGCCTCGTAGCTCATCAGCTGGGCGAGCGCGGAGTATGCCTCGGCACCAGTATGTGCTTGCGAGACCGCGCCGGCGTATTGGAGCACCTCGTCGCCGTAGTCGTTTGCCAGGTTGTCGAGGAAATCCCCATCGGCATACGTTGCGGGGTTGAGCTCATATGCCCCTTCGAGCGGGATGGGAAGGAGCGCCACGAGAAGAGCGGCTGCAATGAGAAGCGCGGCTGACGCCAGATACAGGGGGCAGCGCAGCGTCCATTCAAACAGCACTGCAGCGAAGCCCTTCGCCGAACCCACGCCGCCCCTGTTCGCGCAATGCTTGGGGGCGTACCTGCTCATAGGAACAACTTCCGATATGTCGCGTGCAGGCTGCTCGAATCTGCGCAGTCTGCGGCCGTGACGCATCCCTCCTTGGTCAGGAAGAGGGCCCTTGTGCATATGTGGGAGACGCTGAAAATGTCGTGCGTTGAGACAAGCAGGCCGCATCCGCGCTCGAGCAGCCCTTGTGCAACCCCGGTGAGGAGCTGCCGGCCGTCGTCGTCCATGCCGTTTTCTGGTTCATCAAGGAGCACATACGGTGCCCCCGACATGCAGGCAAGCGCCAGAGTCAGCCGCTGCGCCATGCCTTTGGAGAGCTGGGAGACGCGCTTGTCGATGAACGGCGCGACCGCGCACTGCTTGGCAACCTGCTCGAGGTCACAGGGCGAGTCCCAGATTTCTTTGACGCATGCGAGGTGCCAGGCGCATGTTTTAGCAGGGTAGAGCAGCCGGTGTTCGGAGTCGGCATAAAACACGCTCGCTCGGGCGGCTTTGGAGCGTCGTGCAACAACCGTGCCGTCGACGGTGACCACAGCCTGGGCGTCGGCAACGGCGTCTCCCGCCACCGTGCGCATGAGCGTTGTCTTGCCTGCGCCGTTGGGCGCGATGAGCGCGACGGCCTCTCCGCCGCTTAGGCTGAATTGCACGTTGCGGTACTTGATGCCGTCTTTGTGAAACGAGGCGTCACGCACTTCAAGCATGCTGGCCTCCCTTCGGTTTGTCGATACATGCCCGCAGGGCAATTCCTGCGCCGATCAGGACTATTACCAGCACGATGCTTGAAATGAGCGCAGCGGGCAACGACACCCCGGGTATGGGGCACGCGCTGAATTCGGGCGCAAACGATGCGAACCCAGTGATGGACCAGACTTGGAGGTAAGTCGTGGGCAGGTAGGCGCCCAAGGGGCTCATCGCTACCGTGCTGTAAAAGGGAAGCGTCGGCAGCGCCAATGCGACGACGGCAGAGATGCCGGCCAAAAGCGCGCTGGATGAGATCATGAAGAAGAACTCTGCGATTACCGCCAGCACAATTGACAACACAACGAAAAGCAGGGCCGACTCCGCAAGCGATGCGCCCAGCGTGGTGGTGCGCATCGTGTCGCCCACCTCGAACATCACGGGGTATGCAGGGTCTCCGAATCCATTCTTGACGGTGCAGACGAGCATGGAGGGAATGAACGCTATGACGACAGACGCGACTGCGGCCGCAGTACCGGTCGCTGCCGAAACCAGGAACCCGCAGGCAGGGCTGACGGGCGCACGAGAGAGCAGCCGGCCCTTGCGCCTGTAGAACGCGGCCGCAATGACGGCTGCGAGCACGGGGAGATAAAACGCGAGATAGGGAATGGTCCAAATCATGGAGGAGGCATAGTAGAGGGCCGGGGCCTCTAAGGTGCTGGCGTAGCCAAGCGTGGGATGTTCCATTTCGGCAAAAAGAAGCAGGTAGTCTCGTTGTGCCGAGAGAGCGCGAACATCAGTTATGAGGTAACCGTGCTCAGCGGACTCGATCTCCAGATCGAAAAACTCGGTCGCGGCGTCGATGAACTCGGATGCGCTTGAGGCCGCAACGGTGCGTTCGAGGGCTGCGACCTCCCGCTTCGTCAAGTCGATGTCCTCACGTGCGGCAACGCGGGCGAAGTCGCTGTCCAAAAGTCCCTGAAGCGATTCCAGATTTGACTCATAGGACTTTTTGCTCAGGGGTGTTGCGACTCCTGGGTCTGGATTGCACGGGAGGAACAACCCCAGACCGACGAGCACCGATAGAATCAGAAGGGCGGCGATTGTGCCTGCGGAGCGCAGCGATGCCCCCACAATCCGTCGGGCGAAGCGGGAGGTCGTCATTACTGCCTCCGATTCGCAAGACTTGCAATGTGCCAGATGAAAGCCTCTGTAATCGGCAAAGGAGATTGCTGTGGCACTACGGGAGCATAGGCCTGGCGTGACTTCTGAGAGCTCGTACTCATGGGTGCCTCCCCAGCTTGTGGGATACCGTCGTGTACCGGCAGTGCCATGCATTATACCGATGATAAATAGGTCATGGATAACTTTACTATGGCAAAGTTTTTGTAATCAAGCCTTTTCTTTATTCGATTTTCCCGTTACATTTATTTGTTGGGCGCCGTCAGCCACGCGGTTGGAATACAAACAAGGGGCGGGCGAGCAGTTGTTTCATGCTGCCCGCCCGCCCTGTTTTAAATGCCTGATTGTAAGTTTGCGCTACTTTGCCTGCATGATTGCGTCGATTGCCTTGATGGCGGCGTTGCGCAGGCCGTTTTCCTCAAGGGAGGCGACGCCCTTGATGGTGGTGCCGCCGGGGGAGCACACGGCGTCCTTGAGCACGGCGGGGTGCTTGCCCGTTTCCACGGCCATCTTGCCGGTGCCGGCGATCATCTGCCCTGCCAGCTGGTAGGCCACCGCGCGGGGCACGCCGTACTTCACGGCGGCGTCGCCCAGGGCCTCCATGAACATGGCGACAAAGGCGGGGCCGCAGCCCGTCACCGTGCCGGCGATGCCCATGAGGGCCGCGTCCACAAAGACCACGAGACCCGTCGCCTCAAGGATGGGGCGCACCACGGCCAGGTCCTCCTCGGTGAGGGAGTGGGTGCTCTCGCAGACCCAGACGCCCTCGTTGACCTGCACGGGCGTGTTGGGCAGCACCGAGATGTGGTGTGTGCCGGGCACGAGCACCTGCTCGTACTCGCCGAAGGGCATGTTCACGGCCACGGAGACCACGATCTTCTCTGCCAGTTCGTCTGCGATGGGCGCGCAGACCTCGTCTACCAGGTAGGGCTTTACCGCGATGAACACGACGTTGGACGCCGCGATGACCTCCTCGGCGCTTGCGCAGGGGTTGATTCCCAGCTTGCCGCAGTTGGTGCAAAGCTTGTCGTAGTTCTTGGCGCAGGCGTAGATGTTGCCCGCAGGCACTGCCTCGGCGCGAAGCAGGCCTTTGGCGATGGCCTTCGCCATGTTGCCGAAGCCGATAAAGCCGATCTTGGTACACGGAACGTCTGACATAAGATCCTCCTGGTTGGTGTCGTTGCAAGGGTGCAATTGCATGGGCATATGATGCCACATGGCGGGCACGATTAAAACAGGTTGTCACATGTGCGAAACCTGCGCACGTGCCGCCCCGGTTGCCGCCCATGAAAAAGCCCGCTGGCCAGAGGGCCAACGGGCTTGGGTGGAGCAAGATGGACTCAGGCCTTCGCGGCCGGACCCCAGGCGAGGCTCACGGCACCCGGGCCCAGGATGGAGGCGAGCACGGGGCCACCCTCCTTCACGCGCACGTTGATGCCGCTGAACTTGTCGCGCACACAGCGCAGAAGCTCCGTGCAGGCGCGTCCCTGTGTGCCGAAGTAGGTGAGCGTGAGGTTGCGCGGGGCGTCGGTGGGCACGAGTTCCACGAGCTCACGGGCGAGATTCTGCACGCCGCGGGTTGTCTTAACATGGATGACCGCGCCGTCGCGCACGCTGAGCACAGGGTAGCGGTTGAGGAAAGTTCCCACCGACAAGGGGATGAGCGCCATCCGGCCGGTGTGGCGCAGCGTGGCTGTGCTTGGCACGGAGAAGCCGATGCCCTGGTCGGCGCGTGCGGCCTCAAGGGTCGCCACGATGTCGTCGAACGAGGCCCCCGAAGCGTCGAGCTTGCGGGCGAGGCTGGCGAGCGACTCCACGCCGCAGATGGTGCTCATAGAGTCGAGCACCTTGATGCGCGGAAGCCCGGCGGCGCCGGCCGCGGCAGCGGAGTTTGCCTCGCGGCTCGTGGCGCCCACCTTGTTGCGGATGGCGGAACGCACCTGGTCAGCCGCCTTGCAGGCGCTGCGGTAGCAGCTCGAGACCTTCGCGGAGGTTGTGATGCACACAACGTCCGAGCCCGTCTCGACAAGGCGGGAAAACGCCTGCTGGAAGGCCTCGGGCTTCGCCCCGTGGGCCTCGGTGAGGCGCTTGTCGTGCAGGGCCTGGGCGAAGTCGCCGTTCTCGCCCATGAACGTTTCTTCGTGCAGCTCGCCGTCGATGCGGTAGGTCATGGGCACCATGGTGACGCCCAGGCGTGCGGCCTCGGCGCGGGTGAGGTTGGCGCTGGAGTCTACGACTAGCGAGAGCATATGGTTGCCACCCCCATCTGGCGGAACTTCTCGTAGCGCTTCTGCAGCAGCGCGTCGGTGGGGCGACAGGCGAGCTCGTCGAGCGTGGGCACGAGCGCCTCGCGCAGGTTGGCGGCCACGTCGGTGGGGCTACCGGTGCCCTCGCTCACGATGCGGTCGATAATGCCCAGCTCAAGGAGCTTGTCGGCCGTGAGGCCCAGCGCCGCTGCGGCCTCGGGTGCCTTGGAGGCGTCCTTGTAGAGGATCGAGGCGCACCCCTCGGGGCTGATGACCGAGTACACGGCGTTCTCAAGCATCCACACGCGGTCGGCCACGCCCAGACCCAGGGCGCCGCCCGAGCCGCCCTCGCCGATGACGACGCTCACCACGGGGCACGCAAGGCCCGCCATGGCGACGAGGTTGTCGGCGATGGCCGCGCCCTGGCCGCGCTCCTCGGCCTCGATGCCGCAGTAGGCACCGGAGGTGTCGATGAGGCACACGACGGGACGGTCGAAGCGCTCGGCCTGGCGCATGAGGCGCAGCGCCTTGCGGTAGCCCTCGGGGTGGGCCGAGCCGAAGTTGCGGGCCACGCGCTCCTTGAGGTTGCGGCCGCGCTCGGTTGCGATGACGGTCACACTGCGGCCGCCCAGGCGTGCAACGCCAGCCACCACGGCTGCGTCGTCGCGGAAGCCCCTGTCGCCGTGGAGCTCCACGAAGTCGGTAAAGAGGTTGTCGATGATGTCGAGGGCGGTTGCGCGCTCGGCGCTGCGGGCGTTCTTCACGCGGTCGTAGGCGCAGCTCACCTCGGGCATCGTCGTCGCACCCTTGACCTTGACGGGCCTTGCGGGGGTCTCCTGCACGGGGCGCGTGCAAGGGCGCACCCACTGCGCAGCCACTTCGGCCGGGGCATGCAGGCTCAGCAGGCGACCCAGCTCGTCGCGCATGTCGGCGCGGGCCACGATGCGGTCCACGAAGCCGTGCTCAAGCTGGAACTCGGCGCTCTGAAAGCCCTCGGGCAGCTTCTTGTGGATGGTCTGCTCGATGACGCGCGGGCCTGCGAAGGCCACGAGCGCACCGGGCTCGGCCAGGATGACGTCGCCCTCCATGGCAAAGGAGGCCGTGACGCCGCCGGAGGTGGGGTCGGTGAGCACGCACAGGTAGAAGCCGCCCTGCGCCCCGAAGCGCTGGCGGGCGGCCGAGACCTTGGCCATCTGCATGAGGGAGGTGGTGCCTTCCTGCATGCGGGCGCCGCCCGACACGGTGAAGCCCACCACGGGCAGTCCCTCGGCTGCGGCGCGCTCGAAGGTGCGCGAGATCTTCTCGCCCACCACGGCGCCCATCGAGCCCATCATGAAGTCGCCGTTCATGATGAAGATGGCGCAGGGCATGCCCTCGATGGTGGCGCGGCCGCACACGACGGCGTCGGCCTCGCCGGTCTTCGTGCGCGCGGTCTGAAGCTTGCCGGCGTATCCCGGGAAGCCCAAAAAGTCGGTGGCTTCGAGGTCGGCGAACCATTCCTGGAAGCTGCCCTTGTCGCAGGTGATCTCAAGCCTGCGGCGGGCGCCCAGGCGCATGTGGTGGCCGCAGTGCGGGCACACGTCGAGGTCGCGCGCGGCCTCCTCGATGTCGACGATGCGCTTGCACGAGTTGCACTTGGCATAGAGCCTGCGCTCGGGAATCTCCACAGGCACGTCGTTTGCGCTGCTCTCCAGCGTGTTGCGCGACTTCTTTGCCCGCTTAGTCATGATTGGCATACAGGTGTCCCATCAGATCCGTGTGGTAGACCCCGCTCAGGAACTCGGGGTTGTTGAGGATGTCGAGCTGCAGCTCGGAGTTGTCGCAGACGCCCTCGACGGCAAGCTCGCCCAGGGCGGAGCGCATCTTGCGGATGGCCTCCTCGCGGGTGGGCGCGTGCACGATGAGCTTGCCGAGCAGCGAGTCGTACCACGGAGGTACGACGCATCCCTGGTAGAGGGCCGAGTCGAAGCGCACCCAAGGGCCGTTGGGCACGTGCAGCGTCGTGATCTTGCCGCACGACGGACGGAAGTTCTCGTCCTCGGCGTTGATGCGGCACTCGATGGCGGCGCCTTGGGGGCGGATGTCTTCCTGCTTGAAGGGAAGCTTTGCCCCCGCTGCGCAGCGAATCTGCCATTTGACGAGGTCAAGGCCTGTCACCATTTCGGTCACGGGGTGCTCTACCTGCAGGCGTGTGTTCATCTCCATGAAGTAGAAGTCACCGCTGTCGGTGTAGAGGAACTCGATGGTGCCCACGCCCGTGTACTTTACCTTCTTGGCGAGGCGCACGGCGGCGTCGAGGATCTTCTCGCGCACGCGGGGCTTCAGGCACGCACAGGGGCTCTCCTCGAGCAGCTTCTGGTTGCGGCGTTGCACCGAGCACTCGCGCTCGCCCAGGGCCACAGCGTGGCCGTGGTTGTCGCAGAGCAGCTGGGCCTCCACGTGGTGGGCGTGCTCCACGAACTTCTCCATGTAGCACTCGCCGTCGCCGAAGGCGGAGAGGGCCTCCGAGTATGCCTCCTGGTAGGCGGCGCGGGCCGCCTCGGGGGAATCGACGCGACGGATGCCGCGCCCGCCGCCGCCAGCACGTGCCTTGATGAGCACGGGGCAGCCGATGCGGCGCGCCTCGGCCTCAGCCTGTTCAGCGCTCGTGAGCAGGTCGCAACCAGGCGCCACGGGCACGTTGGCTTCGCGGGCGCAGATGCGAGCGGCGTCCTTGCTGCCGAGCTTCTCGATGACCTCAGCCGAGGGGCCGATGAAGACCACGCCGGCTTCTTTGCACATGCGTGCGAACTCGGCGTTCTCGGAGAGGAAGCCGTAGCCGGGGTGGATGGCCGCCGCGCCCGACTTGAGCGCCACGGTGAGGATGGCCTCCTTGTTGAGGTAGCTCTCATGGGGGCGGGGCCCGCCGATGCAGTACGCCTCGTCGGCCAGGGCCACATGCAGGGCGTCCTTGTCGGCCGTGCTGAAGACGGCGACGGTCTCGACGCCCATCTCCTTGCACGCGCGAATGACGCGCACGGCTACCTCGCCGCGGTTGGCTATGAGAATCTTGCTGAACATTTGGTCTACCTATCTTCGTGCGCGGAATGCCGCATCAGAGATTGCGGGGGTTGCTTAGGCTTTCTTGGGCATGAGGGCGATGGAGAACTCGCCTGAGACGCACAGGTCCTCGCCCACGAACACCTTGCCCGAGGCAAAGTAGAACGGACCCTTGTGTCGGGTGAGCTCGCAGCGGATGGACACCTCGTCGCCGGGCACCACGGGGTGCTTGAAGCGGATCTTGTCCATGCTGGTATAGAAGGTGTCCTTGCCCTGGGTGGCCTCGGCGCCCACGAGGACGCAGCAGTTCTGGGCCATCATCTCGCAGAGAATGACGCCGGGTACCACGGGGTTGCCCGGGAAGTGTCCCTGCAAGAAGAACTCGTCGCCGCGCACCTTGTACGTGCCACAGGCGATGCCGTCGATGACCTCGGAGGAGTCGAGCAGGAGCATCGGCTCACGATGAGGCAGAATCTCTTTTAGCGCTTCTCTGTCCATAGTCTCTCCCGATCGCGGATCGCTTTTCGCCGCGTTCCCCGGAGGCTCATGTACGTCCAGTACACATCGCCTCCGGGCGCCTTGCGAAAAGCAATCCGTCTATCCCAACGGTTTCAAAAGCCAAATAGCGGGCCGCGCTTAATAGATGCGGAACAGGACGCGGCCGTATTCGACCAGGTCGCCGTCGTTGGCGCAGATCTCGGCGATCTCGCCGTCGCACTCGGCCACGACCTCGTTCATGAGCTTCATGGCCTCGAGGATGCACAGGGTCTCGCCCTTCTTCACCTTCGAGCCCACGCGCACGAACGGCTCGGCGCCGGGGGAGGGGGCCACGTAGAACACGCCTACCATGGGTGCGCACACCTCGGTAGCGCCGCTGGCGACCTGCGCAGGCGCGGTGGGTGCCACAGGCTCAGTAGTGGCGGCGGGAGCCGCGGGGGCAGCCACAGCAGCTGCGGGAGCTGCAGGCCAGGCGGCGGGCATTGTCGGTGGGAAGGCCGGCCATGCCGGGGGCTGGGTGGCGCCGGCGCCCTCGCGCTCGAGCTCGAGGGTCAGGTCGGGCTCCTCCAGCTTGATGCGGGTCAGGCCGCGCTCCTCCATGAGGTCGGCGAAACCGCGCAGGGTCTCAAGATCCATGCTTAGTCCTCCACGTACTTCTTGAACGCAAGGGCGGCGTTGTGTCCGCCGAAGCCCAGGTTGGTAGAAAGCGCCCAGGTGAGCTCGGCCGAGATGGCCTGCTTGCCGGGGGTGTAGTCAAGGTCGCACTCGGGGTCGGGAGTGGACAGGCCGATGGTGGCCGGTACCACGCCCTCCTTGAGCGCCAGCGCACACACCATGGCCTCCATGGCACCAGTGGCGCCCAGCATGTGGCCGTGCATGCTCTTGGTCGAGCTGATGTGGGCGGCGCGGGCTGCCTCCTCGCCCAGGGCCAGCTTGAAGCCGGCGGTCTCGCAGGCGTCGTTGAGCTTGGTGGAGGTGCCGTGGGCGTTGATGTAGAGGCCCTCCTCGGGCTTCACGCCGCCCTCTTCCACGGCCATGCGGATGCAGCGGGCGATGCCGTCGGCGTGGGGGTCGGGGCTCGTGATGTGATAGGCGTCGGCGGTGTTGCCGTAGCCCACGATCTCGGCGTAGACCTTGGCGCCGCGGGCGCGGGCGTGCTCGAGCTCCTCAAGCACGAGGACGACCGAGCCCTCGCCCGACACGAAGCCGTCGCGCTCGGCATCGAAAGGCCTGCATGCGGTGGCGGGGTCGGGGTTCTTCGAGAGGGCCATGCAGCTCGTGAAGCCGGCGATGGCGTCCTCGATGACGGAATACTCGGTGCCGCCGGCAAGCGCGGCGTCGATCTGTCCCAGCTTGATGGCATGGAACGCCTCGCCGATCTCGTGGGCCGAGGTGGCGCAGGCCGTGACCACGGGAAGCGTGGGGCCCGTGGCGTGCTGCCTGATGGAGACCGCGCCGCAGGGCATGTTGGCGATCATGTTGGGGATCATGAGCGGCGACACCTTACGCGGGCCGTCGGTGTGGCACTTGAGGGTGTTCTCGATCATCGTGGAGAAGCCGCCGATGCCCGAGCCCACGTAGGTGCCCACGCGCTCGGCTGCCACGTTGGCCTGCACGTTCTCGTCTTCCTCGACAAGCGCGGCCAGGCGTGCGGAACCCTCGATGAGAAGGCCGGCGTCTGCCACGGCCTCGTCGGAGGCGACGAGCGCGTAGTTGATGGCGGGGTCATTGCGGCGCAGCTCCTGCTTGGTGAGGCCGTGCTCGAGCGGGTCGAAGCCCTTGACCTCGGCGGCGACCTTTACCTTGTAGGCCTCGGTGTCAAAATGCGTGATGAGGCCGATGCCGCAGGTGCCTTCCTTCACGGCCGCCCAGCTCGTGGGGGCGTCGTTGCCCAGGGGTGTCACGGCGCCGAGGCCGGTGATCACGACTCTGCGTTCCATGTAGCGTGCTCCTTTTGTTCGTGCTTGGGTATTGCTGCGGGCCGCGTGCCTACATCGCGATGCCGCCGTCGACGCGCACGACCTCGCCGGTCACATAGCGCGCCGCGGGGCTTGCGAGGAACGCCACGACTTCCGCCACGTCCTGGGCGCTGCCCATGTAGCCCAGCGGAATCTGCTTGTCGTAGCCTTCGCGCACCTCGGCCGAAAGGCCGGCGGTCATGTCGGTCTCGATGAAGCCGGGCGCAACGGCGTTGCAGGTCACGCCGCGCGGGGCGAGCTCGCGGGCGATGCTCTTGGTGAGGCCGATGAGACCCGCCTTGCTGGCGGCGTAGTTTGCCTGGCCGGCGTTGCCCATGAGGCCCACCACGGAGCTCACGTTGATGATGCGGCCCGTGCCCTTGTTGCGCAGCCAGGTGCGGTAGAGGGCCTTCACCATGTTGAACGCGCCCTTGAGGTTGACGTCGATCACGCGGTCGAAGTCGTCGTCCTTGATGCGGCCTAGCAGGTTGTCGCGCGTAACGCCTGCGTTGTTCACGAGAACGTCCACGCATCCCAGCTCAGAGGCGACCTCCTTGCACACGGCGGCGCACTCCTCGGCGTTGGCCACGTCGCACTTCCAAGCCCGGGCGCGACGGCCCAGGGCCTCGATGGCCTCCACGGTCTCGCGTGCGGCCTCGTCGTTGCCGGCGTAGAGCACGGCGACGTCGCAGCCGGCTTCAGCCAGGCGCAGCGCACAGGCGCGGCCGATGCCACGCGAGCCGCCGGTCACGACGGCCACGCGGGCGGGTTGCTCGGCCTGTGTGGCCTGAGCTGCCAGATTTTCAGCCATGGTTAGTCCTCCTTGAGGGCGGCAACCACGGCTGCCACCTCGTCGGGCGTCTCGCAGGAAAGGGCGCGGGCTTGGGGCAGCGTGCGCTTCACCAGGCCCGTGAGCGTCTTGCCCGGGCCCACCTCGATGAACGTGTCGAAGCCTTCCTCGGCCAGGCCCGCCAGCGTCTGTGCCCAGCGCACGGGGCTTGCCACCTGGGCGGCAAGCAGCTCGCGCGCCTCGGCGGCGTCTGCGGGGTAGGGGGTTGCCGTGGCGTTGGCCCACACGGGCGTCTCGGCCGCCTTGAACTCGACGCCTGCCAGCACCTTCTCCAGGCCCTCGCGGGCGCTCGTCATGAGCGGGCTGTGGAAGGCGCCCTGCACGGCGAGGGGCATGGCGCGCCCGCCTGCCTGCTTGGCGAGGTCGCACAAGGCCGCAATGGCCTCCTTGGACCCCGCGCACACCGTTTGCGCTGGCGAGTTGTAGTTGACGGCGTAGGCTCCGGCCTCGCCGGCAAGCTCCTCGATGCGCTCGGGCGTGAGCTTGAGCACCGCGGCCATGCCGCCGGGGTTTGCCTGGCACGCCTCGTCCATGAGCTCGCTGCGACGGCACACGAGGCGGAAGGCCTCCTGCTCGTCGAGGGTCCCGGCGAAGGCAAGTGCGGCAAGCTCGCCCAGCGAGAAGCCCGCCACCGCGTCGGCATGCACGCCGGCGGCCTCAAGGGCGCGGGCGCAGGCCATGTCGGCCGCCCACACGCAGGGCTGGGTGTTCGCCGTGAGCGACAGGGTCTCCTTGCTGGCGTGCCAGCACTGATCGGAGGTCTCGGGACGCACCTCGTCGCAGCGGGCGAAGACGGCGCGGGCCGCCTCGTTCACCTGCGCGAGCTCGGCGCACATGCCCTCGTGCTGGGCACCCTGACCTGCGAAAAGAATGGCTACCTTACCCATGTGGAGGCACCTCCCAGCACGCGCTCGGCGTCTGCCATGAGGTCGTTCACGATCTCGGCCGCCGTCTGCTCCTTGTTCACGAGAGCGGCGATCTGGCCGGCCATGAACTGGCCCTCCTGGCCGTTGCCGTCCTGCGCGGCCTTGCGAAGCGCGCCGGCCGACAGGCCGTGCAGCTCCTCGTCGGACTCTGCGGCCTTCTCGATGGCGGCGTAGTTCTGGGTGAACGGCGACTTCAGGCAGCGGATAGGATGGCCCGTGCGCCTGCCGGTGACCGTGGTGGACAGGTCGCGCGCCTTGAGGACGCGGTCCTTGTACTCCTGGCTCACCGTGCACTCCTTGGCCACGAGGAACCTCGTGCCAACCTGCACCCCCTGTGCGCCCAGCATGAAGGCCGCCGCCACGCCGCGACCGTCGGCGATGCCGCCGGCTGCGAGCACGGGGATCTTCACGGCGTCTACCACCTGCGGCACAAGCGTCATGGTGGTGAGCTCGCCGATGTGGCCGCCGCTCTCGGTGCCCTCGGCCACGACGGCCGTGGCGCCCAGGCGCTCCATGAGCTTGGCGAGCGCGACGCTGGCGACCACGGGCACGACCTTGACGCCGGCCTGCTTCCACAGCTCCATGTACTTGGCCGGGTTGCCGGCGCCGGTCACGGCCACGGGCACGTGCTCCTCGGCCACGACCTGGGCGACTTCGTCGGCAAACGGGCTCATGAGCATGACGTTCACGCCGAAGGGCTTGTCGGTCTTCTCACGCAGCTGGTGAATCTGGTCGCGGAGCCACTCGGCGTTGGCGTTCATGGCGGCGATGATGCCCAGGCCGCCGGCCTCGCTCACGGCAGCTGCCAGGCTCGCGTCGGCGATCCAGGCCATGCCGCCCTGAAACACGGGGTGCTCGATGCCGAGCTGGTCGCACAAGGGGGTGCGGATCATGAACTACTCTCCCAGGGTGTTGTCGATGACGGTGACGAACTCGCCGACCGTGGAGGGGTTGCTCTCCTGGTCGATCTCGATGCCGAACTCCTCCTCGCACTGCATGACGACCTCAACGGTGTCCAGGGAGTCCAGGCCCAGAGAGGCCAGGGTGCTCTCGGGGGTCACCTTGGCGGGATCGACCTCGAAGCCTTCCTGCAGGACCTTCTTGACGCGCTCGAGCGTATCGGACATGGTGTCTCCTTCTCGGTTGCGGCGCTCCGGCCCGATGCCGGTCGCCTGGCTTACTTTCGTACCCAACGGGCGCATGCCCGCCGAAACACATATTACAGCGCGCTGCCCCACTTCAGCAGCGTCGTGGCCACGACAAGGCCAGCTCCAAAGCCTGAACAGCACACCAGGTCGCCCTCGTGCAGGCGCCCCTGGCGGTTGAGGGCGTCGAGCGTGAGCGGGATGCAGGCGCTCGAGATGTTGCCGCTTTCCTGGATGGTGTAGGCAACCTTGTCGCGGTCGAGCCCCAGCTTCTCCACGGCGCTGTCGAGGATGCGCTTGTTGGCCTGGTGGAACACGAACAGGTCGATGTCGCCGGCCTCGACGCCGGCCTCGGAGCACATCTGGCGCACGTCGGAGCAGATGGAGGTCACGGCGAACTTGAAGACCTCCTGGCCGCGCATGTGCAGGTAGGGCTCGGGCTTGGCGGTCGTGTCGAAGGGGGAGTTGCCCTCCATGTTGGGGCACCACAGGGTGTCGTGGGAGCCCCTGGTGGTGAGCTTGGTGTAGAGGGGGCTCTCGCCGCCGGCACCCAGCACCACAGCGCCCGCGCCGTCGCCGAACAGCACGCTCACGGAGCGCTCCGTCCAGTCGACCATGCGGCTCATTTTCTCGGCCGACACCACGAGCACGCGCTTGGCGGCACCGCGGGCGAAGTAGCCGTGGGCCACGTCGAGGGCGAACACGAAGCCCGCGCATGCCGCGTTGAGGTCGAAGGCCGGGCAGGAGGCGCCGATGCGTTCCTGCACCACGGCGGCGCAGGAGGGCGTGAGGTCGTCGGCGGTGATGGTGGAGCAGATGATGAGGTCGAGCTCGCTGGCCGCCACGCCTGCGTTGTCGAGCGCGGCGCGTGCGGCCGCCTCGGCCAGGTCGGAGCAGGTCTCGGTGGTGCAGCAGCGTCGAGAGCTGATACCCGTGCGGCTCGAGATCCATTCGTCATCGGTGTCGAGGAAGCGGGAAAGGTCGTCGTTGGTCACGACGTGTTCGGGCCGGGCGCTGCCGGTACCCATTACGTGAAAAGCCATGCGTGGTTACCTCGTCGTTTTTTGAGCCGATGGCAGGGTGGTGGCGGATTCTTCGAAGAAGGCCTTGAGCTTGGTGAGCCCTGAGGTGAGCACGGCGCGCTCCTGGGGGTCGAGCGTCCCGGCGAGCGCGTCGATCATGCGGCGGTGGAACAGCATGTGCAGGCGATATGCCCGCCTGCCCTCGCGCGTGAGCTTGACCAGGAAAGAGCGCTGGTCCTCCTGGGAGCGTTCCTTGCTGAGGAGGCCCTTGGTCACGAGCTTGTTCACCGAGGCGGTCGCGGTGGGCACGCGCACGCCCAGGGTCTGGGCGACCTGGCTTACGGGAACGCCGGCGGGGTTCTCCTGGCAGACGCGGCCCACGGCCTCTACCAGGTGCGACTCGGCGATGCTCAAGTCATTGGACTCAAACGACTTGAGCGAGAGCTCCTCGTAGCGCTCGATGGAATGGAAGGTCGAGACAATGAGGTCGTTGAACGCGGTGAAGAACGCCTCGTCGTTGCCGAAGTCTATGTCTGCTTGTGAGGCCGTGCTTGTGTGGGCGGCTTCTCCCATTGCCAGGGGCCCTCCTTGTGTCGAATCTGCCGAAGGAAAAGTCTAACATTTTATTTAGTTAGGCTATCTAATTAATTTGCCACCACAAAACATGCGCGATGCTGAGGGTGGATGGGCGCCCGAGCCGGTCAAATCATACAAAAACAGTCAGATTTGAAGTAATCCTACGAAAATAGTCAGATTAGGATTGCAATGGAAACATCGAATGCTTAGACTCCCCGCCTTAGAAAAGAGGGGAGACGCGCTTGGAGAACGCGCCGACGAACCCCCCAGGAGAGTATGGAGGATCCAATGGCTGAATCTGCCCTGCTGAGCGTCACAGGCCTCAGCACCCAGGTTGGCGAGAAGCCCATCCTGCACGGCGTCGACCTGACCGTCAATCCCGGCGAGGTCCATGTGCTCATGGGCCCCAACGGCGCGGGCAAGTCCACGCTCGGCAAGACCATCATGGGCGACCCCACCTACGAGGTCACCTCTGGCAGCATTGAATTCGCAGGTCAGGACGTCACCGCACTGTCTGCTGACAAGCGCTCGCTTGCTGGCATCTTCATGAGCTACCAGGCTCCCGTCGAGGTGCCCGGCGTGCCGCTGTACCAGTTCCTGCGCACCATCACCCGCAAGCACCCCGGCCCCAGGATGAGCGGCTCCAAGTTCCGCGCCCACGTGGGCGAGCTGTGCGACCAGCTCAGCCTCAACCAGTCCAACCTGGTGCGCGACCTCAACGTGGGCTTCTCGGGCGGCGAGCGCAAGAAGGTCGAGATGCTGCAGCTGCTGCTTCTCCAGCCCAAGCTCGCCATTCTCGACGAGACCGACTCGGGCCTCGACGTCGACGCCCTCGACGTGGTGGCGCGCGGCATCCAGGCCTATCGCGAGATGTGCGACGGCGCGCTGCTCATCATCACGCACAACACGCGCATCCTGGAGCGCCTTGCCATCGACAAGACCCACGTCATGGTCAAGGGCCATCTCGTGGCCACGGGCGACGGCAGCCTTGCCAAGCAGATCGACCAGACCGGCTTTGCCGCCTATGAGGCCCTCGAGGCCGCGCGCAGCGACTGTGCCGAGTAGGTGAGGCAGATGGCAAACACCGACATCGCCGACTTCACGCAGGCAGGAGGCGGTCTGTACGACTTCACCAAGCCCGAGGAGGGCTACGAGCGTGCAGCCGACGGCTTGACCCCTGAGCTGGTGCGCGAGATTTCCGCCAAGAAGAACGAGCCCCAGTGGATGCTCGACCTGCGCCTCAAGAGCCTGGAGATCTACGAGTCCACGCCCATGCCGCCCAACTGGGGTCCCTCCATCGCGGGCCTGGACATGGACCACATCTCTGCCTACGTGTCGCCCAAGACCGACCAGGCCAAGGACTGGGAGGACGTCCCCGAGGACATCAAGGACACCTTCGAGCGCCTGGGAATCCCCGAGGCCGAGCGCGCGAGTCTGGCGGGCGTGGGCGCCCAGTATGACTCCGAGCTCGTGTACCACAACATGCGCGAGGAGGTGGCGGCCCAGGGCGTGGTGTACTCCGGCATCGAGGAGGCGCTCGAGGGCCCCTACGCCGAGCTCATCCACGAGAAGTTCATGCAGCTCGTGCCGCCCACCGACCACAAGTTCGCGGCCCTGCACGGCGCCGTGTGGTCGGGCGGCTCGTTTGTGTACGTGCCTGCCGGCGTGAAGGTCGACTTCCCGCTGCAGAGCTACTTCCGCCTCAACGCCGCAGGTGCCGGCCAGTTCGAGCACACGCTCATCATCCTGGAGCCGGGCGCCGACCTGCACTTCGTCGAGGGCTGCTCCGCCCCCAAGTACAACGTGGCCAACCTGCATGCGGGCTGTGTGGAGCTCTACGTGGGCAAGGGCGCGCGCCTGCGCTATTCGACCGTGGAGAACTGGTCGAAGAACATGTACAACCTCAACACGAAGCGCGCCCGCGTGGAGGAGGACGGCTCCATCGAGTGGGTGTCGGGCTCCTTCGGCAGCCACGTGAGCTACCTGTACCCCACGTCGTTCCTCGTGGGCGACCGCTCGAGCTGCGAGTACACCGGCATCACGTTCGCCGGTGCCACCCAGAACCTCGACACGGGCACGCGCGTGGTGCTGCAGGGCAAGGACACGCGCTGCTCCATCAACGCCAAGTCGCTTTCCAAGGACGGCGGCATCTCGACGTTCCGCTCCGCCGTGTGCATCACCGAGGGCGCCGAGCACGCCAAGGCGTCGGTCTCCTGCGCCTCGCTCATGCTTGACGACCACAGCCGCTCCGACACCATCCCCGCCATCGACGTGCGCTGCCGCACCGCCAGCGTGGGCCACGAGGCAACCATCGGCCGCATCTCCGACGACACGGTGACCTACCTCATGTCGCGCGGGTGCACCGAGAGCGAGGCCCGCACCATGGTGGTGAACGGCTTCGCCAACCCCATCTCGAAGGAGCTGCCGCTTGAGTACGCCGTCGAGATGAACAACCTCATCAAGCTCGAGATGGAAGGCGCGGTGGGCTAGCGTGGAGACGACAAACATGCAGGTACTTAAGCAGGTGAACGAGCTTCCCACTCCCACCTGGAACCATCTGGAGATCAACGGCATCGACATCGAGGTGCCGGTCGCCGAAGGGGCCGTCGAGGCCGTCGAGGGCCGCTTCGAGGGCGCGACCTGCGAGCCTCCCGTGGGCGGCGCAGGTGGGCAGGCCCAGGCCTGGCTCGAGGCCGTAGCCGGCGAGGTGTGCCGCGTGGAGGTGCCGGCAGGCGAGGTGGCCGATGAGCCCATCGTCGTGGACATGGCCCAGGTCGCCCGCGCTGCCTTCGTGCTCGACGTCGTCGTGGGCGCCGGCGCCCAGGCCTCGGTCGTGCTTGTGGGCAACGCGCCCGCCTCTGAGGCGCTCGGCACCACGAGCGGCTGGAGCGTGCGCATCGCCGTGGAGGAGGACGCCAAGCTCGACCTCTTCTCCGTGGTGGCGTGCGACGCCCCTCAGATGCTCGACAACGTGGGCCTGGTGGCGCAGAAGGGTGCGAGCGTGCACGTGAAGCAGTACGTGCTCTCGGCGCAGCTCTCCTCCACGGGCTTCCGCTGCGACCTCGTGGGTGACGGCTCGACTCTCGAGCTCGATGCCCGCTACCTGGGTCGCGGCACGCAGACGCTCGACCTGGGGCACGTCGTGCGCCAGATTGGCAAGCACACCCTGTGCACGATGGGCTTCTCCGGCGTTCTGGCCGACGACGCCTTCAAGTCGCTGCGCGACACGATCGACCTCGTGCGCGGCTGCAAGGGCTCCAAGGGCAGCGAGAACGAGTGCGTGCTGCTTGCCGGTGACGGCGTGGGCAACCAGTCGCTGCCCGTCATCCTGTGCGACGAGGACGACGTCGCGGGCGACCACGGCGCCACCGTGGGCGAGATCAGCCCCGAGCAGCGCGCCTACCTGGTGTCTCGCGGCCTGGCTCCCGAGGACATCCCCGCGCTCGTGATGGAGTCCACCTTCGCCGCGGCCTTCGAGGACGCCCCGGTGCCCCAGGCCCGCGCTGCCGTGCGCGCCGCCGCCGAGCGCGTGCTCGGCGCCGACGTTGTGGCCGACATGCTTGGCGAGTAACATCAACCCGACCGCTTCCACCCACCCGGGCCTGTCGCTTGGCGCATGTGCCGAGCTGGCTTGCCCGGGCGGGTTCTTCTTCAATGGAGGGAACCTTCCATGGCACGTCTGTATTCCATTGACGCCACGCCAGAGGCGAACCTGGGTATCGCGGGGTGCGTGAGCGCCGCCGCCGGCAGCCCCGAGGTGGCCGACATCGCCAAGAACCCGTTCCGCGCCGAGTTTGCCCTGCTTGCCAACTCTCCCGAGCTCGTCTACCTCGACTCGGCCGCCACGGAGCAGCGTCCGGCCTGCGTGCTCGACGCGCAGCGCCGCTTCTACGAGACGATGAACGCCAACCCCCTGAGGGGCCTCTACCGCCTTTCCATCGAGGCGACCGAGGCCATTGCCCGGGCGCGCGCCCACGTGGCCCGCTTCATCGGGGCGCCTGAGGCCGACGAGGTCGTGTTCGTGCGCAATGCCTCCGAGGCGCTCAACCTCGCCGCGAAGGGCCTTGCCGGCATCTGCGACCTCAAGCCCGGCGACGAGGTGGTCATCTCCATCATGGAGCACCACTCCAATCTCATCCCCTGGCAGCAGCTTTGCCGCGCCACGGGTGCGACCCTGGTGTACCTGCGCCCCGAGAAGGGCGGCGACTACGCCATCTCCGACGAGGAGATCGAGGCCAAGATCGGCCCCAAGACCCGCATCGTCTCCATCGGCCAGGTCTCTAACGTGCTGGGTGTGGAGAACCCCGTGCGTGCCATCGCCAAGCGTGCCCATGAGATGGGCGCCTACGTGGTGGTGGACGGCGCGCAGGCCGTGCCGCACATGGCGGTGGACGTGTGCGACCTCGGCGCCGACATGTATGCCTTCTCGGCCCACAAGATCATGGGTCCCATGGGCATCGGCGTGCTGTGGGGTAAGCGTGAGATCCTCGAGGCCATGCCGCCGATGCTCCTCGGCGGCGAGATGATCGACTGGGTGAGCGAGACCGAGGCCGCTTGGGCGCCCATCCCCGAGAAGTTCGAGGCAGGCACGCAGGACGCGGCCGGCGCCTACGCGCTCGACGCGGCGCTCACCTACGTGGAGTCCATCGGCATGGACAACCTCGTGGCCCGCGAGCACGCGCTCATGCGCTACCTCGTGACGCGCATGGAGGAGCTGCCCTACATCGAGTTCATGGGCAGCCACGACCCGGCCCGCCACCATGGCGCGTTTTCGTTCAATGTGGCGGGCATCCATCCCCACGACGTCTCGAGCCTGCTCGACGGCTACAATGTGGCCATCCGAGCGGGGCACCACTGCGCGCAGCCCCTGCTTACCTGGTTGGGCGGCATGGGCTCGTCGTGCCGCGCCTCTATCGGCGTCTATAACGACAAGAACGACATCGACCGCCTGGTAGAGGGCCTCGAAGGAGTCTGGGGGATGTTCCATGGCACCAATTAACCCGCTGTACACGCCGGCGCTCATGGAGCACAGCTCCGACCCGGACTACAAGTATGAGATGGAATGCGCCACCTGCACGCACGAGGGCGTGAACCCTTCCTGCGGCGACGACCTCACGCTGTCGCTGCGCATCAACGACAAGGGCGTCATCGAGGAAGCTGCCTGGCAGGGCATCGGGTGCGCCGTCTCGCAGGCTTCGGCCGACATGATGAGCGACCTCATCACGGGCATGGACGCTCACGAGGCGCGCGACTTGTGCGAGGTCTTCAAGCGCATGGCCCGCGGCGAGGAGAAGGACCCCGAGGTGCTCGAGGAGCTGGGCGACGCTGCCTGCCTGCAGAGCGTGGCGAGGATGCCCGCTCGCGTGAAGTGCGCGGAGCTCGCGTGGAGGACGCTGGGGGAGATGCTGGACGAGCGCAAGGGCACGGCCGCCGACAAATAAGGCCCAATGCTCAGACAGTCCTCGCGGCGCACGGCGCCGCTGCGGAACTGCGCTTGGGCCTTATTTGCCGGAGCGTGGTTTCTTGCAGGGGCTCGATATGGGGCGTAAAGAGGTCTGTAAGTAGGTTGTGCCCGCCGTGCAGAGTGCGCACGGTGGGCACGTTTGTGTATGGGGTGCGGCTATGCCGCATCGGCCTTTTGCGATTCACTGCGGAACTGCGCCTGGGCCTTACCCGCCGCCTGCGGGGGCTGCCGGGGGCGGTGCGGCCACGTTCGGAAAAGACCTGTAAGTGAGTTGTGCCTGCCGTGCAAAGCGCGCACGGTGGGCACGTTTGTGTGGGGGGTTGGCTGGCGGGATTTTGGGGGCTTGCGCGGTTATGGCGCGAGGTGATTGGGGGCGTGAGAGGGGGCGGCACTTCAAGCAGGAGGCGTGCTTGTGTTGCTGTGCTGACTGTCTGAGTGGTCGTCTGAAACGGGTGGCGCAAGCGTATTGCGCATCGCTCGGGGTTCTCGGGCGCCCTGGTGAGGGATGTTTGACCCTTACCCGCCGCCTGCGGGGGCTGGCGGGGGTGCGTGGCGAGGGATGGGTTGAAGTATTTAACGTTTTGACGGGGAGATGGGGTTGGAAACGTGATATTTCTCAACCTGTTGCTCGCGGGGTTGTATCGGTTGGGCGGAAAGCGGCATCCTTGTGCGTGAGAGATGCGAATCTACGGAGGATGAGCCGATGAAGATCGATCGCGCGAGGTGTTTGAAGGCGTTCGAGGGGTATGTGGCCGCGTATGACCCGGCCGACCCCAAGATTGCGCTCAAGGTGGAGCACACGTATCGCGTGGCAGGGCTGGCCGAAGGCATCGCGGCTGATGAGGGACTGGCGGCCGAAGACATTGACCTTGCCTGGCTGTGCGGCTTGCTGCACGACATCGGCCGCTTTGAGCAGGTGCGACGCTACGGCACCTTCAGCGACGCCCGCTCGGAAAGCCATGCCGCCCTGGGCGTGCATGTGCTGCTTGTTGAGGGGCACCTGTGGGATTTCGTGGACAGAGAAGAGGGGGACGGGCAGTGTGCCGGTGGGTTGGAGCCGGCTGAAGGTGCCGCAGCTCTTTCTCGGTTCATCGCCACGGTCGTGGGCACCCACAGCGACTATCGCCTGCCCGAGGGGCTCGATGCGCGCACGCGCATGTTCTGCGACATCCTGCGCGACGCCGACAAGGTGGATATCTTGAAGGCGGTGGGGGAGGCAGATATCTCCCAGGTGCTCGACGTTCCCTTGCCTGAGATTCTTGCCGGTGACATTTCGCCTGCCGTGCGTGACGCCTTCTACGGCCACCGCACCGTCAAGCGCGCCGAGCGCTCCACGCCGACCGACATCGTGGTGAGCTATCCCTGCCTGCTCTTTGAGGTCGTGCATCCTTATGGTCTGCGCGTTGCCTGCGAGCAGGGCTACGTGTGGAAGCTCCTGGGACTGCCGTTCACCAATCCCGCCACCGCCGCCGAAGTCACCCGCATGGCCGAGCACCTCCGCGACTGGCTAGCCGAGCGCACGGCGTAGGGGGCCGTCATATGAAAGCCCGCCGGTTGTGAGACCGACGGGCTCGGGTAGTTCAGAAGGTTGTGCAGTGGTAGGAATCTGATGCGGCCCTAGTCCTGATTCTCCTCGGGTGCGAGACCGATGAGCGTGCCGGAGAAGTCGCGGACGGCACGAAGGCTAATGCCTCGATCCGTGCCGTCACTGTACGTAAAGACGTTGCCTACGGCCTCGCCCTTTGCGTCCTTTGTCATGGACTTCACGTCGGTGAAGTTGCTCACGACTTCAGGCTCAGTATTTGAGCCTGAAGGATTGGCATAGGTGACGGCACCGCTTCGGGGGTTATAGGACAGGCCGAACTTGGCATAAGGCTCGAATAGGCTGATGAGCTCGGCGGTGCTGGCCTCAGACTCTGATGCATCGGTGGCTTGTTCGGCTGTGGCATCCAGGCTAGTCTCCTCAGTTGCTAGGCCACCTGCCTGCTGAGGAGCGAATGTGCTCCAGGAGGTCACGGGGACGGTGCCGTTTACGACGTCGTCATCCAAGGCGGGTGAGATATCCAGGCCGGTGGGCTTGTTGCTTACCTTGTCATAGGCAACTACCAGGTCGACGGCATCGACACCCGTGTTCTTGCCATGCATGTAGTCGCCCTCGCCGGAGGCAATGAGCGTGCCGCTCTGCGGGTCGTAGATGGCATGGACTGCCTGACCCTTGTAGGTTATGGCGAGAGTGTTTTGCGTCGTGCCCTCGTCGTAGGTTTCGGTTGCGATTTCCCAATCGAGCCCGAAGTCTTTCAGCGTGTCGAGGAAGGTGGTCACTTTGCTTGCTTGCAGATTTCCTTCGGATGTGACTTCGACCGCCGTGGAGTCGTTGCTTGCTGCGACGCTCGTGATGAGGTAATTGTCAATGACCTGCGAGGCGGAAACTGAACCACCGTAGGGGTTTTCGACGCCCGCCGCTTCTTCATCCGTGCTAGTAGCGGTGTCACCCGATTGGGCGGCGCCACCTATTGAAAAGCGGCCCTCCACGGCTTCGGCGCCAATCTGGTCAGCGGTGTCTTCTGTTGCGCTCGAGAAGGGAGTCTTGCTTGCCACTTCCGTGGCCTCGACGTCCGCGTTGGTAGAACTCTCGATGTCGGTGGGGTTGTACGTGTACTGATAGGCTGAGCCGCCGTTGGGCAGGCCCCAGTACGTCGTGCTGGCGAAAGCTGCCGGCACACCAACGATAAGCAAAGACGATGCGATGAAAGTCGCGCAGGTCGTTTTCTTGATGTTCATGATTGCCACGATTCTTTCTTCGATGGCGGTCTTGTTAAAGGCGCTGCACAGTGTGAGCGGCGCCAGACCGCTTTTGGATTCTTCCATTGAAATGAGGGCGCGTGCATAGCGGGCCCGGGTGGTGCCTGGGTCGTTGCGGCCGAGCAGGCGCACGACTGTCTCGTCGCAGGCAAGCTCGATGTCGCGCATGGCCAGGACCCACATAATCCAGGCCATGGGGTTGAACCAGTGCAGGCACACCGCTGCTGCCAGAGCGAACTTAAGCGCCACGTCGTGCCTGCGCACATGGCACAGTTCATGCGCTAGCACAAAGCGTGCCTGGGCATCGTCCATGACCTCAGCGTACAGGCAGGTTTTGGGGATAAGCACTACGGGATGCAGCACCCCATAGGTAAGGGGGACATGGATCTCGTCGGATTGCCGCAGCTCAACGGCTTGCAGTGCGCCCGTCTCTTTGCATGCCTCGTTGAAGAGGGCAAGCGTCCGCTCGTCAGTCACGGGGAGTGAGGAGGCAAAGCGGTTTTTGCTGCGCAGGTAGGAGAGGACAAATCCGCTTGCGCAGATGACGGTCCCTGCCGCCCAGAGGACGTTCCAAGGGACGGCGGGCAGTTCCTGCGATTCTGGTTTGACCGGCGTGTCTGCCTGGGCGTTTGCTGTTGCCGAGCTATTCCGTGCTGATGAGCTGGGTGCGGACTCTGAGGAAGTTGCCGTACTACCTTGCATTGCCGCATTGTCGCCCATTGCCGTCGTGGCCTCAGGTGCCGTATTACCTGATGCCTGGGCGAGTGCGTTTGTGTCGCTTGTTGATTCCGGAGCTGCCGTACTACCGGTATCTGCCTGGCCAAACAGTGTGCCGACTTTCTCAGCCACAACTTGGACAGGCTTTTCGAGCAGCGAGTAGGCGTTGACGGGCATGGGCATGGCGACGGGCACGAGCAGTCGCAGGGCCACGAGCATCCACAGCACCACGAACGTCGTCTTGGGCAGGCGCTTGAGCAGCAAGGCCCGTGCCACTACAACGGCGAGCGCCATGGCGGCGCCGGTGAGGCTCATGGAAAGCAAATCGACTGTCGGCATGTCCGTCTCCCGTCTTCTGCCTGCAGGCTACTCGAGCTCGTCGACAATGCGCTTGAGCTTGTCGATCTCTTCGCGGGAGAGCTTCCGATGATTGAGAAGCGCCGCTACCAGGCCGCTTGCCGAGCCGTCGAACACTTTGTTGATAAGCTCGTCGGCCTGGGCCTGTTGCACCTCCTCTTTGGGGATGATTGCGCTGCACATGAAATGGGGTTCGGTTCGTTCTATGGCGCCTTTCTCGATGCAGCGCTTGATGATGGTACGCGTCGTGTTGACGTTCCAGCCAACCTCGTCCTTGAGCACTTCGCACACGTGTTTGGCGGTGCAGGGCCCCTCGCGCCAAAGCACGTCCATGACCTTGAGCTCGGAGTCGAACAGCTGAACCTCCATGACGCAAAACCTCTTTCGGGCACTTGTTAATACGACTGCGGTAGTACGGCGAAAAGAATACTACTGCGGTAGTACAGAGAAGTCAACAAGAATTCGTTTGGCGTTTGATGCGAGACGCGACTAAGACTGGCCTTCGAAACCGTAAGAACTTTCGATAGACCTGAATACTTGCTTTCAAAACAGCAAAACTTTCGATTCATCGAAAGTTTTCTGCTATATTGAGCAAAACGTTCGATGCATCGAAAGTTCTGGTGATTCGCATGAAACCAACGCTTGTCCCACGCCCGCTCTACGACGAGGTTATCGACTCGTTCGTCGGGACTCCTGAGGTGAAGGTGCTCGTGGGAGTGCGGCGTTGCGGCAAGTCATCGCTGCTTTCTTTGCTCGCCCGCAGGTTGCAGGAGCGCGGGGTGCCCGACCGGTGCATTGTCCAGCTTAAGCTCGATGGATACGACGTTCCTCTCAATCCGGATGCGACTTGGCTCGATGGGCAGATTCGCCCACACCTCGCCAAGGTTTCGGTTGATGAGACGGCATACGTGTTGCTTGACGAGGTACAGGAAGTCGATGGATGGGAAGACGTTGTGCGGCGAGTGAACTCGCTGCCAAACACGCAGGTTTTCATCACGGGATCGAACGCCCGACTGCTATCTGGCGAGCTTGCGACGTTGCTGTCGGGAAGGTATGTGGAGATACCCGTGTATCCGCTCGGCTTTGAGGAGTACCTTGCTTTTGGCGAGGCGTTTGGGTGGGATGTCTCGTCGCTGGAGGGCCTCTTGGCTGACTATGTCGCCTTTGGCGGGATGCCCGCGCTGTTCTCGTATGCACGTGGGGATGTGGCGTCGTATGAGCGGGTGCTGTCGGGCATTTTCGACACGGTCATCTTGAAGGACGTTGTCGCGCGCTCCCATGTCAAAGACGTTGATTTGCTTGCAAAAATCGTGCGCTATGTCTTCTCGACCTCGGGTAACCTGTTTTCAACAAAACGCGTGGTAGATGCACTGGTCTCATCAGGTAGGAAAGTGTCGCAGGAAACCGTTGACAACTACCTGAGCGCCTTGGTCGACGCCAAGGTAATGGCCGAGTGCGAGCAGCTTGGCTTGGCCGGCAAGGACGTGCTGCGCCCCCAGCGGAAGTTTTATCCTGTCGACAATGGGCTGCGCAACCTGACGATTGGCTTCAGCCGGACGCGTGATATGGGCTATCAGCTTGAGGCCGTCGTGTTCAACGAGCTCGTTCGCAGGGGTTGGCGGGTCAATGTTGGAGCCCTGCCCTCTGGAGAAGTCGACTTTGTGGCCGAGCGTCGGGACGAGCGTATCTATATTCAAGTGTGCCAGTCCGTGCTTGACGATACGACGTTCAGCCGTGAAGTGGCCCCGTTGGAGGCTATCCACGATTCCTTCCCCAAGATTGTTCTGGTTGCCGACAGATGGAAAACGGGGATGACTTCGACTGGCGTGCGTATTGAGAATATTGGGGATTGGTTGCTCTCGGGCAGCATGCTCTCCTAAATCGGCAAATGAACCCTGGTGCTCAGACGGTTTCGCCGCAGAAAGCGCGGTGAAAAACTTCGCCCGGGGTGTATCTGCCGACATCGCGGGCGATGGCGGCTCGGTGATATGAAAAGCCCGCCGGGCGTGGGACCAGCGGACTGAGTGGGGTTTGGGGGATGTGTACGGGCGAGGGCCTGGCTGGGGGTGTTATGCGATGAACGTCGCGCAGGTCGTTTTCTTGATGTTCATGATTGCCATGATTCTTTCTTCGATGGCGGTCTTGTTAAAGGTGTGCGGGTTCCCGATTGGATACCGTACAGAATAGCTATTTGCCAATTCGTGTAGTATTTTGGCTGTAGAATTTACCAATTCGTGTAGAGGGGGCCTGTATGTTGCGTCGCAAGGTCACTGAGCGTCTTTTGGAGTGGAAGCGAATCTCGCATAAGGCCCTTCTCGTCACGGGGGCGCGCCAGATTGGTAAAAGCTATGCCATACGTGACTTCGGCCGCTCGAACTATGGGGTCTACTACGAGGCCAACCTGCTGCTTGACGCCGACGCTCGTGAATCCCTTACAAAAGCTCGGGATGCGGCGGATTTTGTGTCCCGCGTCGCGATGCTCTCCAAGCAAACCCTGGTTGAGGGCGATACACTCATCTTTGTCGACGAGATTCAAGAGTTCCCGGAAATCGTCACTCTCATGAAAGCCCTGGTGGAAGACGGGCGCTTCTCGTATGTGTTCTCGGGATCCATGCTGGGGACGGAGTTCAAGGGAATCTCGTCGTTTCCTGTGGGATACGTTGAGCGCATCACCATGCGTCCGTTGGATTTCGAAGAGTACTGCTGGGCTGTCGGGGTGTCCGCCGAGGTGTTGGCGGGCATTCGCGATCATATGGTGAACAGGGTTCCTGTCGAAGATTACGTGCATGAAGCCATGTTGCGAAACTTTCGCTCCTACCTCGTGGCGGGCGGAATGCCCGAAGTGGTGCAGGACTATATCGATTCCTCATACTCTCTCATACGCACAAGGCAGCTGCAAAGTGAGCTGGTCGATCAATATAGGACCGATATTGCGAAGTATGCCGGTAAGCGAGCTTTTGCGGTCCGTTCTATCTTTGATCGTCTCCCGTTGGAGCTTGAGGGGGAGAATCACCGTTTCATCCTATCATCGCTCAAAGAGGGCGCGCGTCTCGATGAGTACGTGGAAGACTTTCTTTGGTTGACAAATGCGGGCGTTGGGCTCAACGTGTCTCGTGCGACCGAGGCAAGAAGCCCGCTTTTGCGTACCGAAAGCGCGTCCTTCTTCAAGCTATACGAGTCTGATACGGGCATGCTCGTCTCTCGCTATCCGCAAAGCACTGCCCGTGCCATCTACCTTGACCAGAAGAGCGCTAACCTAGGCGGTGTTTTCGAGAATGCCGTGGCTCAGGAGCTTGCCGCGTTGGGAATACCCGCTTGGTATTATTTTACGACCGCTGAGGGTGAGGTCGATTTCCTTGTCGACGGCAAGGGCGGAAGGGTCGTTCCTATCGAGGTGAAATCAGGTGTGAAGGTACGTTCTCATGCCGCGCTCGATAATCTCTTGGCAAAACCCGGACTCAGGATTTCAGAAGCCATCGTCTTATCTCGAGAGAATGTTTCCCAAGAGGGCAAAGTGACGTATTTGCCCATATATATGACCTTTTGCTTGGATGAACTCGTTGAGCGGGAGGTTGACGCCGGGGACTTTCGGTTTGCCCCGGTAGCACTGTGAAGCCGGCGGGGCTGGTAGATTCTGGGTGGGATTGGCCGCTTTTGCGTCTGCGCCCTCTAGCTCCTACTTATGCGCGGGGCAGTGCTCGGAGACGGGGCGGGGCACGTTTGTGTCGGCGCCCAGGCCGGTGGTCAGGACGTCGGGGGCCTGGCCGGCAAGCGCGTCCTGCACGGCGTCGGCGAGCGCGCCGATGAGACCGGGGGCATCGTTGAGCGCGTGCACGTACGTGAAGCGGGCGCCCTCGTCGGCATGCTCCATGAACGTTGCACGCAGGTCGCGGTCGACCTCGATGGCCGTCTCGGTGTTCTCGGCGGTGAAGATGGGGCACACGACGCAGATGTCGCGCACGCCCTGCTCGGCCAAGGCCACCACGGTCGGCTCGGTGAGGGGCTGGAGCCACTTGCGGTTGTCGAAGCGCGACTGGTAGCAGGTGAGGGCGTCCTGCTCGGGAATGCCGAGTGCCTCGGCGAGGAAGTCGCGCGTGGCTTCAACTTGGTCGCGATACGGGTCGCCGGCCTCGATGTCGGCCAGCAGCGTGGAGTGGCAGCTCACGAGGAACTTGGAACCGGGTGTGTAGGTCCAGGCCGTCTGCACGGCCTCGATGAGCGCCTCGCGCCACGCGGGCTGGTCGTAGAAGCTCGGCACGTCCACCACGCGGGGCTTCCAGCCGCGCTTGCCCAGCTTGGCGATCTGCGCCCGCGCCTCCTTGAGGCAGGTGCCGGCACAGGCGTTTACCTGCATGGGGTAGCAAGGGAGCAGTACCACGGTGTCGCATCCGGCTTGCTGCAGCTCCTCCAACCCGGCGGCGATGCTCGGGTTGCCGTAGCGCATGGCGAGCACCACGCGGGCGCCCGTCTCACCGCGCAGGCGCAGGGTTTCTTGCAGGTGCGTCGCCTGAGCCTTGCTCGCAATCATGAAGGGGGAACCTTCCGGCGTCCAGAACTCGCGGTAGTTGTCCACCGTGCGCTTCGGGCGCGTCTTGCAGATGTGCTGCACGAGGGGCTTGCGAATGAAGTACGGTGCGCCGATGATGGCGGGGTCCATGAGGAACTCGCCCAGATAACGCGCGATGGCCTCAACGGTGGGCTCGTCTGCGGTACCGGTGTTCATAAGCAGGACGCCGAGCTTCATGATGAATGTATCCCTTCGTGGACAGTGACCGACGTGTCAAGTGTAGCGAACCCGAAGCCGCGCTTCTGCCACGGCTCGATTGCATTTTCACAAGGAGTGACAGCATGGGCCCGCGATAGAGTGCCTGACAAGCGCGAACGGCAGTGACTCGAAAGACGGCCCCCACCTCGCCTATCTTGCCCATGCTACTCAAAACTGTCCTGTGTGGGGTTATACTGGTCGCATCTATATATAGGTACCAAGGGGAGATAGAAAGGAGTGCGTTCATGTCGCCCATCATCTGGCTCGGCATCACCGTCGCACTGGGCCTGGCCGAGGCCGCGGCGCCTGCGCTCGTGTGCCTGTGGTTCTGCCTGGGCGCTGCCATTACCTTTGTCGTGAGCTTCTTTGTTTCCGACTTGCTCGTGCAGGTCATCGTCTTCGTGGTGTGCTCGGCGCTGGGTTTGGCGGCGCTGCGCCCCTTCATGAAGAAGTCGAGCGAGTCCAAGGAGAAGGACGCCGTCACGAACTCCGACGAGTACGTGGGCCGCTCGGTCACCGTGGTGCAGGGCATTCCCCAGGACGGTACGGGCCGCGTGCGCCTGGCCGACGTCTCGTGGGCCGCTCGCACCAAGGACGGCTCGGCCCTGTCTGCTGGCAGCAAGGCGCGCGTCGAGGCGGTGGAGAGCACCGTCCTGGTCATCAGCCCGCTCGGCTAACGCACGTGCAGTTTGTTTGATATGAAAGCTCCGCAGCTACGAAAGGGGTTCTACCTATGATGTACGGAACTGACCTGACCGGCATCCTGGTCGTCATCATCGCCGCGCTCATCGTGATCTATGCCATCTCGCGCTGCATCCGCATGGTGGAGCAGACTGACGCATGGATCATCGAGTTCCTTGGCACCTACCGTTCTACCTGGAAGGCCGGCCTGCATCTGAAGCTTCCCTTCGTTGAGAAGGTCGCTGCCAAGGTCTCGCTCAAGGAGAACGTCGTCGATTTCGAGCCGCAGACCGTCATCACGCGCGACAACGTCACTGTCAAGATCGACACCGTCGTCTTCTTCCAGGTGACCGACGCCAAGCGCTTCTGCTATGGCGTGAGCGACCCCATGGCCGCCATCGAGAACCTCACCGCCACCACGCTGCGCAACATCATCGGCGACCTCGAGCTCGACCAGACGCTCACCTCGCGCGAGTCCATCAACTCCCGCATGAGCATCGCGCTCGACGACGCCACCGACGCCTGGGGCATCAAGATCAACCGCGTCGAGCTCAAGGACATCGAGCCCCCGCAGGCCATTCGCGCCTCCATGGAGAAGCAGATGAAGGCCGAGCGTGAGCGCCGCGAGGCAATCCTGCAGGCAGAGGGCGAGAAGCAGTCGGCCATTCTGGTCGCCGAGGGCGAGAAGCAGTCTGCCGTTCTCCGCGCCGAGGCTTCCAAGCAGGCGCAGATTCTCGCCGCCGAGGCCGAGAAGGAAGCTGCCATCCTTAGGGCCCAGGGTGAGGCGCAGGCTATCCTCGCAGTTCAGAAGGCTACGGCCGAAGGCATCGAGATGGTGAAGGCCGCCGGTGCCGACCAGGCAGTGCTTACCCTCAAGAGTCTCGAGGCCCTCGCGCAGGTGGCTGACGGCCAGGCGACCAAGATCATCATCCCCAGCGAGATTCAGGGTCTGGCGGGCCTCGCCACCACCGCAGGCGAGCTTTTCCAGCCCACGAAGTAGGCGCGCTGCCGGTTTAGAACGCGGCGTTCAGCCACAAGGTTTTCTCCAGCGCCCTCGATGCACGTCGGGGGCGCTTTTTTGTCGCTTAGCGGGCTGTGGACCCGCGTCGTCTCCAAGCGCACTATGATAGCGCGCATCTCACTTGCGCTTCGCCTGCTGGGTTTCCGGTGCACGCCTGTGTGTCGGACCAGGGGTAGAGCGCCCCTACATGCAAAGGAGCTTCCATGCCTGAGAGCTGCAATCCCACGTACTATGAGCTGGGCGCCCAGGGTTCGGCAATCCGCGAGCTGTTCGCCTACGGCCTGGCCCGCAAGGCGCAGATCGGTGCCGACAAGGTGTTCGACTTCTCCATCGGCAACCCCTCCATCCCGGCTCCCGCCCAGGTGAAGCAGGCGTTCATCGAGGCCCTCGACACGCCCGCCGTCGAGCTGCACGGCTACACCCCGGCCCAGGGCTACGTCTCCACGCGCGCGGCCATTGCGAACAGCCTGAACGAGCGCTTCGGCACCCAGTACGACGCCAGCATGCTCTACATGACCATGGGTGCGGCCGCCGCACTCGATGCCAGCATCTGCGCCCTTACCGAGCCGGGCGACGAGATCGTGGTCATCGCCCCCTTCTTCCCCGAGTACCGCATGTGGATCGAGAACGCCGGCTGCACCTGCGTGCTGTCGCCTGCGTGCCAGGACACCATGTACCCCGACCTCGCCGACCTTGCCGGCCGCATCGGCCCCAAGACGCGTGCGGTCATCATCAACTCGCCCAACAACCCCACGGGCGCCGTCTATCCCCGCGAGGTGCTCGAGGGTGTTGCCGACATCCTGCGCCGCGCGAGCGAGGCCAACGGCCGCACGGTCTACCTCATTGCCGACGAGCCCTACCGTGAGATTGCCTACGCCGACGTCGAGGTGCCGTGGGTGCCCGCCATCTATGAGAACACCGTGGTGTGCTACTCCTGGTCGAAGTCGCTGTCGTTGCCTGGCGAGCGTATCGGTTACGTTCTCGTTCCTAACACCATGCCCGCCCACAAGGAGGTCTACGCTGCCATCTGCGGTGCCGGCCGTGCCCTGGGCTATGTGTGCGCCCCCGCCATCGTGCAGAAGGTGGTGGAGAAGTGCTGCACGCTGCCTTCCGACGTTGCCGCCTACGCCACGAACCGCGACATCCTGCTCACGGGCCTGCGCGGCATCGGCTATGAGTGCGTGGAGCCCGAGGGTGCCTTCTACCTGTGGGTTCGCGCCCTTGAGCCCGACGCCCAGGCGTTCTCCGCGCGCGCCCGCGACAACTATGAGCTGCTGCTTGTGCCGAGCGACTCCTTCGGCATGACCGGCTGGGTGCGTATCTCCTACTGCGTGGCTAAGGAGACCATCGAGAACTCCCTGCCTGCGTTCAAGGCCCTCTTTGACGAATACCAGGGGTAATGAGCATGTATTACGTGAGCAAACGACTTGAGATCTCCGGTGCCCACGCGGTGAATTCCTGCCTGGAGGGTTATTGCGAGGCACTGCACGGCCACAACTGGATCGTCGTGGTGCACTGCAAGGCCGCCGAGCTCAACGAGGACGGCATGGTGGTGGACTTCACGCGCATCAAGAAGAACATCCACGGCGTCATCGACCACACCAACCTCAACGAGACCCTGCCGTGCAACCCTACGGCCGAGAACATCGCGAAATGGTGCGCCGACCAGGTGGGTCCTACCTGCTACAAGGTGGAAGTATGGGAGACAGAGTCGAACCGTGCAGTTTGGGAAAGGGACGAGTAGGGAAGACCCGCTCATCGACGTTGTCTAATAGGAAAGGGGCGCTGGCTATATAGTCAACGCCCCTTTCTCTTTACTTGTCTAGATCTATATCTTCTACCTCGATGGACTCAATGAGGTCGAGGAGTTCGTGGCGGGAGTGGACGTTGAGCTTCTTGTACACGTGGTTGATGTGGGTCTTCGCGGTGCCTTCGGAGATGACGAGTTCCTCCATGATGTGGTTCATCGAGCGGCCCTTGGCAAGCAGGTAGAGCACCTCGGTCTCACGAGCGGAGAGCAAGAAGGTCTGTGCCACCGTGTCGCAGCGGCGCATGAAGCGGCCCCTCACGGGAGCGTGCGGCTTTGCAGCAGCGGCCGCCTCGCTGGCGAGCTCTTCCTCGCCGACAATTTCTTCCTCCGCATTCTCTGAGTCGTCAGGCACCGTCACCGAGCGCAGGGGAGTGGTGTAGTTCGAACGCGTGAGGTTGGGTGCGGGGCGGGGCGGCAGATAGCCGATGGCCATAGCGAGGCATACGAGGGCGAGCAAGATACTGCCCAACGGCGTGCCCAGAAGCCCCGCGTGCACGAAGACACCGCCCACAAGGATGCCCACGGCCAGGCTCGACAGGCCCATGCCAAACACCGAGGCGCTGCGAATCAGGTACTCAAGGCTTGCCCCGCCCATGAACGACCAGGTAAGCGCGAGCGTGACGCACACCATCATAGCTGTACCGCCATCGTAGACCGCCGTGTTTGCAACGACGGTTGAGACGCTGACGGAGCCGTAGAGGCACACAAGCGGGATGAGGAAGCTGAAGAACTGGGCAAACGGCCAGCCAAAGCTGCGCACGCCATAAATGGCGAAGCAGGTGATGACGTAGGCAACGCCGATGAACAGTGCCAACGTCACGTCGTTGAGAAAGCCGGGGGCCGGTAGACTCTGCGCAAAGTGCTCCGACTGGGCGTAGAACATGCGCAGCACGATGCCCGTGCACGCCACCGGCATGGCAACCTTGGCCGCAAAAAGGCGAAACTCACCGGGGCGCTCGCTGTACGCCCTGAAATGTGCGACATCGCCGATTGCCGGGGCGGTCTTGAGCAGCATGACCAGAATCGGCGCGTTGATGGCCAGAAGCGCCGCACACGCGACGTAGCTCCAGGGATCCGGCAGGCGTACGATGATCACTGCTTCGAGCAGAATGGCAAAAGCCGCACCCGCAAACGCGCGCTTTACGATGTCAGGTATATAGGTGCGCGTAAAGAGGTGTGCCAGGAACAAGAAGATGGCCGTGAGGCCCACGCCGAGCGCAGCGCCCACAATTGCCAGGAGCACGACGTTCGCCATCTGCGCCGCCTCAAGAAGGGGAATCGCGCCCACCACGGCTGCGCACACGAGCGACCAGGTGATAGCGCAGGAAGGTTTGCAGAAGTATGCGTAGGCCTCGGCCCGGCGATATGACACGATGCCTGCAAACACCGCCATGGCCAAGAAGAACGGGATGGATACGGCATGCGCCGCCTCGGGGGCAAAGGTGGCCGTGGTGGCATGGAAGATGCTGAACGGCGCCTGCAGGGCGGCCCCGAACGCAAAGGCCAACGCCGCGCCTGTTCCCGGTTCGGCGTGCTGCTCGTTGAACCCCAAAGCATGCGTGATCTCACGCGTCCATTGCGACATCGGTTGTTCCCCCTGGCCCCTCATGTCCTCATACACACAGGCATTATACGCATGACTGCGGGGTTTCCGCAGGCGTATTCGGGGGCAAGTTTGACTTATTTTGGGCGCGCGCTAGAAAGCTTCGCCCTGGCCGCCTTTTGAGTCATTGCTTGCCACGTGTTAAGAAACCCCCAGGTAAACACCTCATCATCTTACATTCATGATTCTTGCGGCGGCCCTCATCCAAGAAACGGACCCACCAGAATCGACCCTGCGTCTTGAGTCGACACCGGCGCGAGCGGGCCAGTATGCAACCGTTGCCGAAAGGCGCGTGCGGCATGTGGGGGACGCCTTACAGTCGATGCCGCCGACGCTTTCTTCCGGAGCAAGCGCACGAGGCCGGCACGACGCCGGCACGAGCCTATTGGCAACACCGGCACCCAATCGGGTGCGAACATCCACCACTATGGAGGGAGAACGTATGGCTAAGCTCACCATGAGCCGCCGTAACTTCGTCAAGGCAACCGCAATCACAGCGGCTGCTTGCGCTCTCGCTTCCTCGACCACCAAGCCGCTGCAGGCTCTGGCCGAGGGTGTCGACGAGAACGCCGGCGAGGTCAAGCGTGTCCGTTCTTGCTGCCGTGCCTGCGGCAAGGTCGAGTGCGGCGTGTGGGTCACCGTCAAGGACGGCAAGGCCGTCAAGATCGAGGGCGACGACCAGTCCAACCATTCCCGTGGTCACAGCTGCTCGAAGTCTCAAGCTTCGCTGCAGGCTGCCTATCACCCCGACCGCGTGCGTTACCCCGTCAAGCGTACCAACCCCAAGGGCGAGGACGATCCCGGCTGGGTCCGCATCTCTCTGGCCGAGGCTTTCGAGCTTGCCGGCAAGGGTCTGGGCGAGTGCGTCGACAAGTACGGCGGACAGTCCATCTTCGTTATGTGCGGCACCTCCCGCGTTTGGTCGCTTGGCCCTTACCAGGGCATGAAGCAGCTCTTCGGCACCCCCAACGCTCACCTTGCTTACCAGGTCTGCAAGGGCCCGCGTCACTTCGGCGGCATCATGACCGACGAGATGGGCTCTCCTTGGATGGAGGTCGAGCAGGAGCCGAAGGTCTACGTCCAGTGGGGTACTGAGACCGCAATCTCCAACTACGACACCAACAACCGTGGCGTCAACGACGTCATGGCCCATGCCGCCCACCACATCCTCGTTGACCCGCGCATCTGCCCCTCCGGCAAGGAGGCCGACATCTGGCTGCCCCTGCGCCCCGGCACCGACGGCGCCCTGGGCCTGTGCTGGCTCAACTGGATCATCGAGAACGAGGCCTACGACGACACCATGGTGCGCCGCTGGTCCAACGCCCCGTTCCTCGTGGTCGAGGACAAGCCGTGGCTGACCGAGGGCTGGCTCGTTGAGGGCAACGGCGGTATCGAGATGAAGACCCGCCTGCTCACCGAGGCCGACATCAAGGAAGACGGCAAGTACCAGCGCTTCATGGTGTGGGACGAGGCCAACGAGCGCCTGACCTACTGGGATGCCGAGCTCGGCAAGTGGGAGGGCGAGGAGCACGTCGTCCCGACCACCGGCCGTTGGATCGAGTCCCCGACCGGCCTGGTCGCCCCCTGCTTCCTGCCCGACGAGTCTTCCTTCGCCGACCCGGCCACCGAGCCCGAGCGCTTCCCCGAGGGTTCCGACGAGTGCAACCCCGAGGGCCTGCCCAAGCAGCCCGCTCTGTTCCCCGGCGAGATCGAGGTCGAGCTCAAGGACGGCAAGACCTACAAGTGCCGCACCGTCTGGGACAACCTGCACGACCTCTCCAGCCAATACAACCTTGAGGCCACCGAGGAGATTACCGGCGTCAAGGCCGCTGACATCGAGCTCGCTGTCAAGACCTGGACGACCCGTATTGATCCTGACTTCGGCAACGGCGGTATCCACTTCCAGCTCGCTCCCGACCAGAACGGCACCGGCGTCCAGAACACCCGTATCCTCCAGATCCTGTCTGAGATCACGGGCAACGCTGACGAGCCTGCCGGCAACCGCGGCTCCTCCAAGTCGCAGTTCGACGGCAACCCCGGCCGCTCCAACATGCAGGTTGGCTCGCCCTACGGTGACGAGGCAAAGGTCTGGGACGGCCGCGACCTCGATTTCGACGGCGTCAAGAGCTGGATGAAGGACTACATCAAGCATCAGCAGGACGCCAACTCCCCGCTGACCGAGCTTTACGGCACCGAGGAGCCCACTGACGACGAGCTGACCGTTATCGCCAAGCGTATCGGCGGCGCCTTCCGCGCCTCCCAGGCCTGGCCTAACCCCAAGACGGTCTTCGAGCGCAACGCCGGCGAGGTCGACGCCGAGCGCTACCCGCTGAACCGCTACTGGGCTCGTTGGGTCGACGCCGGCACGGTGTGGGACGCATGCTGCAACGACCGCGACGACATTCCTTACGCCCTCCACGGCGGCGTGTGCCAGTCCGGCGACATCATGAACATGTCGAACATCAACCGCGCTTGGGAAGGCATGACCAAGCTCGACTTCTTCGTCGACATCAACCTGTGGTTCTGCCCCAACAACGGCAACGCCGACATCATCTTCCCCTGCTGGCACTGGCTCGAGTGCGACACCACGCGCGTCTCCCAGGGCGCTGGCGGCATCTTCGGCTGCGGCCAGGCTGCCATCAAGGCTCCCGGCGAGGCCATCTACGACCCCGACTGGAACTGCGGCATGTACCGCGCCATGGGTGTGCCGTGGAACACGCGCGACACCGAGGCCGCTCCTTCCACCGAGGACTACATCACGACCGTCCCCGCTGGCTCCGAGAGCAACGTGGCCAAGTGGACCGAGGTTCTGGGCGACGAGTACACCAACGCCCTGGCCGGTGCTCCCAGCTACCTGTGGCCTGACCATGACCGCATCCTGACCGACAACACCGAGGCTTGGAAGACCGCCGAGTTCCCGGATGGCCCCACCTTCAAGCAGGCTGCCGAGAAGTTCCAGAACGAGGGCTGGTTCGACTGCCGCGAGTGGCACCCCGAGCGCTGGGGCTTCTACCGTCGTCACGAGATGTGCATGCGTCGTCAGCAGGGCGGCTTCAACCTGTTCCCGCTGGTCGACAACCATCCTGGCTTCATGACGGCATCCGGCCTGGTCGAGATTTGGTCGCTGGTGTGCGAGGCCTACATCGACGAGGGCGAATGGTTCCCCGTGTACCACGAGCCCATCGACTCGCCGGTCAACCACCCCGAGTACTACGATGCCTCTCTGGCCGACCAGATTGACACCTCGACGTTCCTCAACCCCGACTACGTCGAGAGCCTCAAGGCATACCCGGACAACACGTTCATCATGACGACCGGTTCGCGTCAGCCCGTGTACTTCCACTCCGAGCACCGTCAGCTTCCCTGGTGCCGTGAGCTTTGGCCCTACCCGCGCCTCCAGATGAACCCCAACGACATCGAGCGTCTGGGCCTGGAGTGCGGCCAGTGGGTGTGGATCGAGACTCCGTGGGGCAAGGTCCGCGAGGTCATCGACTCCTACTACGGCATCCAGCAGGGCGTTGTCAACGCCAACCATGCTTGGTGGTACCCCGAGATTGACACGGCGAGCCACGGCTTCGAGCTCGTCAACATCAACTGCACGCTTAACCCGCGCGGCGGTGACCCCGTCTCCGGTTCGCACAACGCCCGTGCCATCCCAGCACTCGTGTACGCGGCAACCGCCGACAACTCGCCGTTCGGCAACCCCGTGCCTTGCGACCCCGACGGCAACCCCGTCATCACCGACGCTTCCGACCCGCGTCTGAAGCAGTGGATGATCACCGGTCTGCGCAAGCGCGTCGAGGGCGAGCCTGAGTGGGAAGCTACGGAGGCCTAACAATGACTCAGAAAGCGATCATCACCGATCTGAACCGCTGCACCGGCTGCCTCTCCTGCACCGTTGCCTGCAAGCTTATCAACGACGTCCCCGTGGGCAACTTCTGGGTCCGCACCCTGCGCGTTGGCCCTGTGCCCAAGGCCGGCGGCACCGGTGACTTCCCGGACGTCGACATGTACTACCTGCCCGTTCAGTGCCAGCACTGCGCCAACCCCGAGTGCGTCGAGGTTTGCCCCACCGGCGCCTCCGTCAAGCTCGACGACGGCACCGTGCAGATCGACGCCGAGCAGTGCATCGGCTGCCAGCTGTGCATCAGCGCCTGCCCCTACGGCGTGCGCTACCTCAACGAGGACCTCAACGTCGTGCAGAAGTGCACCATGTGCCACGACACCGTTGAGCAGGGCGAGCTGCCCGCATGCGTCCGCACCTGCGGCGGCCGTGCGCGCTTCTTCGGCGACCTCGACGAGGGCCTCGAGTCCTTCGAGGGCCCCGGTCAGCCTGGCGACGACGTCTCCTATGACGCCACCATGAACGCCCGCTTCAAGCTCACCGAGTACGTCCAGCCCTTCACCGAGGACGAGATGTTCAGCTTCCCCGACGAGGGCAACGGCCCCCAGAACCTGTACATCCTGCGCAACACCTACGGCGACCGCCGCGACCGCGAGTGGATCGGCGCTGGTTCGTGCATCATGCCCCAGGGTACGCCCGCCGTCATGGGCTATCACCCCGAGGCCGAGTAACACCAAAGCTTTGCGTACACCCTAACGCATAGGGCCCTCACCCCCCCCGAAGGGGCTGTAACAAAAGCCCCGCCAACCATTTTTGGAGGCACCCGTCCGATTAT
>CABQHM010000027.1 GCA_902464015.1 uncultured Coriobacteriales bacterium | reverse complement strand
CCGGACCGGTCCGAACGGGGCGTGAATTCGTTATAGGGGCTTTTGTTACAGCCCCTTCTCAATCACAGTGCTTGTTGAAAAAGCTCTTACTACTTGCCCTGCTTCTTGGAAGCCGGAACAACAACGACGCAGCGATTGGGCTCTTGACCCTCAGAATGCGTCACAACGTTAGGGTTGCTACGCAAGGTCAGATGCACAATCTTACGCTCGTAGGACTTCATAGGATGAAGTCGCACTTCTTGGCCGCGCTGCAGAGCACGAGCGGCGCTCGACTTGGCAATAGCCTCAAGCTTTGCACGGCGACGGCTCTTGTAGCTTTCAATGTCCACAACGACAGGGAACTTGAAGCCCAGCTTGTTGTGCACAATGGCACTAAACATGTACTGAAGCGACTCAAGCGTCTTGCCGTGGCGTCCAATGAGCAGCGCAAGGTCGGCATTGCTCACATCAAAAATCAGCTCGCCGTCGCCACCATCATACTCATCGATGGTTGCACCCTCGGCGCCGAAGAAACCAAGGAGCGTACGGAGAACCTCAATCGAGGTGTCGGCAATAAGGTCAAGGTCGTCATCGGAAAGGGACTCATGAGCCTTGTACTTGCGCGCCACCTCAGCAAACTCTTCAGGAATCAGCGAAGTCTCGTCGGCCGCAGGCTGCTCATCGCAAGCCTCCTCAGCCTCAAATTCTTCCTCGAGCACTTCCTCTTCAAACTCTGCCATGGTCTCAACTACTCTCTTATTCAAAGCATCGGCAAATGATATGTTTCACGTGAAACACTTAGCTCTTCTTGCGAGGACGAGGCTTGTGCTCGCGGCGCACCACATCAACCTCGACAGGCTTGGGGGGCTGCGAAGCAGCAAGAGCCGCCTGCTCCTCCTCAGCCTCAATCTTCTTCTTCTTGAAGATGAGCTGCTGCTGCACGACACCCCAGCCGCTCGAAACAACCCAGTACAACACGACGCCAGCAGGGGAAGACCAACCAACAAAGAGCATCATGATGGTCATGAATGCGCCCATGCCCTTGGTCATCGAGTTGGAGTTCTGCTGCAGGTACATGGGGAGGAACGTCAGGATGCCGAACAGGATCACAAAGATGATGTAGGGGATGGCAGCGCCAAAGCCAGCAGTTGCCAGAATGCCACCGGCGTTGTTTGCAAGCGAGGGAAGGATGCCGTAGAAGCTGGCATCAGCGGGGACATGGTCGCGCAAAACCGAGAAGAGCGCAAAGAAGATAGGCATCTGCACAAGCATGGGCAGACAACCCGCCAGGGGGTTGAACTTGTGCTCGGCATAGAACTTGGTCATCTCAGCATTGAGACGCTGGGGGTCATCAGCATACTTCGTCTGCAGTTCCTGAAGCAGGGGGGTAACCATCTGCATCTCAGCCATGGACTTCTGCTGCTTGAAGGTCAGAGGCAGAAGCAGAAGACGAATGATGACAGTAAAGATGATGATGGCGAGACCCCAGTCACCCAGGAGACCCTCAAGGCCCTGGATGCAGTCAAAGAGGAAGGTGATCAACCAATCCCACATAGATCCTCCGTGTCAAAAATCATGTCAACAGGCGTTGACGTTCCATTACCTAACAGGTCGGCCTAACGATTTGTATTCCCGTTTCTCCCAAACAAGGAGAAGGTTTGTGGTACAGGATCATAACCGCCTTCATGAAAAGGATTGCAACGCAGAATCCTCTTCAGCGACAGCCATGAACCCTTAAGCAATCCAAAACGCTCTACAGCACAAAGGGCATACTGCGAACACGTCGGCACATATCGACAGCAGGCAGGAAAGCGAGGGGAGATACACCCCCGATAAAAATTGATGAGACACATTCCAAGCCAACGCGGAATGCGCCTCACCTTCTCCCATGCGCCCGACAGCCTAGACATCGTTACCGAATGTCCGCACGACGAAGAGCCTTTGCCAAAGAAGAGCTAAGCACATCATGATCTGCACCGCGCGTTGCGGGGGTTGCCATGAGCAGGATGTCGTATCCCTCAACGGGTAGACCGTTCTCACGGGCAACCTCGCGCATAACGCGCTTGCTGCGGTTACGAACTACGGCATTGCCGAGCTTTTTTCCCGCTATAAAAGCAACGCGACCACAGGGGTCGCGTTGCTCATCGTGCTTTTTATAGATGATGCGGATCTCTTTGGCAGAAACCCTTTTCCCTTGGCTGAACAGCTCGCTGATTTGCTCGCTGGACTTAATGATGTTCATGCAGCCTTGGTCATCCAATGAAAGTTACTTCGTGTGACGCTCGTCAGAAACGGTGAGCTTGGCACGGCCCTTAGCACGACGGCGGGCGAGAACCTTGCGGCCGTTCTTGGTGGCCATACGGGCACGGAAGCCGTGCACCTTGGCACGATGCCTCTTATTGGGCTGATAAGTGCGCTTCATCGAATCCTCCTGATATATATAAAGCACAAATGGCGGCTATTGCAGTTTGCCAATCCTATCCACCACAACAAATGATGTCAATAAAGCATAGAAGTACCGTGCAAAAACTGCACGTAAAACGGTAAAACCTCTCCACAATTCTCAATGTAATCCTGCAAGGCTTTACTTGATAGAAAACTTTTCAACTTTTCACCTAACTTTTCAACAGAGTCTAAAATTTGAAGCCGATTTTCTGTCAAAAATGAAAAACTCAGTTGAAATGTTGATTGTTTTCACTGCTATCTGTTCATTTTTCAGGTGAAAAGTTTGAAACCTAGGAAAGTTGAGAAGTTTTCAACATCAATGAAATGTTGAAAATACAAGTCCCCAAAGAGCGTAAGATTCATTCTTATCGTTCTCAGGGAGGAAATCTTGTCGGACACGTTCTACCCATTCGTGGAAAACTCAGGCAACGCACAGGAAAGCGACGACGATGAGATCATCGCGCCCAAGCAGCCTGCCCGCATAGCCGTATATGACTCCATGACAGTGCCACCGCGCGTGGTGACGGTACCGCCCAGCGACGTGCGCACCTACCTCGACGAGATCACAAAGAACGTGTGGGAGCTCGCCACCCAGCAAGGAGGCGACTGGCCCTGGCACATCATTCGTGAGCTGGTTGAAAACTACATCCACGCCCAGTTCATCGAACCGACGATATCTATCATGGACAGGGGTCAGACCATCTCGTTCTCCGACCAGGGACCGGGTATCCCCAACAAGCAAGCGGCCCTTCGCCCTACGTTCTCCAGCGCCACCAAGGCGATGAAGCGCTACATACGAGGCACCGGCTCGGGGCTTCCCATGGTGGAAGCCACGGTCAAGCTCCAGCACGGCAGTATTTCCATCGAGGACAACCTGGGGCAAGGCGCCGTCATCACCGTGTCGCTGGCCCACAAGGACGAGCCCACGCCCGGCAGCGCGCCCAACCCCGACACCGCAACGGGGGCTTCCCAAAATGCAGCAGCCCCCTACCCTGCCGGCATGCAGGCTCAAGTCGGCTATCCCATGGCTGGACAGGGAGGGTATCCTCAGGGCATGGGACAAGGACAGCCGCTCAATATGTACGGAATGCCCCAGAGCGGTGCGCAAGGTTTTCAACAGGGAGCCTATCCTGGCCCTCAAGGGTATGCACCTGCAGGCCAGACCATGTACGGTCAGTCGTCAATGCATCCCGGCATGCTGGGCGGCAACCCCGGATATGCACAGGGTACCCCCGGTCAAGCTTGGCAGCAGCAGCCGCAAGGTGCCTACCCGCAGGCACCCATTCCCGGCGCGCAGCAACAAGGCGCGTGGAATCAACCGGGGACAATGCCCTACGGCCAAGCCGGTATGCCCCAGACGCCTCCAGGCGGATGGAACCCGTACGCAGCCGGGACCCAATGGCCCGCAAACGCCGCACCCATGCAGGGCATGCCGTACGGTGAAGCGAGCCCAGCCCCCCAGGCAGCATTCGCGCCAGCAAGCAACCCACAAAGCGCCAACGTACCCCCGCCCCAAGGCACCACATATGCAAACACCCCCTTCGACCAGGAAGAAGTGCAGATTATCTCGCTCTTCTTCAACTTTGAGAAGGTGGGCGGCACCGAGGTGGCGCAAGCCACAGGCATGTCAAACGCCACAGCAGGAAGGCGTTTGCAGAAGATTGCCGAGGCCGGCTTCATTGTGAAGAACGGCCAGAAATACGTACTGACCGAGGCGGGACACCGCCTTCTCGGCGAGATCGCGCAAGGGAGGTAACGCATGGACCAGGAGATGTTCGAACAAGACGCCCAGTTCCTCTGGGCCGACATGCTCGACGAAGTGCGCGCCAAAGGGCAGGACGACCTCCTCGCTTGGCTCGAACGGGCAAGCCCCTCGTCGTTCGACGGCGCGGTCATGCGTCTGACAACCAAGCAGAAATGGGCCGCACGCAACCTCATGAGCAAGTACCGCGAGGCAGTCGAGGCCCTCATGGGCGAGATAACCATGGAGCCTGTCACGCTCGAAGTCGAGGTGGACGGCGCCGACATCGCCCCGACAGGCCCTGCTGCCACACCAGCAGCTCCAGCCGCCCCCATCCCAGAAGCGCAGGTACAGGCACCATCCGTCACCGAACAGGCGGCGCAGGCACACGCATGCGACAACGCGAGCGCGTCTGTGGCCGACTTCGCCGGCCACGACGATGCGGCGCAGTCCCTCCCCGTGGAGTCCCCCTCGCCCGTTGTCTGCCCTGAACCCAACGCAGCCCCCTCATCGGCCACAGCCCACTTGAGCGCCGCGGCCCTTGCAGGCAAGGCTGCCGGCGCGGGACGCCCCCGCATCCACTCCCGCATCCTGTCGGGAGAGGTTCCCTTCCCCTCTGCGGTCAAGAACTCTGAACCCTCGCAAAGTGCCGCCCCCGCGGTGAAAAGTTTTCAACCACTCGTTTCAACGAATGTTGAAAGCTACTCCAACCCCTCTCAACCGATTCCGGTACTTGAGGATGGACCTAAGCAAAAAGACGAGGTAAAAGCCCAGACAAGCACCGACTTTACCTTTGACACCTATGTTGTCGGCGATTCCAACATCATGGCGTATCGCGTGGCACGCAGCGTGGCCGAGCAACCCGACGGCAGTCTTTTCAACCCTGTTTTCATCTGGGGTCCTTCGGGAAACGGCAAGACGCACCTCTTGCTCGCGATCCAGTCCTACATTATGGCCAACCAGCCCCGTACACGCGTGGAATACACCAGCGCCGACATGTTCATCACGCGCTATGTCGACGAGGTGCACGTCCAAAAGCTGCGCGGACACGCCGTGCTCAAAGACATGGAAGACATCGACGTTCTGCTGGTAGACGACGTGCAGGAGTTCCGCAACCAGCAGCAGGAAACGGTGGGCGCGCTTTTCAACATCTTCAACAGCTTCATGCTCTCCGGCAACAAGCAAATCGTACTTGCAGCCGACCGCGCGCCTGACTACCTCGACCTCGACCCACGCCTCAAAACGCGTTTCGCGCAGGGCATGGTGCAAGACATTAAGGCTCCTACCTGGGAAATGAAACTTTCCATCCTTAAAAGCTTCTATGAGCGCTACCGAGCGCGCAACGGCATGACAAGCGTGCGCATCTCGGATGAGGCGTTCAAGGTTATGGCCGAGTACGGTCCCGACAGCCCCCGTTTGATGACGGGTCTCATCAACGGCATCATGTTCAACGCCGAGCACGACCCCAACGTCATCACGCCGGACGGCATCAGGGAGTACATCGACTCGCAGTACAACGTCACGACCATCATCAGCCTCGACAAGATCATAGAGGCGGTCACAAGGGAATACGGCGTCACCTATGAACAGGTAACAAGCCGAAGCAGGACCGCCGCCATCAAAGAGGCTCGTCAAGTCTATATGTGGCTTGCCAGCCAGCTCACCGACGAAACCTACCAGTCTATCGGCGACGTCGTGGGGCTCAACCACTCCACAATCACGCACGGCATCAAAGTCATCAACGAGAAGCGCAATGTCGACCACACCTATGCCCGTCAGCTCGAGGACTTCAAGAACCGGTTGTGCAACGAGTCGAAATGAGGTTGAAAGGACGTTCAAAGCGTGTGCAACACTCGTCTACAATGCATGAGACCTTGGCGGAGCGTTGAAACAGGTTGAAGAAATAAGCATGTCGAAAGCAAAAGTTTTCCGGCATCTACCAGGCATTGAGCACACTAATCAACATTTGAAACCGACCTACTACTACAACTACTCTTTAATATAAGAAAAGAAGGGAAAGACAAGATGAAGTTCGTTATCGACAGGGATACTCTCAAGGGAGCTCTCGACCGTTCCATCAAGGGTATGGACATGAACTCCACCCTTCCCATTCTCTCCGGTGTTCTCATCACAGCTGAAGGACAGTCCCTCGTTCTTGAGACTTCAAACATGGAGGTCTCCATCAAGCAGACTGTCATTGCCAATGTTGAGGAACCGGGCGCTCTCGTTGTTCCGTGCAAGCTTCTTGCCGAAGTCGTTGGCCACCTGCCTGATATGGCCATCTCCTTTGAGCTTGCAGGGACTGTGCTCAACGTGCGGTGCGGTAGCTCTTCCTACTCCATCAACACGCTTGCAGCACAGGACTTCCCGCAGTTCCCCAGCTATCAGATCGACTCGATGGTGGAAGTCCCCACGGCAAGCCTCAACGACATGGTAAACCGTGTCGCCGTGGCTGCTTCCACCGACAAGAGCCGCACGGTGCTCAATGGTGTGCTTGTCAACATCACGCCCGAAATCGTGCGTTTCGTCACGACTGACTCGGTGCGTCTTGCCGTGGCTGAGACCAAGATCACGAGCGGTGTGGAGGACTTCGAGGTCATCGCCCCGGCAAAGACGCTGCGCAGCGTGCTTTCTATGGCAAGCGAGTCGCGCACGATGACCATCGGCACGAACCAGACCCAGATCGTCTTCCTCTTCGGTGACGTCGTGTACGTCACGCGCCGCATCGAGGGCAGCTACCCCAAGTACCGCAAGCTCATTCCCGCCTCGTACGTGACGGGCGTGAAGGTGAAGGTCAACGACCTGTTCGAGGCCATGCAGCGCATCAAGGCCATGACCGTCTCCAACTCCGAGATTCGCTTCCAGATTGACGCGGCCGAGAGCCTGCTCGTCATCACGTCCAACCTGCCCGACCAGGGCAGCGCCCGCGAGGAGATTCCCGTGGAGGTGGAGGGCGAGAGCCAGACCATCGCGTTCAACTCCCGCTTCATCTACGACTGTGTGCAGAAGGCTGGCGACGACGACATGATGGCCTTCCAGATGGAAAACCCCTCCAAGCCGGGCATCTTCAAGATGCTGGGCAACAAGGTGGACTTCCTCTACCTCGTCATGCCCGTGCGCATGGGTTACTAGGTCCCATATCGGCTGGTTGGGCGCTACATGTCGCTTGTCGTCACCCAGGTTGGGTACCGTAATTTCAGAAACATGGAGACCCGCGTGCTGGAACCGGCGCGCGGGCTCACCGTGCTTGTGGGACCCAATGCGGTGGGAAAGACCAACTGCATCGAGGGTATGCAGGTGCTCACCTGCGGTGCGTCGTTCAAACACGCCTCACCTTCCGAGCTGCTGCGTCAAGGCTGCGACCTCGGCGGGCTCAGCATGCATGTGGAGGGGGAGAAGCGCCAGATAGACGTGACGTGCGACATTCACCCCACCAGAAAGTTATATAAGGTAAACGGGAAGCGCCGCTCGGTACAGGGGCAGGTGTGCGACCTGACGAGCGTGCTTTTCTTCCCCGATGAGCTTGCGCTCGTAAAGGGGCCGGCGGCCGGGCGTCGGGACCTGCTCGATGGTTTTGGCTCTCAGCTCAAGGAGTCCTATGCCCAGGTAGCTCACGACTACCGTAGGGCCGTGTATCAGCGAAACACACTGTTTAAAGAGGCGGCCCGTGCGGGTACCGACCCCGACCAAACCCTCATCGAGGCATGGAGTGCGTCCGCGGCTCGCGCAGGAGCGGTGCTCTTTTGCTACCGCCAGGCACTGCTTGCCCGCCTCGCTCCCCATGTGGAACGTGTCTATGGTGAGCTTGCGGCAGGGGAGGGCGCGCAGATGACCTACGACAGCGCCTGGGCAAGCGCTTTCGACGCCTCGACGCCGCGCCAGGAAGTGGAAGATGCCCTCTTCGGTCTCCTCATGTCCAACATGGCAGAGCAGGAACGTCGCTGCGCAACGCTTGTGGGGCCCCATCTTGATGATGTTGACCTGCGCATCTCTGGCGCTTCCGCCCGTGCTTTCGCCTCACAGGGCCAGCAACGCTCGCTTGTCCTTGCCATCAAGCTCGCCCAGGTTGAGTTTGTTGCCGAGGTGTCGGGTCAATACCCCCTCTTTCTGCTCGACGATGTCATGAGCGAGCTTGACGCTTCGCGTCGCAGTCGCCTGTTCGGCCTGGTTGCAGCCGGGGTTCAGACGGTTGTGACCACCACAAACCTCGATTATTTCTCTGCCTGTGAGCTGGACCGTGCCAAGGTGGTGAGGCTTCCATGAGTCTGTTTGACGACGTTGTTTCACGTGCAACACGCCACTCGCGCACATCGTCACAGGTGGGCCGCGCCATGGGGGTCGTGCGCTCCCTGCGTGACAAGCGCGTGTGCGCCCATGTTGTGGGCTGCTATCCCGTGCAGAAAAAACAAGGTCTTGAACTGGTGCTTTACACTGATTCTGCCTTGTGGGCCCAGGAGTTCCAGCTCAATGCACAGGCGATTCTTGCGGAATGGAACATGCGCTGTACTCAGGAACAGCCCGATCTTGTTGCCATTTGCCTGCGCTTTAAGGTGTCCACACGCGTGCACGTTGCTCCCGCCCACGACGAGGTGGTCGAGCGTGCCTATGACCCGGCGTATCTGCCTGAGCTCACAGCTGCCGAGATTGCCCGCGTTGAGGCCCAAGTTGCATGCATCACTGACGAGGGGCTTAAAGAGAAGGCGCGTCAGGCCATGATGGCTAGCATAAGGTGGAAAAAGTCAAACAAAGCCTAAAAAGACCGATATGGCCCATTTAAAGGGCTTACAGATATGGTTTCTAGGCATTTACACTAACGATAATTATGTCTGCACATGTGCAGGGTATACTTGCTCTGATTGGCTGTGGATCGCCTAGGCGGTCCTTTGAAGCTCAAGAAGAGAGGATATCCGTGGCGGACAAAACACCCTCCTACGGTGCCGAAGACATTCAGATCCTTGAGGGTCTGCAGGCGGTGCGCAAGCGCCCCGGCATGTACATCGGCTCCACCGGTTCTATGGGCCTGCACCACTTGGTGTGGGAGATTGTTGACAACTCGGTCGACGAGGCAATGGCAGGCTTCTGCAACCGCATCGACGTCACCGTGCACCTCGACAACTCGGTGACGGTCATCGACAACGGTCGCGGTATCCCTGTGGCCAAGCACCCCAAGCGCAAGATGAGCACCCTTGAGGTCGTCATGACCATCCTGCACGCGGGCGGCAAGTTCGGCGGTGGCGGCTACAAGGTTTCCGGCGGTTTGCACGGCGTCGGTGTTTCTGTCGTAAACGCCTTGTCTGAGCGCCTCGTGGTTGAGGTCAAGCGCGACGGCGAGATTTATGCAATGGAGTTCTCGCGCGGCAAGACCACGAAGCAGATCGAGGTCATCGGCAAGACGAAGACTACGGGTACCAAGGTCACCTTCTGGCCCGATCCCGAGATCTTCCAGGAGACCACGGTCTACGACCACGACACCATCTCGGCTCGCCTGCAGGAGACTGCCTTCCTCAACCGCGGCCTCAAGATTGTCTTTACCGACGAGCGCGAGCTTACCCCGCGCGTGGAGGAGTACTGCTACCAGGGTGGCATCAACGACTTCGTGAAATTCCTCAATGAGGGCAACGAGATTCTCCCCGGCCTGTCCAAGCCCATCTATGTGCAGGGCAAGTCGGCCGATGACGTGACCGACGACAAGCGTGGCGAGGTAGAGGTCTCCATCCAGTGGAACACCGGTTACGGCTCCAAGGTCATGACCTTCGCGAACAACATCTATACCATCGACGGCGGCACGCACCTCGAGGGCTTCCGCACCGCTTTGACGCGCACCATCAACGACTATGCGCGCAAGCAGGGCATTCTCAAGGATAAGGACCAGAACCTCACGGGCGACGATACTCGCGAGGGTCTCACGGCTGTCATTTCGGTCAAGCTTGCAGACCCGCAGTTCGAGGGTCAGACCAAGGCAAAGCTCGGCAGCACCTTCATGCGCAACCTCACGCAGCAGGCTGTGGCCGCCGGACTCCAGGAGTACTTCGAGGAGCACCCCAACCAGGCTCGCGCCATCTGCAACAAGGCGATTTCGGCCAGCAAGGCCCGCACCGCCGCGCGTAAGGCCCGCGAGGCCACGCGCCGCAAGGGCCTGCTTGAGAGCGCGAGTCTGCCCGGCAAGCTTGCCGACTGCTCCGTGCGCGAGCCTGCCATGACCGAACTCTTCATTGTCGAGGGTGACTCGGCAGGCGGCTCGGCCAAGGACGGCCGTCGCCGAGACATCCAGGCAATTCTTCCCTTGCGCGGCAAGATTCTGAACGTCGAGCGCGTTGGCGACCACCGCGCTTTCTCCAGCGAGACCATTCAGTCTCTCATTACGGCCATCGGTACCGGTGTCACCGACTCCTCCGGTGAAGGCGGCGACTTTGACCTGTCCAAAGCGCGCTACCACAAGATCATCATCATGAGCGATGCTGATGTCGACGGTGCTCACATTCGCATCCTGCTTATGACGTTCTTCTACAAGTACATGCGCCCGCTCGTTGAGGCCGGCTACCTGTACTCGGCTTGTCCGCCCATCTTTGGCGTGAAGGTGGGCAAGAAGATTCACTACGTCTATCCCACCGGCAAGGATCCCGAAGACCAGCTGCTCGCTCAGGCTATCGAGAAGTACGTGCCCATCGATGCCAAGGGTGAAAAGAAGAAGTACTCCGTCCAGCGTTACAAGGGTCTGGGTGAGATGGACCCCCAGCAGCTCGCCGACACCACGATGGACCCCAAGACGCGCATTCTGCGTCGCGTGACCATCGAGGACGCCGCCAAGGCAGAGCGTGCCGTGCGCGAACTCATGGGCAACCAGGTGGAGTATCGAAGGGACTATATCGAGCGTCACGCCAAAGACGCCCGTTACCTCGATATTTAGGATGTTGCGGAACCTGGCCTGCTGCGTTCTCGGGAGGCTCACGTATATCTAGTACGCATCGCCTCCCGACGCCTTGCAGGCCAGAACCCGCGTTTGTAAGGGCGGAACCTGATGCGCGGCGTTGCGCAGGACCTAGAGTACTCCAGTACACGTCGGCCCTGCGCGCCTTGTGCCTCAGAACCCGCGTTTTAGTGAGAGGCGGAACCTGGCCTGCGGCGTTCCGCGGGGCTTTGATTGCCAACGATTAGGACCACGTAGAGAAAGGCTGTAGCGTGGCTGACGATTTTAACAACATGAACGAGGGTGTGGGCCTGCCTGACGACCTGCGCCGCCTCATGGCGCGCGCTGAGGAGGATGCGTCGTCGGGTGAAGAGTACGATCCCGATGCTCCTGACGAGACGGGTGAAGAGGAAACCGAAGAGGAGGACGACGACGAGGAGCTCGAGGCAGGCATAGAGGACATCGCCCCTGCCCAGCTTCAGCTTACCGAGTTCGGCGGAGAGATGGAGCAGTCGTTCATCGAGTACTCGATGAGCGTCATTACCGCACGTGCCCTTCCTGACGTGCGCGACGGTTTGAAACCGGTGCACCGCCGCATCCTGTACGCCATGAACGAGGCGAGCATCTTCCCCAACAAGCCCCATAAGAAGTCGGCATGGACCGTCGGCGAAGTTATCGGTAAGTACCACCCCCACGGTGACTCCGCCGTGTACGACGCCATGGTGCGTCAGGCCCAGTGGTTCTCCATGCGCGTGCCGCTGGTAGACGGCCATGGCAACTTCGGCAACATCGACGGCGACTCTGCGGCAGCCATGCGTTACACCGAGTCGCGCCTGGCCAAGCCCGCTATGGAGCTCCTGCGCGACCTGAACAAGGACACCGTGGACTGGCAGCCCAACTACGATGAGTCGCTCCATGAGCCCACGGTGCTTCCTGCCCGCTTCCCCAACTTGCTTGTCAACGGCTCTGCCGGCATCGCCGTTGGTATGGCGACCAACGTCGCTCCCCACAACCTCGGTGAGGCCATCGACGCCACCTGCATGCTCATCGACAACCCCGATGCCACGGTCGACGAGCTCATGACCGTGATGCCCGGTCCTGACTTTCCGACCGGCGCCATCATCATGGGTTCCGACGGTATTCGTGACGCCTATGAGACCGGCCGTGGCTCGCTCACCGTGCGCGCCAAGGCTCACGTCGAGACGAGCAAGACGGGCCGCAACAAGCTCGTGTTTACCGAGTTCCCCTACACGGTGAACAAGGGCATGCTGCAGGAGAAGATTGCCCAGCTCGTTAACGAGAAGCGCATCGAGGGTGTCGCCGACATGCGCGACGAGTCCAACCGCAAGGGCCTGCGCCTCGTCATCGAGCTCAAGAACTCCGCTGTGCCCGAGGTCGTGCTCAACAACCTCTACAAGCACACCTCTCTTCAAACCACGTTCGGCTGCAACCATCTGGCGCTCGTCAACGGCGTGCCCAAGCAGCTGAGCCTGCGTGAGATGTTGCAGTACTACATTGACCACCAGGTCGATGTCGTCACGAGGCGCACGCGCTATGACCTTGCAAAGGCCCAGGCCAGCGCCCATATCAAAGAGGGCCTGCTCATGGCGCTCGACAACATCGACGAGGTCATCAACATCATCCGCTCCTCGCGCACCGACGTCGAGGCTTCCGAGCGCATGATCTCCCGTTTCGGCTTCACGACCGAACAGACCACAGCCATTCTCGAGATGCGCCTGAAGCGCCTCACTGGTCTCGAGCGCGACAAGATTCAGGAAGAGCTTGACGGTCTGCGCCGCGCTATCGCCTACTACGAGGACCTTCTTGCCAACCCGGAGAAGATCCTGGGCGTCATCAAGGAAGAGATGCGCGAGATCAAGGACAAGTTTGCCGACCCGCGCCGCACCGAGATCAGCCATGAGGGCACCAAGGAGCTCAACGTCGAGGACCTCATCGCCGATGAGGACATGGTCGTCACCATCACGTCTTCGGGTTATGTGAAGCGCCTGCCTGTTGCCACGTACCGCTCGCAGAACCGCGGTGGCAAGGGCATGCAGGGCGTGAACCTCAAAGAGAATGACTTCGTCGACCGCATCTTTGTGGCCTCGACTCACGAGTACGTCCTCTTCTTCACCAACAAGGGCAAGGTCTACCGCCTCAAGGTCCACGAGCTGCCGCTTGCCAGCCGCACGGCTCGCGGCACGGCCATCGTGAACCTGCTGCCGCTCGAGGAAGGCGAGACTGTCGCCGCCGTTGTGAACACGCGCGACTTCCCGGAGAACGACTACTGGTTCTTTGCCACGCGTGAGGGCATGGTCAAGAAGACCTCGCTGGCAGAGTTTGCCAAGTCGCGTCGCGACGGCATCATCGCCATCCTGCTGCGTCCCACCGACGAGCTCATTGCCGTGCGTCGCGTGCACGAGGGCGACAAGATCATCCTGGTGTCCGATGCCGGCAAGGCCATCAAGTGGGACGAGTCGCAGGTGCGCCCCACTGGCCGCAATACCATGGGCGTCAAGGGCATCGCCCTTACCGACGGTGCCAAGCTGCTCTCCATGGAGACGACCAACGGCAACGGCGACCTGTTCGTCATCACTGAGAAGGGCTATGGCAAGCGCACGCCCATCAGCGAGTACCCCGAGCAGAATCGTGGTGGTCAGGGTGTCTACACCATCCAGATGACGGTGAAAAAGGGCCTGCTTGCAGGTGTGAAGGTCATCGGTCCGCAGCATGAGATTATGATTGTCTCCGCCGAAGGCGTTGTCATTCGCGTGCGTGCCAACGACATCTCGAAGCTCGGTCGCTCCACGCAGGGCGTGCGCATCATGGACGTGGCCGACGGCGACAGGGTCATGGCTGTGGCTCGTATGCGCCCCAACAACAAGTCCAAGGCAGCCCAGCTGTCAGGCCAGGGCACCCTTGACCTCAACGCCGTGACCGACGGCGGCCTTGATGAGGTCGACCTGGGCGACGGCGAGGAAGGTTCCGTCGACGAGGCGCTCGAAGCCGGGGAGTAGCGGTTTTCGAGGTCGTCACTGACCTTGCGTGCTTGAAAAGGAAGGGCCTGTCCGCTCAATGCTTCCCAATGAAGCGAGCGGACAGGCCCTTTTTCGTGCGCGATATGAGTGCGATTGGTTCTACAACGAGAAGTCTTCGGGGTTGAGCTCCTCCACAAAGCTGTGAAACTCCTCCTGCATGGCCTTTTGTGCCTCTTTGGGGACGTTGACCCATGCCGGGAAGCTCGCCGAGGCCATCACTGCGTCGTCGACGTAGATGGGGGCTTGGGCTCGCACCGCCAACGCGATGGCATCAGAGGGCCTCGAATCGATGCAGACCTCATCGCAGATGCGCTTGATGTGAATGCTGGCATAAAACACAGTGCCGCTCACCTTGTCGATGGACACATGGCTTACCTGCCCGCCAAGCTGCACGATGGCAGCATTGAGGAGCGCATGCGTCATGGGCCGGCTTGCGCCGTCGGGATTGAGGGCACGGCCGATGCAGGCTGCCTCCACGGGGCCGATGCAAATGGGAAGCACGGAGTCTCGGTGCTTTTCACCTGCTACCGGCCTCAAAAGAACGAGGCTTGTGCCAGGGATCGAGCCCATTGCGACCGTCTCTAGATTCACGCGTATCACTGCAGCCTCCTCTCGCTTCCTCTTTGCTCACTATAGGTTGCCCATTGTAGCTGTTTTGAATTATGATGATGTCTTCACAAATCAAATTCATTGTTGACGTCAGGCTTGAGGACGTTGTATATTAATCCCCGCGTTTTGAGGGCCCGTAGCTCAGTTGGTCAGAGCGTCCGGCTGATAACCGGGAGGTCACAAGTTCGAACCTTGTCGGGCCCACCATTTACTTGGTAATAAACGCCTCAGCGTGAGCCGAGTCGCCGCTGGGGCGTTTATTTTTACCTATGGGGATGTAGCTCAGCTGGGAGAGCGCGGGCTTTGCAAGCCTGAGGCCGAGGGTTCGAACCCCTTCATCTCCACCATCGAAACGAGCGGGTCGGACGGGGAAACCTGGCCGGCCCTTTTTGTTATTCCGGCGCGTGGAGGGAGCCGTCCATATGAATCGCTTCGAGGCCCTGCATGCCCTCGGTTTGGAGGAGGGGGCAAGCGACGAGGACATCACGATGGCCCTCTATGGACTGGAAAAGGCTGTGGGGGAGTTTGACTTCTCCGACATCCCGGCTTTGCAGAACCGCGTCGATCATTTCCTCAACAAAGCTCGCGAGGCAAAGAAGTACCTTCTCAACCCGCACAACCGCTCAGCGGCCCGTCAGGTGGACTTGTATGCAAATCCCCGCAAGGGCAAAACGCGTGTGACCGCTCTCGTCGAGAAACAGTCACGGTTGAAGGGTGTGGAGCTCCTGCGCCAACAGGTGTGTATATACCTGGGTGTTCAGCAGGAAGCTCGCCGCAATTCCATCATCGCCTTGTTGGTATGCATTGTTGTGGGATTCGTCGCCTTGCGCTACGTGCGCCTGATGATGGCACGCATTGCCATCTTCACCGTACTTGCCGTTGCAGCCGTGGTCGCCTCCACGGTTCTCACGCGTTCCATCCTCACGTGTCGCAAGCTCAAAGGTCATATCTTGGCCATCGACGAGTCGATTGCCTCTTTTAAATGTGCGCTGGGTTTGACCGATGACGAGGATGTCGCATCCACCCAGAAGGTCCCCGCTGCGCTTGAGGCGCCTGTGATTGGTTCCGACCAGGATGTTGAGCACGAAGATACCGACAGGAAGGAAGCATGATGAGCGACGCACATGACGCGCCCTGCACCCCCGAGCCCATCAGCCAAGAGCTCGACGACCTCACCTGTTCCCTCATTGATTATGCACTCGATATTCTTGCCACCTCTGGCGAGCTTTCGGTGAGCCTTGCCGTTGCCGACAAGGCCGGCAAGGCAACGCTGCTCACCTTTGATGACGATGACTTCGAGGAAAGCATTGAGGAGGCCCGTGCGCGCGTGCGCGCGGCAGCCACCGGCAAGCAGTCGATTGAGGGTCTTACCGGCCCCGCCGTGCGTTATGCCATTGCGTACGACGGCGCAATCGACGAAGGCTTTGAAGAGGGATATGTTCCCGCCCTCATCGTCGAATACGGCGAGAAAGGCCTTTCGCAGGGCTATTCCGCCTACCTTACCTATGACAACCCCGCCGATGAGCAAAACTTTGTGTGCTCAGATGTTGCACCTGCCGGTGTGGTGGAGTTACTCGCATAGAACTCGCTATTCTTATCGCATGTACGCACGTTACGTCTGAAAGGTTGAAAAACATATGCGTCAGGAGCACTTGAGAAACGTTGCAATCATCGCCCACGTCGACCATGGTAAGACTACCTTGTGCGACAAGCTCCTGCGTGCGACGGACGCCTTCCGTGCCAACCAGGAGGTGCAGGAGCGCATCCTCGACTCTAACGACCAGGAGCGCGAGCGCGGCATCACCATCCTTGCCAAGAACATCTCCATTGAGTACAAGGGCATCAAGATCAACGTGATTGATACTCCTGGCCACGCTGACTTCGGTGGCGAGGTCGAGCGCGTTCTGCATATGGCTGACGGAGCCCTGCTGCTCGTTGACGCCTTCGAGGGCCCTATGCCCCAGACGCGTTTCGTGCTCTCCAACGCTATCTCTGCCGGTCTTTCCATCATGATCGTCATCAACAAGATCGACCGTCCCGGTGCCCGTCCCGAGGCTGCCGTCAACGACGTGCTCGACCTGATGTGCGACCTGGGCGCCACTGACGAGCAGCTCACCTTCTCCATGGAGCACGTCGTGTTTGCCTCCGGTGTCAACGGCTATGCCCGTCTTGATCCTGAAGACGGCAACATGGACATGTACCCGCTGCTCGACATGATCGTCGACGGCCTGCCCGCTCCCGACGTTGACGTCGACGCCCCTCTTGCCATGCAGGTTGTCAACGTCGACCACGACAACTTCCTTGGCCGCATCGGCGTGGGCCGCATCTACTCCGGCACGGTGCACAAGGGTGACAAGATCGCTGTCGTCAAGAATAACGGCTCCACTTCCACGGCCACGGTCAAGACGCTCTTCACCTTCGACTATCTTGGCCGCAAGGAGTGCACTGAGGCTCAGGCTGGCGACATCGCCGCAGTTGTGGGTGCTGACGCCACCGACATCGGCGACGTGTTCACCGATCCTGAGAACCCCCAGCACCTTGAGCCCCTTCACGTTGATCCCCCCACGCTGTCGGTCATTTTTGAGGCTTCCACCTCGCCGCTCGTGGGTCGCGAGGACCAGAACAACATCGTGGGCGCCCGCCAGCTCAAGGAGCGCCTGATGGCCGAGAAAGAGGCCAACATCACGATGTCCATTAACGAGCTCGAGGATCACTCGGGCGTCGAGGTCGCCGGCCGCGGCATTCTGCACCTGACCGTTCTCATGGAGAGCATGCGCCGCGAGGGCTACGAGTTCCAGGTCGGCCGTCCCCGCGTCATCTACCACAAGGACGAGAACGGCAAGCTCCTCGAGCCCTACGAGGAGGCCGTGGTTGAGACTCCCGCCGAGTACGCCGGCAAGGTCATCGAGCAGTTCGGCTTCGTGGGTGGCGTCATGACCAACATGGAGACCTACGACGACCGCGCCAACGTGAAGTTCAAGATCCCCACCCGCGGCCTCATGGGCCTCAAGACCCGCGTGCTCAACGTCAGCCACGGCGAGGCCATGATGTACCACACGTTCCTCGAGTACGGCCCCTACGCAGGCGACATCAACGCCCGCAAGAACGGTCTTATGGTCTCCATGTCCACCGAGGCCGCCGTCGCTTACGCTCTGGGCACCCTGCAGGAGCGCGGCCAGCTCTTCGTTGAGCCGGGCGACGAGTGCTACGAGGGCATGATTGTGGGCGAGCAGCCTCGCGAGGGCGAGATGGTCGTCAACGTCGCGCGTACCAAGTCCCTGGGCAACCAGCGTTCCTCCACGGCTGACATCGCCGTGCAGCTTACCCCCAAGCGTACCTTCACGCTTGAGGAGGCCCTCGAGTACATCGCCGATGACGAGCTTGTCGAGGTGACCCCGCGTCACATCCGCATGCGCAAGCGTCTGCTCACCGAGACCGAGCGCCGCAAGGCCAAGGTCCGCGCCATGAACGCCGCGGCCGCCGCCAACGCCTAAGATTTGCTTTTCAAGGCCTCGCCTGGGAAACTGGGCGGGGCCTTTCTTGGATTATTGTCAGGTTTGTGAGACGAGAGGATGACCATGATCGATCGCTACACCCGCCCTGAAATGGGAGCCATCTGGGAGCTTGAGAACAAGTACGCCATTTGGCAGAAAGTTGAGGTCGCGGCTTGCGAGGCCCAGGCTGAGCTGGGCAAGATCGGCATCACCAAGGAAGAGGCGGCTTGGATTTCCGAGCATGCCGCCTTCAACAAGGAGGAAGTCGACCAGATCGAGGCAGTCACCAACCACGACGTCATTGCCTTCCTCACGAACATGGGTTCCTACATCGACGCCGAGATTCCCGAGGGAGACCCCAAGCCTTCCCGCTGGGTGCACTACGGCATGACGAGCTCCGACCTGGGCGATACCGCGCTTTCCTATCAGATCACGCAGGCCATCGACATCATTCTTGCTGACGTCAAGCAGCTCGGTGAGACGTGCCGCCGCCGTGCCTTTGAGCTCAAAGATGCCCTGTGCGTGGGCCGCACGCATGGCATTCATGCCGAGCCCATGACCTTCGGCATGAAGTTTGGTTCTTGGGCATGGGCCCTCAAGCGTGCCCAGACTCGCCTCGAGCAGGCTCGCGAGGTTGCAGCCACCGGTGCCATCTCGGGTGCAGTGGGCACTTACTCCTCCATCGACCCGTTCGTGGAGCAGTATGTCTGCGCCAAGCTCGGTCTCACCCCCGACCCGCTGTCGACCCAGGTGCTTGCCCGCGACCGTCATGCCCAGGTCATGTCGACGCTCGCCGTCACGGCCTCCACGCTTGAGAGCATCGCCATGCAGGTTCGCCTCATGCAGCAGTCCGACGTCATCGAGGCTGAAGAGCCGTTCAAGAAGGGTCAGAAGGGCTCTTCCGCCATGCCTCACAAGCGCAACCCCATCACCGCCGAGCGCGTGTGCGGCCTTGCGCGCGTCGTGAAGGCAAACGCCCAGGTTGCATATGACGACGTCGCCCTGTGGTATGAGCGTGACATCTCGCACTCCGGTGCCGAGCGCGTGGCCCTTGCCGACTCGTTCATCGCGCTTGACTACATGTTCGGCAAGATGCAGTGGATGCTCGACGGCCTGCAGGTGTACCCCGAGAAGATGAAGCACAACCTCAACCGCACGCGCGGGCTCATCTTCTCCAGCAAGGTCCTGCTTGCTCTTGTCGACACGGGCATCACCCGCGAGGCGGCCTATACCATCGTGCAGCGCAACGCCATGGCTGTGTGGGAAGACATCCAGCAGGCGGTGAATGGCCCTACCTATCGCGAGCGTCTCGAGGCAGACCCCGAGTGCACGCTCAGCGCTGGGAAGCTCGATGAGATTTTCGATCCGTGGGATTTCCTCACGCGCATCCAGGTCGTCTTTGACCGTCTCGAGGAACTCGAGTTCTAAGAACAGCCGACACGGTATCAACCGTCGCAGGCCGAAGGGGCACCGTTTACCGAGCGGACCCCTTCGGCCTTTTGTTTTTATTTGAAGTTGAACGTTGCACACATGACCTGCACTGTCATTTGTTTTCTTGCAAGTAGCCTATGAATGTTTCTGATAGCAGGCAGTAAGGAAGATAGCGTAAGGGGGGCTTATGGATCGCGTTTCAACGTCAGCCATCGTTGCGCTGTCTGTATCTTCACTCTGCATTGCTTGTGCAATCATTTCCGGTTGCTCGGCATCGGCGAGCACTGTCACTTCCGAAGACACGCAGACCATGGTCAGCGAGGCCCTTGAGGCAAACCATCTTGAAGCTTCGGATGTGGCGGCCGTTGTCAACGGCACGGTCATCACCCAAGTCGAGGTGAACAAGGCTGTGCAGGCGGAATATACGCGTCTGGGCCTCACGACTGTTGCCGACCAGCAGAATTACCTTGCTGCGCAGAACATGACTGCATGGGACTTCCGTGCACAGGTCATTTGCAACTTGATTGATGCGGTTCTGCTCGAGTCTGCCGCCCAGGATTTGGGTGTCGAACTGTCCGATAGCGACGTACAGGCTGCTGTCAACGATGTTGCGAGCCTCTATCCCAATCGCAGCTCTTTCCTGTCGGCAATTAACAATTCGGGCTATACCGAGGAAAGCTACACGACCGCCGTGCGCGAACAGATGCTTCGCTCTTGTCTGCGTGATGTCGTTATCCCTGAGCCTGAGCCAACCTCCGAGCAAATCAGTCGCTATGCGCGTACGATGATTGCCGGTCTTGAGACGAAGCGTTCCTCCTTCATCTTGTTCTCGCAGACGGATTACAGCCTTGCGCGCGAGGTGAAAGACGAGCTTGACAACGGCGCTGATTTTGCCGAGATGGCCCGCACCTACTCGATGGATTCCACTGCCGATCAGGGCGGTGAAGCTGGTTGGGACTTCCTTACCACGTTCCCCCGGGAATACCAGGATGCTCTCAATGAGCTTGAGCCTGGGGAGACTTCCTCTATCGTGAGGACGCGCTTCGGCTATTACATCATCACGTGCACAGGCTTCTATCAGGCCAAGACGGATAATGCCGGAGACATCGACCTGTCAGATGTTCCCAGCGACATCATGGCCTCCATCAAGCAGAATCTGCGCGATTCGCTTAGGACGCAACTCTTCGAACTCTATGTCAACAACCTTGAGGCATCCTCGACCATTGCTGTGTATGATGAGGGTGGCTTGCAGGTTCTTGACCTCGAAGAGGTGGGCCTTGCCACTCAGGCGATTTACAATCCTACGGTCGATGACGTTATCGACGAGGTTCAAGAGGAAGCAGCTTCCGCAACGCTCTAATCTTCTCCCTCAGTCTTTTCTTCCCGGTCTTTCAGGTTGTCTGGGCAAGTGTCATGACGTCGTGCATAACGCTGCGCCAAATCGATAGGCGCGCACGTGTGCCAGTTGTAGTGTAGCGACAGATATCGCAAAGACAGCACGATTGCGGCGCTTACCAGGGCAGCCCAATCCTTCACCATGTGATTTGTGACAAGCAGGCAATAGACAAGTGCGCCTGCCAGGGAGCAGACGGCATAGAAGTTGCTTGCTCGAAAGATGGCAGGTACTCGCCCTACGATGACATCGCGGATGACGCCTCCACCCACGGCGGTGAGTACTCCCAAAACTATGCCTGCAGAAATGCCATATCCGGCAACGAGCGCTTTGTCTGCACCTGAAACGGTGAACAAGGCCACGCTTACGATATCGAAGAAGGCAATGGGCTTTTCAAAACGCTGAATGAGGCTTGAAAAGAAAAAGGCAAGAAAGGCGACGACAATGCAGCAAAGCATTGCCTGGGGATAGTCGAGCATGTAAACGCCCTGGTCGGAGAGAATCATGTCGCGTATCAAACCGCCGCCCAGTGAACTGGCTGCGGCCAGAACGCACACTCCGATAAGATCCATGCGCATGTTGCATGCGGTAAGGGCGCCTGACACTGCACCGGCAAGGACGGCGCCAAACTCCAACGCTATAGGGAAGCTCACGCTAGCCGCACTCGGGTCACCGAGCGTGAACAGAGAGCAGAAAAAGGATTGCAGCACATCCATAGTGTCTCCTCGTGAAGATGATGCGCTGGATTGTACGCTTATCTGTGGTGACTAAGTGATGAGGCGGGGGATTTGTGCAAAGAACTGGACGCGAACGGAGAAATGCGTATACTTGAACCTCGCTTACGGAGGGCTGTCCGAGTGGCCGAAGGAGCACGATTGGAAATCGTGTAGGCGGCAAAACCGTCTCTAGGGTTCAAATCCCTAGCCCTCCGCCAGAACTTTCTCGGGGCGTCGATCATATTGGTCGCGCCCCGTTTTCCATCCTTGGAGGGATGGCAGAGTGGTTGAATGCGGCGGTCTCGAAAACCGTTTAGCCAGTGTCCCTGGCTACGAGGGTTCGAATCCCTCTCCCTCCGCCAGATAGACTTTTTAAAGCGCCGCATGGCGCTTTTTTTGTATACTAAGGGCTTTGTGCAGCTACAACATGACGAGAAAGTGAGCAACGCCATGGATCAAGTGACCCTTCAGATTTCCGACAACGCCCAGCAGGCGCTCAACTTTGCCTTCAACGAGGCTCAACAGCGCCTCAATACCATGGGGCAGTTCGATCCGTTCACTGTGACGGTTGTCGATGAGGGCGTCGAGGTCAACGACCACCCCGCATCCTCTCCGGAGGGCGTGCGCGAGAGCGTGAAGATGCTCGTTGCCCAGGACATGCCTGAGGCATATGTGCTGTGCTACGACGGCGACGTCGAGACTGATGACGGCACGCTTGACTGCATCGTGGCTGAGGTCGCCGATCGCGGAAGCGCCGACGCTTACATTCTCGTGCTGCTTTACACCAAGGATGCCGAAGGCTTCACGTTTGAGGCTGACTTTGTCTATGCCGGTCCTGCCCCCACGCTCTATCCCGCCGGTACGAAGCCGATCGTCAGCGGTTTGGTTGCGTTGCAGCGCGAGGAAGGCGTTGCAGCCGACGGAGCACCTGTGGATTCCGACGCCGACAAGGCCGAGGAGCCTGAATCTGGCGACCAAGTTGTTGAGCCTGCAGCTGAGGATTGTGCCGAGTAAATCTTCTTTGTCATATGTTTGATGCATGCGGCCCGGCTGGAAGTATTCCAGTTGGGCCGCATGCATATGGGCTTGAACTTGGCACGAGGAGGTCCAACCGTAATGTTTTGTGACGTACATGACGCATTTCCTGTCATGGGCATTACAAGAAGTCACGGCGAAATAATGCTAGGTTGTGCTTGCGCGGACGATTATGGATGGCAAGTTATGGATATGCAGCGCAGGTAGAAAATTATACTGGACTACTTGCATGGTTGCGGGGTATCCTTAACCGCTGTCATTCCCTGCTTCGGACACAGCCTTCACGAGATCCGAAGCCACTTTAGCCCAGAGGAGGTGACACCATGAAGGCTTATGAACTGCTGTTCTTTGTGAACCCGTCTCTTGATGACGAGGCTCGCGCCGGTGTGATGAAGAGGATCGATTCCACTATCGTTGAGAACGGTGGTGCTGTCGAATCCGTCGAGGATTGGGGTAAGCGCAAGCTCGCTTACACCATCGACAAGCTCACCGAGGGCGACTACACCCTGATCAACTTCCAGCTCGATCCTGCCTGCATCGCAGAGCTTGACCGCGTTCTCGGCATTCTGGACGGCGTTGTCCGTTCCATGATCGTCCGTCGCGCGGAGGCTTAATGTGATTCGGGTTTGTCGCCCTAGGGCGACATTCCCGGCGATGTAAGGAGTGTGGACGGTATGGCAAACATCAACAGGGTCATTATCTCTGGCAGGCTTACCCGCGATCCGGAGCTTCGGCAGACCGCCGGCGGCACGCCGGTCCTGGGTATGGGCGTGGCAGTCAACGATCGTCGACGCAACGTTCAAACTGGCCAGTGGGAAGACTACACCAACTTCATCGATTGCACCATGTTCGGCGCTCGCGCTGAATCGCTGTCGCGCATTCTTACTAAAGGTATGCTCGTCTGCATTGAAGGTCGCCTTCGTTGGAGTCAGTGGGAGCGCGACGGCCAAAAGCGCAGCAAAATCGAGGTTATCGTTGATGAGCTCGAGTTGCCCAGCCGCGGTCAGGGTGCTCAGGACGGCGGAGCCCCTCAGGCTTACGCACCTGCGCCCCAGCAGTCGTATTCTTCCTCGTATGCCCCTGCTCCGCAGCAGCAATATGCCGCTCCTGCAGCTATGCCGCCCGCAGACCAGATTTATGACGAGGAGATTCCGTTTTAGGAATCCCCAGCCCATTTCACTTCGGATTTAGCGTAAAGGAGGTCAAGCCACCATGGCCAACGATTTTCAGCGTCAGCCTCGCAAGAAGTATTGCCAGCTTTGCAAGGAAGAGGTCGAGTTCATCGACTACAAGGATGTGGCTCTTCTTCGCAAGTATATGACCGATCGCGGCAAGATTAAGCCCCGTCGTGTCACCGGTGCTTGCAGGCAGCATCAGCACGAGATGGCTGTTGCCATCAAGCGTGCCCGCGTCATGGCCCTCGTGCCCTACACCGTCACGGTTGTCAGCGGCAGCAGGGATCGTCGAGGCTAAAGAGGCATGCCATGGACGAGACGCAAGCTTCACCTGAGTCTCTCGTTGAGTTGCCAGGAAAGCAGCACCGTCCCGCCCAGCCCGTGTTTGAGTTCGTTCTTTGCGTCATTGGCTCTCTCGGCACGATAGTTCTTCCTGGTGTGAGCACTGCACTCATGGTCTTCGGAGCATGGTTGCTTGCTCGAAAGGAAGAAGGTCGCGCCCTTTGGGCTATCGCAGGATGTCTTGGACCGGGTATCGCCCTTTCCTTCGCGACGTGGGATTATGCATCGCTCGTCTTGCCCTGTGCTCTCGCCGCCTTGGCAATTGCGTTGCTTTTGCCTGGGCGTGTGAGCGTCACTTCGATCGTTTGCCTCATCGCGGTTCTAACCGCGTTACTCATCGGGGCAGATGCATCGCTTTTGATGTTGCAGGGTGAGAATTTTGCGGCTTATGTCCAAGCGCTGCTCGAAGAGCTTCGCCAGGTCATGACCGCATCTCTGCCGACGGGAACATCCTCGGTGTCAGTTTCTGCCACTGTTGATTCTACCGTCGAGCTTCTGGGGAGGACCTGGCCCCTTATCTATGTGGTGAGGGCCATATCCATCGTGCTCTTGGGGTCTTTGGGTCTCATCGTTGCACGACGGGACTCCTACCAGAGAGTCACCGGGGCGTTCAAACGCTTCGATGTGCCGCTTTGGCTCGTCGCTGTGTTTATCGTCGCATTGGCTTGTCTGGCAGGATGGGTCATGGCCGCCGGGGTGCCTGAAGGTGTGGGGGTTGTTGCCCTCAACATCATCTTGTGCCTACGCTTGGTCTTTTTCCTCCAGGGGTTTGCCGTGATGTTGAGCCTTATGGACTCGCATGGTTGGGGAGCGGTTCCCCGCGTACTGGTTATCTCGACGGCTTTGCTGATCGAGATGAGCCTGTCCGTCGTGTGCGTCCTGGGACTTGTCGACGTTTGGGCCAACTTTCGCAAGTTGGCCCGTACAGGGCGGTCTGGGCGCCACAGCTGCGGCGAAGGTGAGTAAACTGGCTGAAGGCCCTGCTTCGAGCAGGCCTCAACGTGAGGAGTACTAACAATGAAGGTTATTCTCTTGGGCGAGCTCAAGGGGAAGGGTGGCGAGGGCGACGTCATCGACGTTGCCGACGGTTTCGCCAACAACTGGCTCTTCCCTCAGAAGATCGCTATCAAGGCTACTGAGGGCAACCTCAAGCAGCTCGAGCAGAAGCGCAACAACATCGCCAAGCGCGAGGTTGTTCGTATCGCTGAGGCCAACGAGAAGGCTGCTGAGCTCGAGGGCAAGTCTGTCCGCATCGAGGTCCGTCTGGGCGACGAGGGCCAGCTCTTCGGTTCTGTCACCGCTGCCCAGGTCTCCGAGGCTCTCCAGGCCCAGTGTGGCCTCGAGGTTGACCGTCACCGTATCGACCTGCGCCCCGTCAAGGAGGCTGGTTCGCACACGGCTGTCATCTCGCTGTATCGCGACATCGTCGCCAACATCGAGGTTCAGGTCAACAACGCCGCTGGCTTCGCTGCCATCGACGCTGCTGCTGCTGAGGCCAAGGCCGCTGAGGCTGAGGTCGAGGCTGCCGAGGAGTCTGACGCCGAGTAAATCGGCTCTGCTCTGCGCATAGCTTTGACAAAGGGACGCCGACGTGTCGGTGTCCCTTTTTTCATGCGCGACCAAGGACGGGGATGCCCGCCATCGGGTTCACGACTACAATCAAGAGTTCGCACACGGCGCACGCCGCTGGCGTAAGATATGAAACGACGAGCATTGAGGAGGAGCTGCTTCGATGGACATTAACGAGAACGATCCGCGCCTTACAGGTGGAAATCCGCTCCCGCAAAGTCCCGAAGCCGAGGCTGCCGTTCTTGCTGCGGCGATTCTGTCGGCCGAGGTCACGCCTGAATTGGCGTTCAAGCTTCAAGTCGACGATTTTTACCGTCCCTCCAACCGCACAGTCTTCGCAGCCATTCTCGAGCTGCACCGTCGTGACATCCCCATCGACCAGGTCTCTCTTACCGAGTACCTTGCCGCATCGGGTGATCTTGCCCGAGTGGGAGGTCCTGCGTTCATCGTTGACCTTGCAAACAACTCCTTTGCCTTGGTCAACTGGCGCCACCATGCCGACATCGTCAAGCGCGATGCAATTCTGCGTAGGCTCATCGCCGCGTCGACCTCCATCACGGCGCTTGCGTTTGACGCTCCACCTGATGACATCGAAGACATCGTGCGCCAGTCTGAGGAGCTCCTGCTCACCGTTACCGATAAACAGGTATCTTCGAATGCCCGTCCCTTGGGCGACTTCGTGCAAGAGGCGTACGCCGAGATTGAGGAAATCGCCCTCAACCGTGGTCACACTGCCGGTGTTGCGACGGGCTTCGACATGCTTGACAAGATCTTGATGGGCATGCGACCCGGCTCACTCAATGTTGTGGGCGCTCGACCCGGTGTTGGTAAGACCTCGTTTGCTCTTTCGCTTGCCCTTAACGCGGCCAAAGCGGGCGTCAGCGTACTTTTCTTCTCGCTCGAGATGAGTGGCTCTGAGATCGCGACCCGTCTGATTTGTTCGGAGGCTGCCGTCTCAAACGAGGACGTGCGTTCCGGTAACGTCCCCGACGAGATGTGGCCGGCCATCTTTGAGGCGTCCGAGCGCCTCAACAACATCGATATAACCATCGACGATACGGCCGGTACCAACGTCATCGAGATTCGCACTAAGGCACGCCGTTTGCTGCACGGAAAAGACCATGGTCTCATCATCGTCGACTACCTGCAGCTCATCGAGCCTGTTGGTCGCAACAAGAACGACTCCATGTCTACTGCCGTGGGTGAGATTTCCCGTGCCCTCAAGGTTCTGGCCAAGGACCTCAAGGTTCCCGTCATTGCTCTGTCGCAGCTTAACCGCGAGGTCGACAAGCGCCCCGACAAGCGACCGGTCCTGGCGGACCTGCGTGAGTCCGGCGCAATCGAGCAGGACGCCGACACGGTCATGTTCCTCGACCGTTCCCTTTCCGAGGAAGAGGCGGCCGACGAGCGTCATGAAAGGCCGCCTCTGGGCACTGCCAACGTCATCGTTGCAAAGAACCGTGCAGGTCGCTCGGGCGTGACGGTGCCACTTGCGTTCATTGCCGACCGTACCGCGTTTCGCAACCTGGCCCTCCACGAGGGGTAACCTAACGTGGGCAAGCGGTATTGAGCTTGCGCATAGATTGCGCCGACGCACGACCTGCCCATTGTTGAGGCGCCTGCGCGGTTATAATCTTTTCGTCTGTATGTCGGCCGAGGTGCGCATGTGCCCGGCCTTGATGCGAAAAGAGCAACCATGCCCGCAACTGTTCTTGTCGGTTCTCAATGGGGCGATGAAGGCAAGGGTAAGATTACCGACCTTCTCTCCAGCGACTATGATTACGTGGTGCGCTTCCAGGGCGGCAACAACGCCGGCCACACGGTCATCACGCCCAAGCACCATCTGGCGCTGCACCTCATTCCCTCGGGTGTCATGTACGACAACGTGACCCCTGTTATCGGCAATGGCTGCGTCGTGGATCCCAAGGTCCTTCTGGGTGAGATTGACACGCTGGCGCAGGAAGACATCAGCTGCGAGCGCCTTACGATCTCGAGCAACGCCCACATCATCATGCCGTATCACCGCGACCTCGACGGTGCTTCCGAGCGTCGCCTGGGCATGAACTTGATCGGCACCACGCGTCGTGGCATTGGCCCGGCTTATCAGGACAAGGCCTCGCGCATGGGCCTGCGCATGCAGGACATGCTCGATCCAGGCATCTTCCGCGAGAAGGTCGCTGCGGCCCTGCCTGAGAAGAACGATATCCTCTCCAAGGTGTACGGTCTGCCCACCTATACCGTTGACCAGATCTGCGACGAGTACCTCCCTTACGCCGAGAGGCTTGCCCCGCATATCGCCGAGACCTCCATCATGCTCAACAATGAGCTCGAGGCCGGCAAGAAGGTCCTCTTCGAGGGTGCCCAGGCCACGATGCTCGACATCGACTTTGGCACGTATCCCTTCGTCACTTCGTCGAACTGCTCGGCCGGCGGTGCCGTCACGGGCTCTGGCGTGGGCATGAAGTATGTCGACCGCGTGCTTGGCATTGCGAAGGCTTACATTACCCGCGTTGGCTCGGGCCCCTTCCCCACCGAGATTCCCGAGGACGACGAGTGCGGCGACAAGCTGTGCCAGATCGGCGGTGAGTATGGCGTCACGACGGGTCGTAAGCGCCGTTGTGGCTGGTACGACGCCGTTACCATCGCCTATGCTGCTCGCGTGAATGGTCTGACCGACCTTGCCATCACCAAGCTCGACGTCCTGTCGGCTTTCGACACCATCAAGGTCTGCGTCGCCTATGACTGCGATGGCCAGATTCTCCGCACCGCCCCGCAGAACCAGACCCTCTTCCATCACGCCAAGCCCATCTACGAAGAGGTCAAGGGCTGGAACTGCGACATCTCCGGTTGCCGTACGTTCGATGAGCTGCCTCAGGCCGCCAAGGACTACATTGCCTTTATCGAGGAGCTTGCAGGTGTCTGCGTCTCCATCGTGGCCGTGGGTCCTTCGCGTGAGCAGACCATCATGAGGTATTGGTAACGACCCGAGGGTTCGGGACTGTCAAAGAGATTGAGGGGACACGGCACCATGGATATCCTGCTTCTGGGTTCGGGCGGTCGCGAGCATGCCATCGCGGTCGCGCTCAAGGCTTCGCCGCTGTGCGATGAGCTGTACGTTGCTCCCGGCAACGGTGGAACGGCTGCCATTGCGACGAACATCAAGCTCGACATCAACGACCCTGCCGCGGTGGCCGATTATGCCGCCGAGCACGGCGTGGGGCTTGTGGTCATCGGTCCCGAGGCCCCGCTTGTGTCCGGCGTTGCCGACGCGGTACGCGCCAAGGGCATTCCTGCTTTTGGCCCGGGCGCCCAGGGTGCGCAGATGGAGGGATCCAAGCGCTTCGCCAAGGAGTTCATGGAGCGCCACGGCATTCCCACTGCTGCGTATCGCAGCTTTACCGAGCAGGCCGGTGCCGATGCTTACGTCTCGCAGCGCTTCGCTGCTGGCGTGAAGGTTCTCGTGGTGAAGGCTGACGGCCTTGCCGCCGGTAAGGGTGTCGTCGTCGCCACCAGCGAGCAGGAGGCTCTTGAGGCTGTGCGCGATTGCTTCTCGGGCCACTTCGGTGAAGCCGGCTCTACCGTCGTTATCGAAGAGGGCCTGACGGGTCCCGAGTGCTCGCTGCTCGCTTTCGTCGACGGTTCCACCGTGCGTCTCATGGCTACTGCCCAGGATCATAAGCGTGCCTTGGAGGGTGATCTGGGTCCCAACACGGGCGGCATGGGCGTCTACTCGCCGGTGCCCATCGTCACTGATGAGGAATACGCCACCATGGCTGCCGCAATGCAGACGGCGGCAGACGGTCTTGTCGCTGACGGCATCGAGTACCGCGGCGTGCTGTACGGTGGCTTCATGCTCACGCCTGAGGGGCCCAAGGTGCTTGAGTTCAACGCTCGTTTCGGCGATCCTGAGACACAGGTTATCCTGCCTCGTCTCAAGACCGATCTTGTCGAGGTCATGCTCGCTGTGGCCCAAGGTCGCCTTAGCGAGATCGAGCTTGCATGGCGCGACGAGTGGGCGGTCAGCGTCGTCCTTGCAAGTGCCGGATACCCCGGTTCTTATCCCAAGGGCCTCGAAATCTTGGGCATCGAGCGTGCCGAGGCTCTTCCTGGCGTCACGGTCTACCACGCTGGTACGACCCTCGATGAGCAGGGCGTTCTGCGCACCTCCGGTGGTCGCGTTCTCAATGTCACGGCTCTGGGCGCCACGTTCGCCCAGGCTCGCGAACGTGCCTATGAGGGCTGTGACCTCATTGAGTTTGATGGCAAGATGCTGCGTCGCGACATCGGCGCCCGTGCTCTTCGCGGTCGCAGCGCCTGGGAGGATTAAGGCATATGGAGGACTTCGACGCGGCGGAGCTTGTCTCGCCTGCAGCTGACAGCGACGCATCGACCATCGACGATGCGTCCGTCTGCGATGTCACGCCGGTTTTCGACGACGACTTCATTCGTTCGCGACGTGCTCGCAACAAGGCAAAGGCGACCGAGCCGCCCGTCGAGGACGACTCTTTGCCACAGGATGGTCTCACTGAGACTATCCTTGACTCTCGCATGGTCTGGCGTGGCGACTACCTTTCTGTGGAAGACACCACGGTGCGCCTGCCCAATGGTTCTTTGGGGCATCGCGACATCGTGCGTCATCCTGGTGCCGTGGCTGTCATTGCCCTGACTGACGACGGCAAAATTGTTCTCGTCCATCAGTACCGCACGCCCCTTGAGCAGGTTACGGTCGAGATTCCTGCAGGCAAGATGGAACCCGGCGAAGATCCCGCTACGGCCGCCGCGCGCGAGTTGATGGAAGAAACCGGCTATTTGGCCGAACGTATGGCCTATCTCGGGCCCATTGCGCCGGCACCGGGGTATTCCGACGAGTTGCTTCACCTCTATATGGCCATGGGTCTTTCTTTTGTGGGCGCTTCACCCGACGATGACGAGTTCATCAACGTCGACCTCGTCGATCTCAACGAGATGGTCGACCAGGTCCTCGATGGCAAGGTCATCGACGCCAAAACGGTGGTCGGGATTCTTCTCTGCGAGGCGATTTCGCGCCGCATGGAGGCTTAGCGCCCTTATGAAACACTCATCCCAACCTGGAACTTTTGCCCGCTTTGTCTCGTATTACAAGGGACAAGGCGGGCTCTTTTGGGCAGATATGGCGTGCGCCCTCATCGTTGCCGGCATTGATCTTGCCTTCCCTCAGATTTTGCGCACGCTGAGTTCGGGTCTGTTCGCGAGCGATGCGGCAGAAATCCTTTCGGCACTGGGAACTTTGTTGGCGTGTTTGGTCGCCATGTACCTGGTTCGCTTTGGATGCCGTTACTTTGTGGGAGCTTGGGGCCACATCATGGGCGTTCGCATGGAGACGCGCATGCGTCAGGACCTGTTCGACGCCTATGAGCGCTTTTCATTTGCGTGGTATGACAAAGCCAAGACCGGCGATCTTATGAGCCGCGTTACGAATGACTTGTTCGACATTTCCGAGGCAGCGCACCATGGCCCGGAGAATATCGTCATCTCCGTTATCGAGATCGTTGGCATGCTTGTCATTCTGTCCACCATTGACCTTGCACTTGCCCTGGCGGTCTTTGTTGTGTGCGCTGTGGCGGTTGGATATCTCATTGTTAAGAACAAGCAGCTTAAAGCGACGTTTCGCGACAATCGCGTGAAAATTTCTGCCGTGAACTCACAACTGGAAGATACCTTGCAGGGCGTGCGCACCGTCAAGGCGTTCGTTGCCGAGGACCACGAGCGTACCCGATTTGCTGCATCCAACAATGCTTACCTTTCGTCGAAGACCGCGACATACAAGGCCATGGGATTCTTCAATGCCATGAGCTCGACGCTTTCGGGCATGTTGTACACGGTTGTCATCGTGTTTGGCGGTTACCGGGTTGCACTCGGAGAGATTTCTGCTGCTGACCTTGCGATATTTGCCCTCTATATTGGCATTCTTGCCACACCCATCGAGACGCTCGTCAACTTCACCGAGGTTTTCCAAAAGGCTGCCGCTGGATTCAGGCGTTTCTGCGAGATAGTGGACTGCCCTCTCGACGTGCGCGAGCAGACAGGAGCCCCCGATCTCGAGGTTGCCTACGGCCGTGTCGACTTCAACGACGTCCATTTCTCTTATGGCGAGGACGCCCCTGCCCTCAGGGGTCTTACCTTGCATGTCGAGGCGGGGCAGACTGTTGCGCTTGTTGGGCCTTCGGGCGGCGGCAAGACGACCACCTGCTCGCTGCTTCCGCGTTTCTACGACGTCGACGAGGGCAGCGTGTGCATCGATGGTGTCGACGTGAGACAGGTAAGCTTGGCAAGTTTGCGGCGAGCCGTCGGTTTCGTGCAGCAAGACGTCTACCTGTTCGATGCGACCATCGCCGAAAACATTGCCTATGGTGACTTTTCGGCGAGCAGGGAACGCATTGTCGAGGCAGCCAAGAGGGCCAACATCCATGACTTCATTACCAGCCTGCCTCAAGGGTATGACACGCTTGTCGGTGAGCGCGGCGCCCGTCTGTCGGGTGGACAGAAGCAGCGTGTCGCCATTGCCCGCGTTTTCTTGAAAGACCCTTCCATCATCGTGCTTGACGAGGCGACGAGCGCTTTGGACAACGAAAGTGAGTCGCTTGTCCAAGAAAGCCTTGCTGCCCTTTCGCGCGGCCGCACTGTTCTCATCATTGCGCATCGGCTTTCTACCATCCGGCACGCCCACGCCATTGCCGTTATCGAGGACGGGCGTGTGCAGCAAGTCGGCACGCATGATGAGCTTATGAAGCAGGGAGGTACGTACGAGCGCTATTACCGTATGCAGTTCGAATAGTGCCATTGTGCGAAGAGACCGCTCAACGTTGGTAAAACCTTATCAGCTGCTTTATAGTTGCACGTATAGCATGGCCCGGAATCGCCTCGGTGGTTCCAAAGTTGTTTCATTGTCCGTCGACTTCGCGACAACATAGAAAGTTGACCGTATGTCAGAGCCCAATAATGCTCAAAACGAGCAGACCACTGAACGCCCGCACGGCTACACGCTGGCCGATGAGGAGATGGAGCGCCTTGAGGAGAAGCGTGCGTCTGTTGACGCGTTGGATCCCATTGCGCTTGACGATCCCGTGGGCATGTCGGTCGAGAAGGTGATTGGCCGCGCGCTGGTTTTCGTGGTGTTCATCCTTGTCGTGGGAATCCTCTTTGCCCAGGTTGCTTGCAAGAACATCCAGCTTATGAGCGTAGCTTCCTTTGACAAGAAGGTCGATGCCGCCAGTGTTGAGAAGGCTGCGACCTCTGGTGTGAGTTGGGCTGGCGATATCGTCAAGTTCCCGAGCATGGTGTCGTCCGCCTACGACGCGCAGAGCGCGACGGCAACGGTTGTCGTGCTGAACGATTCTCCGCGCACGCTTCCCCAGCTTGTCAGCGCTTCGCAGAGTCAGGCTTTCACGCTTGCCATGGCGATGTTTGAAAACGATGAGGTCAACACGGTTGTCTACAGCGTGTGCTCTAACACCTTGACTCCCGTTGCCGACCAGGCTGGTGCAAAGACCGCTTCTCAGGATGAGGCTCCCGAGCCGCTTATCAGCTTCGTGTGGCAGCGTGGTGTCGACGGCACGTATGCCTGTACGCTCCAAGGCTATGACCCCGATGCCGCCAGCCTCATGGCAGGGGAGCAGGAGTAACGCCATGCTCGCAGAAAAAATGCTTTCAAGTGTCGTCAGCCTTCTGGGCGGCAAGTACTTCAAGCTCGACCCCACGCCGGGCGTGACGCTGCCAGACCCCAATCCCAAGCAGCACTACATGCTGTACATGCATGTGCCGTTTTGTGAGGTGCTGTGTCCGTACTGCTCGTTCAACCGCTTCCCCTTTGAGCGCGACCGTGCTCTCAAGTACTTTGATTCTATGCGCGAGGAAATGCGTCGCCTGGCCGACCGCGGTTATATGTTCGAGGAAGTCTATGTGGGCGGCGGCACCCCCACGGTCATGATGGACCAGCTCGCGCAAACCATCGGTTTGGCCCGCGAGCTTTTCCCCTCCATCCGCGACGTCTCAAGCGAGACGAACCCCAACCACCTTGTGCCCGGCTACCTCGAGGACCTCTCGAGCCTCGTGCAGCGTCTCTCGGTCGGTGTACAGAGTTTCGACGACGACATGCTCAAGCGTATGGCGCGCTACAACAAGTACGGTAGCTCGCAGGTGATTTTCGAGCGCATCCGTGCTGTTGCCGATGCCAAGCTCTTTAAGTCGCTCAACGTCGACATGATTTTTAACTTCCCTGGTCAGACACCCGAAATGGTCGCCCATGATATTGAGATGGTCAAGGCGAGCGGTGCCAACCAGACGACGTTCTACCCGCTCATGGTGTCTCCGGCGAGCCGTGCCAGCATTGAGAAGACGGTGGGCCACGTCGACTACAAGAACGAAGAGCGTTTCTACCATCAGATTTATGACGGGTTCTGCGGTGGAGACAACCCCGAGTTCCGTCCCTCGAGCTGCTACACGTTCAGCCGTGAAGAGGGTCAGATGATCGACGAGTACGTCGTGAACTATGAGGAATACCCCGCCATCGGATCGGGCGGCATCTCGTATCTCGACGGCAGTCTCTACATCAACACGTTCTCCCTGCGTGACTACTCCGAGCGCATCGCGCAAGGAGGCCTGTCCACGTTGGCGCAGACGAAGTTCCCCAAGCGCGACTGGATGCGCTACAGGTTCATGATGAACCTGTTCGGCCTTTCCATTGACAAGCGCGCCTGGCACGAGCGCTTTGGATGCTCGGTGGCGCAAGGTCTGCCTGTTGAGTATGCGTTCATGAAGATGAACGGCGCGTTCGATCGCGACGACGACGAGGTACTTACGCTCACCCCGCGTGGCCGCTATCTGATGGTTGTCATGATGCGCCAGTTCTTTATCGGTGTGAACAGCCTGCGCGACCAGGCACGCGCTGCTCTTCCTGGTGACGAACACGCGCTTATCTTCGGGGAGTGCCCTTCCTCCGACGGTTGCCCACAGGGTTCTCTTACGGAGGGAAGGTAGGCAGCTGTGGACCATATCAGCCAGGACAACGTTATCTCGCTTGCCGGGGTTGATTGGCAGCAGGCTTGGGAGTACGAGGATTCCCGGCGCGTGAGGCCTGCCGACGCTTCACATTGGTCTGGTCGCGCCAAGAGTTACGGCGAGAACAGCCTGGGTGAATACGAGAGGACCTTCATCGAGCGCGCCCAGATCAAGCCCGGTCAAACAGTGCTTGATTTCGGTTGCGGCATCGGTCTGCTTGCCATTCCGCTTGCAAAGATGGGATGCAAGGTCATCGCGTGCGATTTTTCAGAGGGCATGCTTGCGATGCTGCGTGAGGGTGCCGCCGCGGCTGGTGTCTCCGACTCAATCGATGTGCGCCTGCTTGCCTGGGACGATGATTGGCAGGCTGCGGGCATTGAGCCCGACAGTGTTGATGTTGCCATTGCCTCTCGTTCTATTTCCACGCACAATCTTTTGGGGGCACTCACCAAGCTTGACCGCACTGCCCGCGAACGCGCGTGTGTGACGGTGGCCGCCGGGTGCTCACCCCGTCGCGACGAGCGCGCGTTCGCCGCAGTGGGTCGCACTCGCCCGCCTGTGGTGGATTACGCGTTTTGCACCAACATCTTGTTCCAGCACGGGGCTTTTCCCGAGATTTCCTACATCGTGACGCACAGTCGACCTGCATTTGCCGATCGCAACGAGGCTATCGAGTCCCTGACCGACATGCTCGGCTCTTCGTTGACCCCAGAGGAGCAGGTTGCCCTCGAAGTGTTTCTTGACGAGCACTATGCTGTCGATGAGCACGCCAAATCTGGTCGGGCATATGCCTCCGACGAGCTGCGTGAGGTGCGTTGGGCTTTCATTTCTTGGTAGCAACGGTTCTTAACGGGATTTTAGGAGAGACTATGGCAGAGAAAAAGCCGCTGGTTGGCATCATCATGGGTTCCAAGAGCGATATGCCTGCAATGGAGGCATGCACCAACCAGCTCGATGAGATGGGCGTTCCCTACGAGCTTGTTGTGTACAGCGCGCATCGCACTCCCATGCAGGTTCACGAGTGGGCAAGCACCGCAGCCGAGCGCGGCATGCGCGTCATCATCGCCGCCGCCGGAAAGGCAGCCGCGCTTCCGGGTGTTGTCGCCGCCGTGACACCCCTGCCGGTTATTGGCGTCCCCATGAAGACGAGCGACCTGGGTGGCCTGGACTCCCTGCTTTCCATGGTGCAGATGCCTTCGGGCGTGCCTGTCGCCACGGTTGCCATCGGCGGGGCAAAGAACGCCGCCATCCTTGCGGTGCAGGTCATGGGCGCTTCCGACCCTGCATGGCGCGACAAGATGGTTGAGTACAAGCGCGCGCTGGCGGAGGCATAAGAATGCGCCGTCTGCTCATGGGCAATCAGGCAATTGCGTTTGCGGCCCTCGAGGCCGGCGTGAACGTTGCCTGCGGATATCCCGGAACCCCCTCGACGGAGATTGTCGAGACCATCGCGCAGAACAATCCCCAAGGCCGGGTGCATGTCGAATGGTCGTGCAACGAGAAGGCCGCAATGGAGCTTGCTGCCGGCGTGAGCTACTCGGGAGGTCGTGTCATCGTCACCTGCAAGCAGGTGGGCATGAATGTGGCCGCCGATCCGTTCATGTGCCTGTCATATGTGGGCACGCGCGGCGGTGTGGTCGTTGTCGTTGCCGACGATCCCGGTCCCATTTCCAGCCAGACCGAGCAGGACTCCCGTCAGTTCGCTCAGTTCGCCCATGTCCCCGTGCTTGATCCCGCCACGCCTGAAGAGGCGTATCTCATGACGAAGGCCGCCTTTGAGATTTCCGAGGCGCATCACCTTCCCGTCATTCTCCGTCCCACGACGCGTGTCGACCATGGCTGTGCGAGCATCGATGTGCCCGACGACATCTCGTCGCTTCCCCGCCATGAGATGGCCGGTTTTGTCAAATCACCCGATTTCGTCATTTTCCCCTCTCTGTCCCGCGCTGCCCATGAGCGCATGACCCATGAGCTTGAGACCATCTCCCAGGAGTTTGCCTCAAGCGAGTTCAACAAGCTCGACGAGTACGTGCGCGACGACTACGAGCTCTTTTTGGGCATAGCATGTTCCGGCGATTCGCGCGGCTATACGCTCGAGGCATTGGAGCGCCTACAGGCTGCAGCTGCTGCGCAGGGTACCGAGCTGCCTTCGTACCGTTTGCTGCAGGTGGGAACGCCCTATCCTTTCCCCGAGCGTCTTGGCCGCGACTTCCTGCTCGGCCTGTCTGACGCCCTCGTCATCGAGGAGCTCGAGCCCGTCGTGGAGCGAAGCCTTCTCGAGATGACGGGCCCGGTTGCTGCCGATGCCTACATCACTTCGTGCCCCACAACCGTGCACGGCCGTCTTGATGGCACCACCCCGATTTGCGGCGAGTATTCTGCCGACATGCTTGTGCCGGTCATCGCCGAGTTCCTCGGTGTTTCCGAACTTGCCCAGGCGTGCCTGCCCGAAAGCGTCGAGGTCCCCGGCGAATTGGTGCCGCCCCGCCCAGCGGTTTTGTGTGCCGGATGCCCCCACAGGGCGTCGTTTACGGCTGTCAAAGAGGCTGCTCGCGGCAAGAACGTCGTATATAGCGGCGATATCGGCTGCTATACGCTGGGGTGTGCCAAGCCGCTTCAGACGACGGACACCTGCCTGTGCATGGGCGCCGGCGTGACGGTGGCCCAGGGCCTGCAGACTGCCGCCCATCTTGCCGGTGACGACGAGACGCTGCATGTTGGCTTCGTCGGCGACTCGACGTTCTTCGCCTCCGCCATGACGGGCCTGGCAAACGCCGTCTACAACCGCCATCGCATGGTGCTGTGCGTGCTCGACAACGCAACGACGGCCATGACGGGTTCGCAGCCCCATCCGGGCACGGGTGTGACGCTCATGGGCACGCGCTCGAAGCCCATCTCTATCGTTGAGGTTGCCCGTGCACTTGGATGCGACATGGTCGAGGCAGTCGACCCGTTCGATCGCGTGGCCGCCGTTGAGGCTGCAAAGCGTGCGCTTTCCTGCGAAGGTGTGGCGGTGCTGGTGTTCCAAAGCCCGTGCGTGCAGCTCTTCAAGCCGCTTGAGCCTGTGTCGATCACATCTGACTGCCGCGGGTGCGGTCGATGCGTCCGTGCGTTGGGATGCCCTGCGCTCAGCATGAAAAAAGACGGCGATGGGGCGGCCTTCCGTGCCCATGTCGATCGCGCATTGTGCTATGGATGCGACCTGTGCCTGGAGACTTGCGCGTTCGGCGCAATCGAGTCGCCTCGCGCGGAAATGTTCCCGGCTGAAGTCGATGCCATGAGAAGGGGTGCGGCTCGTGGATAACAGCAGGTTTTCGGAACCCTTTAACTGTCTTGTTGTAGGCGTGGGTGGCCAGGGTGTCGTTTTGGCGAGTCGCCTTGTTGCCGCTGCCTGCATGAGGGCGGGCGCGTTCGTGCGCACAGCGGAGACGATTGGCATGTCGCAGCGCGGCGGTTCTGTCGCCTCGCATGTGCGTGCCGCGTCAGATGGCGCCGCATTGCCTTCAAGCCTCATCGAGTCTGCCGGCGCCGATCTCGTCCTTTCGTTTGAGCCGGGCGAAGCACTGCGTGCCTATGGGCGGCTCAAGCCCAGCGGTGCCTTGGTCTGTGCCAACAGGGCGGTTGTGCCCGCCTCGTCTTCGAACTATGACGGGTCGGCGCAGCTTGATTGGCTGCACGCGACGGTCGATTCGCAGCGTCTTGCGATTGTCGACACCTCTGTGCTCGAACAGGAGGGCTTGAGCCCGAAATGCCTGAATGTCATGCTCCTGGGCGCGGCGATCGGTTTGGGTGCGCTTCCGTTTGATTCGGAGGCCCTTCTTGCCGCAATGCGGGAGCTTATGCGCCCCAATCTCGTTCCCATGAACGAAAAAGCCCTGGAACTGGGCACGAAACTGGCTATTCAACGCTGATTGGCCCCTCTTTTAGCATCATATGGGGATACAATCGGTCAAACGTATCTAAAGGTCACGGGAGCTTCTCATGAATCCTGCCATCGTCATACCGAGCTACTGGTCCAACGAAGAGCGACTCGGCGAGTCGGGCAGCGTTGCCTGCTACGATCACGCCACGCCCATCGATACGCCTGCGCCCCAGCTTGCCGACTGTCTCAAGTCGCTTGAGCAAGTCGCTGGCCTGGGCAGCGTCATTATCTTGGTCGTTGCTTCGCCCGACGTCGAGGAGCGTGCTGTCCATAGGGTGTCCGACATCGCTGCCGCCAGCGGTCTACCTGACGTCGTCATTGTCGACAGCTTCAAGGCCGCCGGACTTCGCGACCAGTATGCACACATGCTGCCTGCCGAGCTTTCCGGCGCAATCGGGCTTGTAGGCTACGGAGCCGTTCGCAACCTGGGCCTTCTCGCCTGCTGTGCTTTAGGGTGCGACGTCGCGGTGTTTATCGATGATGACGAAGTTGTCCTTGACCCCGAGTTCCTGGCACAGGCTGTGTATGGTTTGGGCGCGCAGCCTCGCATGGGAACGCCTGTCGTTGCCAAGTCGGGTTACTTCCTCGACCATCGCAACTCCGCTCTCGCCGATCGCCGTCGTGTGCACTTCTACGACCGCCATTGGTCCAAGCGCCTCGAATTCAACGAGTGGATGACCCAGGCGCTGGCTGGCCCCAGGATTTCGCGCAGCAACACGGTGTGCGGTGGCTGTTTCGCCGTTCATGCCGAGGCATTCACACGCGTTGCCTTCGACGCATGGATTACGCGCGGTGAAGACACCGACTACCTTATCGACCTGCGTGCCTATGGTCTGGATGTGTGGTTCGACAACAAGTGGCGCGTCCGCCACAATCCGCCGCGCCTGTCCGACCGAGCCTTCCGTTTCGAGCAAGACGTCTACCGTTGGATTTACACGCGTCGCAAGATCGAGGTCCTGAATTCCAACATCGACCTGCACAAAATCCTTCCTGAACAGTTCATGCCATACCCGGGTCCTTGGATTGGTCCCGAGCTCGAGACGCGCATTCGCAAGACGGTCAACCTGCGCTCGATCTTCTCTCCCGAGCGTCGCGCCTACATGCAGATTCGTCGTACATGGCGCAAGGATGCCTCTGCATACGCTGAGCAGAACTGCACCAACTACATGCACTTTCAGACCCATTGGGCCGAGATTGCCGCCCTTGCCTGGCAAAACGAGGCCATGGCGTGCATGTTGCGCGGTCAGGGCATGCTGAACCCCACCGTCGCAGCGCATGTTGCGCAGGCCCGTGGCATGGACGTCGCAGATGAGTGCCCTGATCTGGTCATGGAAGAGACGCAGGAGTAGCACGTGTTTGGGTTCGACCTTCTCTCCTTGATTGCCATCTTGGCTTGCGGCGTGCTGGTGGGTGTGCTGTCCGCTATGTTTGGTATCGGCGGCGGCACCATTATGGTTCCCCTTATTCACCTGGTGTTCGGGCAACCTGCTGCTGTTTCCTCCGGCACGTCGCTCTTTGCCATCCTGCCCACGTCTGTGTCGTCGATGATTGCGCGCTTGCACGACGGTACCATCAATTTCAAGGTCGGTCTCGCCATCGGTCTGGCCGGTGCGTGTTTCTCACCATTGGGTGCCTATGCAGCCAAGGTACTGCCCGGCGAGATTGCCATGGTGCTCACCGCGGTCTTTATTTTGTACTCGGCTTTCAACATGTATCGCCGTGTATGGCGCACGCGTGCGGGGGCATCTAAACTTGCTGGTGAGAAGGTCGCCCGCCTGGCGTCCGCCCAAGGCCTGCGCTTGTATGGCAGTGCTGCGCTGATGGGCGTCTTTGTCGGGTTCATCTCAGGGTATGTCGGTTTGGGAGGCGGCTTTATCGTCGTGCCGCTGCTCCAGTGGCTTTTTGGCTTCACCATGAAGCAGGCAAGCGGTACCTCTTTGGTGTCTGTGGCCATTTTTGCCGTGCCGAGCTTTGTCGCACACGCCATTCTCGGCAACGTTGCCTGGGTCATCGGTCTTTTGCTCATCGCTGGCTCGCTCTTTGGTTCGCGCTTGGGCGCTCAAATCATTCAGCGTGTCAACGACCGCATGCTGACGCTTCTTTTTGCCACGGTGCTCGTCATATCCGGAGTCATTCTTGCTGGTACTGAGTTTTTGGGGTAAGCGACTGTGAATAAGAAAGACGCCAAAGGCAACCTCAAAGTCCCTACCTACGGGCGCAGTGCGTTCATTGAGACCGTGATTACCACGATCGTCGCCTTGCTCGTGCTTGTTCTCTTTTACTCGCTTTTGAGTGAGGAACCCAACATTCTTGTTGCCTCGGTGGCGCTTGCCGGTATGGTGACCGTCGCGTTTGCCATTATTCGCTCGTCTTTCTCTCCCGACAAGCTGCGCGCTCAGCAAACGAACAAGACCCTTAGCCTCGCTTCTCAGACACTTGTGTACATGCGCGGTGGCCTGTCGGAGCAGAACTGCCAGGAAGTGTGCAATATCTTGCTTCCCGAATGTCAGGCCATGGCCGTTGCTATGACAGATGACAAATTTGTTTTGGGGTATGCCGGTGCGCATGCCGAAGCGTTCCCCATCGGTAGTGCCATTCACACGCCGGCCACCCATCGCGTGCTGGCCTCGCAGACGGTCGAGGTCTTTCGTAGTTCCGAGGCGTTTGCGTCTGCCTCGAACCCCCTTATTCCTGCCGGAATCGTGGCCCCGCTTGTGGTGCGCGGCGTTTCCGTGGGTACGCTCAAACTGTATTACGAGTCCGACGTGCTCATCGACGAGACGCAGCGCGCCATTGCCGAGGGCCTGGCGCAGTTGCTTTCCGCCCAGCTTTCAATCGCGGAGCTCGATCGACAGGTTGAGCTTGCAACCAAGGCGGAGCTGCAGGCCCTTCAGGCGCAGATCAACCCGCACTTCCTCTTCAATACCATCAACACCATCGCCTCGCTCATTCGTACCGATCCTGCTCGCGCCCGTGTCTTGCTGCGCGAATTCGCGGCGTTTTATCGACAGACGCTCGAAAACTCCAACGACCTCATCCCGCTCGATCGCGAGTTGCAGCAGACGATGAGGTATTTTGCGTTCGAGCAGGCTCGATTTGGCGCCGAGCGTGTGCGCCTCGAGGCTGATATCGACGATTTCGGCGACTTGCGCGTGCCGTCTTTCATCATCCAGCCCATCGTTGAGAACGCCGTAAACCACGCCATGCCAGCAGAAGGCCAGCTCAACATTGATATTTCAATCGAGGAAGCCGGTGATGACGTCGTCATTACGGTCGCCGACGACGGTGTTGGCATGAGCGAAGAGCAGGCTCGTCGTCTTCTGCAGAATGCATCGGCGTCCGAGAAGGGCACGGGTATCGCGCTGAAAAACGTTGACGCGCGTCTGCGCGCGGTATTCGGGCCGGGTTCAGGAGTAAGCGTCAGCTCGCAGATTGGCAAAGGCACACAGGTCACATTGCTTCTTGTTGGCGCAAATGTTGCGGAAATCGAAGAATAAGGCCAAACATTGGTTACAATGCGGCTGATAGCAACGACTGAGCAGCCGGTCCGAGGATGTCACTGGCGCAGTGGAGAGAGGTACGTATGTTGAGGGCAATGATCGTCGACGATGAGGCACCGGCTCGCAGCGAACTTGCATTTCTGCTTGAAGAGATCGGTGACGTCGAGATTGCAGTCGAGGCCGACAATGTGCGCAAGGCTATCGAAAGCCTGAAGGAGCATCGTTGTGACGTTGTCTTCCTCGACATCAACATGCCTGGTGTCAATGGCATGCAGTTTGCCGAAGCTCTTAGCAAGCTGAAGAATCCCCCTGCTGTCGTCTTCGTGACTGCTTACAGTGAGTATGGTGCCGACGCTTTTGGCGTCAATGCCATCGACTACCTCGTCAAGCCCGTCGAGACCGATCGTCTGCGCCAGGCTGTCGACAAGGTTCGAGTACAGTGCGGCCAGGCCACGAAGAAGCCCACCGTTGAGCGCATCCCCGTGGAGAAGGGTGGCAAGAAGGTACTCGTTCCCATCGACAAGATTCGCTATGTCATGGCAAAGGACGACTATTCCTGCCTGTACACCGACGATGACCACTATCTGTCCACCATCAGCCTCGCCCAGCTTGAGAGCCGTCTGTCTTCCGCGAATTTCTTCCGTGTGCACAGGCGCTACATCGTGAACCTGTCTCATGTGAGCGAGGTCGAGAGCGTCTCGGGTGGAACGTTGCTGCTTACCATGCGCGACGATGGGGAGAAGATTCCTGTTTCGCGTCGCAGGGTTGCGGCGCTCAAAAAGGTCCTCAAGTTCTAGCGTTGGCGGAAGTCATCGTGAACATCGAGAAACACATTCATCCAAACGCCCAGGGCCAGGTGGTCCTGGGCGTTTTGTCTGATACGCATGGTTCACTGAGTGCAGAGGCTTTCCGAGCTCTAGCCGACATGAGTCCACAGATCATCTTGCATGCCGGTGATATTTGTGGCCAAGACATCCTGCCCCAGCTTGAAATGCTTGCGCCTGTCGTGGCGGTCTTGGGCAACAACGATTACTTCGGGGAGTACGGCTCTTCGGTTACGTCTCGCGCCGACCTCGATATATGCGGCATTTCAATTACCATGACCCATATACCGTCACGCCTGTTAATGGGCACGGCGCGCCTGGGCATTTGCGGGCATACGCATGTTCCGCGTATCGAACAGATGGGGGCCATGACCATTCTCAATCCTGGATCGGTGACGCGCCCCCGGTCTCAAGAGGGACCAACTATTGCACGGGTGGTTCTCGAAGAGAACTATATACGTCAGATTGAAATCATCCCCATTATGAAGAGATAAGCGTATTGCCCGCGTTTTAATACCGCCCTAGTAGGGCGTTGAGGGCATCAGACAGATATATAAGCCGATGCAATACCTGTACAAAGAGGCAGGCTCGATTATGTGTGCAGAATTTGTGAACGCTTACAATCAAACTTGTCCACTGCTAAAAATGCGCGTATAGTTCACTTCCACGCCGCACCGAGTTGTGCTGGCGCGCGAACCCCGAGAACCGGATACTGCGGAAGACGCAGGAGGTCAGACAGACCA
>CABQHM010000026.1 GCA_902464015.1 uncultured Coriobacteriales bacterium | reverse complement strand
CCCGCAGGGCGCAGGGTCCGGGGGACAAATAGGGGCGGGGCCCCGCCTCTCTCGAGAACGGGCCCTCGCCCAAAGGGAGTTTCAACCGAGGATAGCCACACAGTCCGGGATTACCGGGCGGAATGCCCCAGCGCCCCGAAGCGTATCTGTAAGAACTTGCCGGCGGCCCGATTACGGCCGAGTAGTCGACCGAACGTGATGCAGTTCAGGCCGTAGCTCATGCCGGGGATCGCGAAGTTGTAGTCGTTGGCGTACATGCTGCCCATCATCTGGCCGACGTTGAAGAGGCCGGGGATGGGGCGGTCGTCGGCGTCGCACACCTGGGCGTTGACGTTGGTGTTGAGGCCGGCCTCGGTGGACATGAGCACGGGGTAGTTCATGGCGCAGCAGAAGGGGCCCGCCGGGTCGATGTGCACCAGGTAGTTGGGGTCCTTGCCGAGGTGCTGCGGGACTCATCTTCGTTTGGTGACGTGTTTTGAGAACAAGGCGTTTGTGTGCGTGGAGGTTTCCTTTTCAGGCCTTACCTTCTCGCCTTGAATACCTCGACAGGCTCGGTCGTCGTGGGCAGTGTCGTGACGTTTTCGGTGAGGAGGTCGTGCGCGTTGAGGCTGACGAGGGCATCGAGTTCGTCGCTAGGAACGAGACGGGTGCCGGCGTTGTCTGCGAGGGGGGTACGCTCCCTGCGGGCCCGGCGGGGAGGGAGAGAAGGCGGAAGGTATGGAAAAGGCCGTGGGGGAAGGGCGTTCACGTGTCTTCTGGGCGCGGCGCTTTTGGTCGCAGGCGCTGTAGTCATATTCGAAGGCGATGCGCGTGGAATTCGAGGAGATGTACGATGCTAAGGAGGGGGATCGGCGGAGGTCAACTGGGGTATACCTGCTCGTCTTGCTCCTCGACGGTCGGAGTGCGTCCTATATTCAGGAAATCCTCCATGTGAGCATGGGCACCGCGAAGAGTCATATCTGCCGCGCATACCAAAAGAGGGGTATCCACAAATGCCAGGGCATTATCAACATGGCGAAGGAAGGAATGCGCCCTAGATGAGGCTCGTGGGTCAAATTTCCTGACCCGCATCGAAATGAGGCGACCCTGCGTCGTCCTGAGACCGACGGGCTCCCCTCCCTCCATCTCGAGGTTTCGCAGGGAAAGCCGGAGAGGGGCGTCTTTGTCATGGCACATACCCTCGTGGCGGGCTTTTATGCCAATCTTGATGCAAAAGGCCGGTTTGCGGCCACCTGAGCTTCGTCCCAGTGATGGAGGTTTGTCATCTATCCTTTGTCGGCGCGCTCTTCGGGTTGGAATGCGTCGTAGGCCTCGGCGAGGCCCTGCTTTCCCTCGACTCCAACCTTTACATAGATACGGTGCATGTAGGTGCCCACGGTGCTGGTGGATACGCCGGCTTCCTCGCCGATGCTGGCCATGTTGAAGCCCCTGGTGAATCCCTGAAAAATTTGGGCCTCTCGGGTAGAGAGGCTGTGGGTCTGGGCGAAGAGGGCGGCTTTGTCAGGGTGCGGATGGACATCGACTTGCTGTGTTGTATCGGTCTCGAATTCGTTCGCGACGCGGCGCCCCGAAAGTGCAACGCACACGCAACAGGCGATGGTGAGACCCAGTGCCGCCAAGGCCACGGTGACGCTCTGACCCTGGTCGAGGGGGAGGGGTAGGAACCCGGTCGCGAACTCCCTGCCCAGGAGGGCAGCCAGCTTCAGCGTTCCGTAGAACAGCGCGGTGTAGTAGCAAGTCTCGCCGATACTTGCATGAGAGAGCCTGGCCAGCGTCACGATGAAGACAAGCTGGCACACGGAGTAGTCGACCCTGGACAGCAGTCCAACGGCGAAGAGGCCGTCGGGCCCCGATATTGCGATGAGGACGTATGCCCCGAAGATCACGGGTGCGGCCAGAAGCAGTAGGGTTGTGCTTTGGAGCGAGCCCCCGCGCACCGCCACGTACACCAGAAGACTTGCAACGACCGCCGAGACAACAAGCTGATAGACGATGTTGTACGTTCCCAGGCCCGAGGCGTTGACTATCTGCATGGCTACGCCGTAGAGAAACGGGAACACCACGACGCAGGAAAGGAAGCCAGCGCGCTGGCCCTTCGGGAGCGTCCGGGAAGTCCTAATGTATCCGTCGGACCTGGAGACAAGGCTCCTGATCTCGGGCGCGAGCGATTCGTCGGAGGCAGCCTGCCCCAGCGAGTAGACGAGCGCGACGAGGCCGAATGCAAGGCATATGAGTTTTAGGGCCGGGGTTGCCGAGGTGGGGACTACGGTGGCGATGGCGGTGAGGACATCGAATAGGAAACACCCGGCGGCGACGCTAATGGCCCCCATGCGGGGCTCCTGCACCGAAAAAAGGAAGCATAGGACGATAATGAATGTCCCTTCCGACAGTCCGCAAAAGAGGCCGATGAGCTGAGACGCCTCCAGGCCCGTCGAGCCGACCCACAGGTCGACGCCCACTAGCCGGGCGCTGAAGAGGGCCACGTACACGACTGTGCAGAGGCATCCAAAGGTGGTCACCCTCCGAATGGGCGGGGCCTGGTAGCGGAAAAAACAGGCCATGGTGAACAGCTCGAACAGCGTCGCGGCACGGGCAATGGTGGTCGCGCTGCCGCCAAAGCCTGAACCCTCGGCGCGCGACATGGCGGTGGAGGCGATCAGGAGGCCGAACGCGGCACAGGTCGCCGCGGCGATTTTTTTGGCCGAGCCGCTGGATACGGAGGGCATGGTGTTCTCCTGTCTGCCCTGCCTCGGAACGCCTCTTTTTGCGCCGCCGGGCTGGGCCGTGCGTGTGCAAACCGATTGTAGCAAAAACGACTACGCCGCTCACCTGCCCGAATGCGTTTTTGCCACATCGATACGACAGACGAAAATGAAATGGCGGCTATAGAATCGCTTTGTCCCGGCGGCGATGTGCGCCGTCCAACGGCCGTTTCGGCCAAGAGAGAAAAGGGGTATAAACATGCTTTCAAGGAAAGACTTTCTGACTGGAACTGCCGCCCTGGCCACCGGCGTAACCGTCTGCTCGCCCGCCCTGGCCGAAGGGGGTGCTTCCTTCGGCGACTCGATTAAGTGGGACGCCGCCTACGACGTCGTGGTCGTGGGTTTCGGCGACGCTGGTGCCGCGACCTCCATCACCGCGGCTGAAAACGGTGCGAAGGTCCTGCTGGCCGAGAAAGCTATCAAGGGCCTGGGCGGCGGCAACTCCCGTGTCTGCGCTCAGAGCTGCTACGCCCCCCTGGACGTTGAGGCCACCAAGACCTACATCAAGTCCATCTTCACCGACTTCACCACGGTAAGCGAGGCCATGCTCGAGCGTTACGCTGAGGAGGTTTGCACCCTTCAGGACTGGTTATTGGCTCACGGGGCTGATGAGCTGTTCCCCCTGGGTCCTGATGCCTCACAGGCCGAGTATCCCAAGATGCCCGGTGCCGAGAGCTGCATCAAGGTGACTGTCGCGGGTCGCTACGGCTTCAGCGACCTCTATAAGATGCTTAAGAAGCAGGTCGAGGCCAACGAGAATATTGACGTTATTTATGGAGCTCCCGGTGTGAAGCTTATCCAGGACCCCGAGACCAAGGTCGTCTGGGGCGTCATCCTAAAGAAGGACGGCGTGGAGTACAACGTCCTGGCAAAGAACGGCGTCGTCCTTACCTGCGGCGGCTTTGAAAACAGTCAGGAGATGGTCCAGAACTACCTGCAGATGTGCAACTGTTACGCAAAGGGAGCTCACTTCAACACGGGCGACGGCATCAAGATGGCTATGGCCTGTGGCGCCGACTTGTGGCACATGAGCAACGTCGCTGGCCCTGATATCAACTTCAAGGCCCCCGACATGGACAACGTGTTCATCACCTACATGCAGGACAAGAACGGCTTTGGTTCCAAAAATGCCATCTTCGTCGGCTCCGACGGTACCCGCTTCACCAACGAGGCCAACCGTCCCAAGCATGGCAACCTGTACTACCATGGCTCTTACCGCCTGGAGCAGGTGCCCAACCCTTGCTTCATCGTTTTCGACGATGAGGCTATGCAGAACTACCGCATATACCCCACTTGGAGCGCCGGCAACGTGACTGAGCTCGAGGCCGGTTGGATTACCAAGGCCGACACCCTCGAGGAGCTCGCCGAGGCCATGGGCATCGACGCCGAGGGTCTGGTTGCCCAGGTCGAGAAGTATAACGGTTATTGCGAGGCTGGCCTCGATTACGATTTCGGCCGCGATCCCGAGAAACTGCTCCCCATCGCCACGCCCCCCTTCTACGCTATGAAGGCCGTGGGCTCCATGCTCAACACCATGGGTGGCCCCAAGCGTGACATCGATGGCGGCATCGTTGACGTCTTTGGCGACATCATTCCTCACCTGTACAGTGCTGGTGAGCTGGGCTCCATCTACGCCGACACCTACCAGGGCTCTGGCAATATCGCCGAGTGCATCGTATATGGCCGTATCTCCGGTGCCAACGCCGCGACCGAGAAGGATGACGCGTGCGTCGTGTCTTCGACCGTTGAGAACGTCCTCCCCCTGGTCGACGACGATCCCGAGATTGAGCTTGGCGAGAATGAGTACTTGGGCATCGGCGATGGCCTGGCTGGCGGTGTGTATGTGAAGGTGCGCTACGTTGATGGCGTGATTGAAGACGTCCAGGTCGCCTACAACCTGGAGACCCCCTACATTGGCACTGCGGCCGTGGACCAGATGCCTGCCCGCATCGTGGAGGCCAACTCCACCGAGGTCGACGTTGTGGCTGGCGCCACGGTCACCAGCCTTGCCATTCTCGAGGGCGTGAACGCGGCCATCGCTCAGGCGTAAGGGAGCAGCAGTACGGTTTGCCGTAAGCAAGGGAGGTCTTCAAACCCGGGGACCTCCTTCTCTGTCTACCCTTTATCTACGCTGCCCCCGAGAATTTCGAAGGCCCGCTTTACCACATTGCCGTCGGGCTGTGATTCCTGGTGCGCATGCCATTTCTCATTCGCTGGGGTGCAGGTTGGCTCGGCTGCTAAAGCGGCCCTGTCGAGCACGGCGTATTCTCTGGCACCCTTATCGCGGGGCGCGGTCGCTCGCGTAATCTATGAGTTCCTGCTTGAGGTGGAAGCCGAGCTTCGTATAGATTTGCTTGCTAAATGAGTCCGCGGTACTTTGCGGAAAGCACAGGTTGTTGCTGATTTACGGAGCGCCGCGCCCCTCCGGGGACATGCGGAACCCGACGAGCTCCGTGTCCCTCTCCTCCTCCCAGTCGAGGTCGATGCAGGGCCGACCGTCGGCGTGGTAGGTGCGGAACCTCTCGAGTGACGCCCAGCACGGTTGCCCCGCCTTTTCAGCCATGGCGCCCAGGTTCACGTCGAAGAAGGTGCGCGCGACCCCGCAGAAGTCGCGGTCGACCACGAACTCGCTGTCGTACACGCCCCCGGCGTAGGTGCCCCACTGGCGCGCCAGCACACGTCGGGGTCCTGGGGCGCGGAGACCAAGTCATCAGGCAGCGGGGGGATGCGGTGTGTGTCCACGGTCGGACCTTTCTCGAGGGGTCATGGCGGGCTGCGGTCCATGTGCTGGGCGGCGTCGAGCTACCTGTTTCCGGCACACGCCGATTCTATGCTATTGGGCGGGGCCGTTGCGCCTTCGCCACGGGCGTGGGGCTATTGTCGGTTCTAGCGACGGCAGCGGTCGGGGACGTCGCGTCCTCCTATCCTCCCAGCACGTCCCTTGCGAACTGCCCGGACTTCGTGAGCGCCCAGCAGAGCAGGAGGCACACCACCAGGAGCTTGCCGATGGTGACGACGGAGAGCTGGTTGGCCGTGTTTATGACCTCGGTGATGCTTGCGGCGAACATGATGGAGAAGAGCCACAGCACGAAGGCCATGATGGCCGCAGCCAGGCAGAGCGCCGCGAGGTTCTTGAAGAACCCGACGCCCATGTGCCTGGTCTCGTCGGCGCCGAGCAAGGCGATGGGCACCGGGGCCACCATGAGCATGATGTAGATCTGCAGGGCCCGGCCCCACACGGCGAAGGTGGTCAGGACCTGGGCCCCGAAGAGGATTGCCTCCACGACGAGGAACTCGGCCCAGATGGAGAGCCCCGCCCCTGGGTCGGACACCATGGCCAGTACGGCCTCCTTGTCGATGTTGCCGACCGCCTGCGTGGGGCCCGCCACTACCGAGGCGGTCTGGTTCACGACGTTGAGGACCTTGCGCCCCGTCTCGAAGAAGAGCGCCACCACCTGCTCCGTGTAGCCTATGGCGAGGCTGAAGAAGGCGAAGAAGACCAGCGTGCCGGCGACCTCTATGACACCGGGGAAGGTGGAGGAGGGGCTCACGCGCTGGGACGCCTTTATCAGCTGGCCCACGAGGCAGAAGGCCAGGATGGTCCCCGCTATGGGCTTCATGATCACGTTCATCACGGTGGTGGCGACGTCGTAGACCTGCCGGCCGACCTCGTCGCCGAAAAGCGACGTGAGGGGGTTGGCGAGGCTCCCCTGGCCGCTCAGGCCGGTGAGCTGGGCGATGCAGCCGTTGATGTCGTCGATCCTGGGCACCACGAGGTCCGCCATGAGCCCCTTGAGCCAGTCGTCCGGGTCGAAAAGCGCCGCGAGGGCGGGGGAGGGGAGGAGGGCGGACAGCGCGCAGGCCGCCAGCAGGGCCGCCAGCAGCGCGGGGTGGAGCCGCCTGGCCTCGCCGCCCATGCTAGGACACCCCCACGGCGAAGGACCCGTCCGACAGGGTGAGCACGGCGCTCACCTTGGTCCGCCGCGCGTCGTCCAGGGTGAACGGCAGGCGCGCGACGCCCGCGGCGTAGTCGAAGCCCATGGTGCCGTCCCACGTCGCCTTCGACACCGTGGGCCACGCCGTGCCGACGAAGTCGTCGAAGGCCCGCGAGAGCGCCTCGGGCGTGGTGCCGTACGTGGCGAACCATGCGTTGTCTGGCCCCTCGACCTCCAGGGATTGCGCCCTCTTTGCCAGGGTCCACGAGGGCGATGACTTGAAGGCGGCGCACTTGAGCGTGGTGACCGAGGCCGAGCCGTCCGAGTACGACTGCGTCGTGAGCGTGGCCATGCTCGTGCCCGCCGGGGTCTGCACCGTGAAGGCCGTCGTGGTCGTCACGGTGTCGGCGGACTCGGCGACCTGGGCGTCGGCGACGGCGGTTATGGCGTAGGCCGTCACGGCCGCGTCTCCGTTGTCGTTTTCGGTCCATGTGCGGCCGTCCTCGGAGAACGTGAGGGAGATCCCTGGCAACGAGCAGGTCCACACGTTGGCCGAGAGGGCCGACTGCACGGCGAGCTCCGACGCGCCGTACGACCCGCGCAGGGCCCGGACGTCCTCGGGGAGCATGGAGTCGGCCGTGTCCTCCGGGCTCTCCCGGGGCTGCTCGGGCTGCGCCTGGGCGTCGTCGCGCTCGAGGATGACCGTGCGGTCGACGTCGGTCGCCCCGGCCAGGGCCGCCGCGCCGATGGCGAGGGCGGCCACCAGGCTCGCGCAGGCCGCGGTCGCGGCCCTCCTGTGCGAGGCCATGATTTCTGCGATTCCCATCTTTGAACCTTCCTTAGCTGGCAGACGGTGGGTCGGTCAGGGGGACGTCGGCCAGCGACCAGGCCCCCGTCGAGGCGTCCCACGTCGCCTCTGTCTGTATGGTCACGGGGTCGGCTGCGCCGTCGGCGGCTGCGTAGCGGATGACGAGCGAGGCCCACGAGTCCGCCCGCACGGCCTCCGAGGGGAAGACGAAGGCGACGCCGGGCCTGCCTCCGCGGCCGTAGAGCGCGCCCCACTGCCTGTCGAGCGCGTCGGCGGCCTCCTTGTCGAGCAGGGCCCTCATGGACTTCAGGTCGGTGAGCTCCACCTCGCCCGCAGGCCCCGTCAGGAGGTCGTTGGAGTCGTTGAGGCCCTCGACGGTGCCGGAGACCTTGACGACCCTCCACCTCCCCGCGCCGTCGAACCAGTCGCACTGCAGGTAGACGCGGGAGCCCTTGACGCGCATCCAGACCCTCGAGGTGACCGCGGGATCGCCGTCGACCGCCTGCGGCCCCATGGTGCACTCGACGAGACCGCGGTCCCCGAAGACGGCCCAGCCGTAGGCGTCCATCCAGTCCCAGACGCCCGCCTCAAGGTCGTCGAGCTGTTCGTCGGTGTAGCCCGCGAGCCTCTCGCCCCCCTCGAGCGACTCGGCCCACAGGCGCCCCTCCGAGGGTTCATCGCTGTTGCTGGCGTTGTCGGGGGCTTCTGCCTCCCCGGTCACCTGCGCCGGGCCGTCAGGGGCATTTGGATTCTGGGGGACGGTGGCCCCCTCGTCCCGCGTGCCGTCGTCGGCGGGCTGGGCCGCCTGCTGCCCGGACTCGGGTGCCCGGGGCTCGGCGGGGCGCATCGACGCCCGTGCGGCGAGCCCCACGGCAAGGGCGAGGGCCAGCAGGGCCGCGCCCCCGGCGATGGCGATGCCCTGGCCCGGCGGTCTCTCCTCGTTTGCAAGTCTCATGGCAGATCACGCATCCTTTCTTAAAAGCCCGCGTAGGGCCCCAGGTTCTCGGCCGATGTCGTCCGGCAGCCGGTGAGGCCGAGCTTCTCATAGGTCGAGCCCTGCACGTGCCCGAAGAACTCTAAGATCCCCACCGAGGTCACGTAGGCAGACGCCGAGTACTCGTTGCCGATGACCCCCGGGTGCCCCCACTCGTTTGCCGGCCAAGGGCCGAAGGCCTCCGTCTCGTCCTTGGTGTCGGTCACTATGCAGTCGAGCTCTGTGCCGTCGTCGAAGTAGAAGACGACCTCGTCGCCGGGCTCCCCGAACTTCCTCGTGCAGGCGACCATGTACCTGCCGTCGATGGTGGCGAAGCCCCTCTGGTCGTAGACGGACCCCTTGGCCTGCCAGGCTCTCATGATCCGGTAGCACTGCGATGAGGCGTCCCAGGAGATAGCCGGCGTGAGCGGCTCGCACTCCCACGAGGCGAAGGTACCGAGGGGGAGGTTGCGCCAGCTGCCTCCCAGCCCCTCGTACCTGCCCGTCCCATAGTAGGTGTAGTCGCACGTAGCCGGGATCTCGATCGTGCCGAAGGCCTGTGGGTAGTTCGGCCTAATCACCTTGGCGTAACCCCAGTAGCCGCCCAGGGAGTAGCCCTTGCCTGCGCGGTAGCGGTGCTTGTAGACCCTGCCGCCCGTGCCGCCCAGCGAGTGCCCCGTGTTGCCCTCGACCGTGGTGAAGGCCCAGGGGTCGTCGGCGTCCACCTCCACGACGATGCCTATGTGGTCGGTGCACGCGGCGGAGTCCTTGCCGAAGCATATGAGGTCGCCCTCCCGGGGCTGCGGGGCCTCCTCGATGTCGTAGACGCCTCCGAGCTCGGGGCTCGCCTGGAAGTGGCCGAGGAACACGGCCACGCCTGCGGTCGGCCCGCAGAAGATTCCATCCAGGCCCGCCGTGCTGGCCACGCACCAGCTCACGAAGCACGCGCACCACGGCGTCTCCGCGCCGCTCACGTAGGTGCCCTCCCCGTTGACGAAGTCCCAGTACTTGCCGTCGTTATAGTGGTAGGTCCCATCCGACTCCCCCTGGGCGTACTCGGCCAGGGCCGTGCGGGCAAGGGCCGAGCCCCGCTGGCCCGACAGACCGGCCATCCCGCCCGTGCAGGAGGCGAAGGTGCCCGCCACGACGGCGGCGAGGGCGAGGGCGGCGACCATGGCGAGCGCGACCGCGAGGGCCGGGGCGAGCGACGCGGAGACGCCCGATGCGAGCGCGGAGAGGGCCGCCTTCGCCGGGCGGGCCGCGGCCCCCAGGGTGAGCGCCGCCGCGCGGCCGGCTGCCGGCGAGGTGCGGGCCGCAGGCCTGAGAGCGGCCCTCGACATGGCCTGAGCGCGACGCGCCTGAGCGGCTGCGAGCGGGTGGGGTGGCCTCTTCGCCGTGGCGTGTGTGGCGTTATGTCTGCTCGAGGCCGCATCGTAGGCCCGCGTCGTCTTCTCCGCGGCCCTCTTGGCCTTTGACGGCAGCCTCACGGCGGCCGGGACCACCCGCCTTCCCGTACTCGTGCAGCCCGAGAGGCCGGCCTGGCTCGCCTCGTCACCGAAGTCGCCGCTGCTCGTGGCCCCGGCTGCTCTTGCCGTCTGCGGCGGGGTGACGACGCGGGTTTGCGCTTTGTGGGCCTCCTTGTTTGGACCTTTCGAGCGTGCCGCCTTGATCGCGGCCCGCTGCGCGCGGCCGAGGGCCGAGGCACATGACCGCGTGCCTGCCACCGTCGCCCTCGCGCCAAGCGAGCTGGCCTGGTCCCCCGCCTCCGTGTCGGCCTGTGCGGGGGCCTGGTTCAAGATGGATGCGGCAGCTTTCCGGGAGGCTCTGCGCACGGCCCTCCTTGCATGCGGCGAGGTTCGCCCGCGTGCCTCGCCGTCGGGGGCCTGGGACTTGTTCCCGTCTCCTCCTTTCGCGTTCTTGCCTGGTGGTAAGGTTGACGCTGTGCGCACGGCCCGCGTCGGTGCGTCTGCGTCCGCACGCGCCTTGCGGGTTCCCTCGCGCGCGGACAAGGGGCGTCCCAGCCTCTCCGCCCGCCGCCACCGGCGCCCCACCTATCGGCCCGCCTTCCTGGTCTTCTCGAGCTGGGAGGCAGCCTCTTCCGGCGAGGTGTTGAAAATGTCCCAGAGCTCGTTGCCGCGCGGCCACTCGTCCTTGATGGCAACGCGGGCGCCGTCGGCGATGAGCAGGCCCGAGCCGGGGGCGGCGTTCTCGCCGACGGCGGCGAGCTCGATGTCCGAGAGGCCCTTGCGGCGCGCCCAGAAGTCGCGGTCGGTGTCGGACTGGCGTAGCAGCAGTACGAACCCCGACTGGTCCACGATGGTGCGGGCGTCGGAGTTATGCTCGTCCATGGCGGCCGCCGACTGCATCATGCCCGTGCAGACCAGGCCGAACTTCCTTCCCTCGCGCCACAGGCGTGCGAGGTAGGTCACGACGGCGGGGTGGGCGAACAGCGATTGGAACTCGTCGATGTAGAGCCACGTCCTGCGGGAGGCAACGTGGTTTCGGTACATTGCCGCGCGCACGCTCTCAAGGTTGGCGAGCATGCAGAAGACCCTCATGTCGCTGGGCACCTCGGAGGTGTCGAAGCTCACGATGCGCGCGTCGTGCCTGATGTTGGTCTTGCGGGCCATGAAGGAGAGCGAGCCCGAGACGTAGCGCTCAAAGACGAGGGAGAGGCCTTGGGCCTCCTCCTCGGGCTGCTCGTTGAGCACCTCCCAGAAGTCCATGAGCGTGGGCGCCTCGCCTCCCTCGCCGCCTGCCCTGTCGTAGGCGAGCTCGACGCAGCGGGTGACCACCGAGCGTTCCTCCTGGGTGAGTGTGCGCCCACCCTCGTTGCGCAGGGCCGCTGTTGCCGCCAGCATCGCGTCGACCTTCCAAGCCTTGGCCTGCGCCCAGGTCATGTGCGAGGCGGCGATGTCGCCCATGTCGAGGATGTTGACGGACAGCTCGGCCGAGGGGCCGAGCCTGACCCAGTACGAGCCCTCGTTCACCGACACGAGCAGGCCGTACTCGCCGGTGGGGTCGAGGATGTAGACCTGGTCGGTCGGATAGGCCAGGATGGTCTGCTCGATCTCGCGCTTGACGGCGAAGGACTTGCCCGAGCCTGTCATGCCGCAGATTATGCCGTGGGGCGACAGCAGCGCCGAGCGATTGACTAAGACCATGTCGCCCGTCGTGGGCTCCACGCCGTAGTAGCTGCCGCCCTCCATGTCGAGGCGCTGCGTGACGAAGGGCATGAACATCGTGAGCTCGCGCGTCAGGAAGTCGCGCCTCACGTCGACCCGGTTGAAGCCAAGGGGCAGCACCGAGTTCACGCCCTCCTGCTGGCGGTCGGGCAGTGCGTCGAGCTCGATGCCCGAGGCATGCGCGGTGCCCACGACCTTCGCGACGCGCTCGTCCAGCTCCTCGGCGGAGTCCGCCCAGGTGTAGACGAGGCCGGTGAACTCGAAGAGGTTCTGCGGGACGTCACCCTCGTCGCCCGAGTCGACAACCGCGTCCAGGAGGGCGTCGTTGGCGCTCTTCTGGTCGCGCAGGGTCCGCGGCAGCAGCGTGTAGTCGTAGCCGTGCCGGATGGCGTAGCCCTGGTGCGCCATGATCTCTGACTGGATCCAGTCGTCCCGCTGCATGAGCATGGAGACCGCTTCGCCCCTGTCGATCTGGCGGGCGTGCCAGGTGACGGCGATGGGCATGCGCAGGTCCAGCAGGCGCGCGACGCCCCTGTCGTCGAGGCGCGAGGCCAGCGCCGGGCGCACGACGAGGACCTGACACCACGTGAGGCCGTCGACCGTGAAGCGGGCGGATGACCTCATCCGGCCCGTCGGCAGGAAGTCGATCTCCTGGGGGCACACGGAGTCCTTCGCCGTGAGCTTGGAACGGCCCGAGAGCCATGCGTAGTCGAATGCGAAGGGGCGTCCGGGGCGCAGCAGCGAGCTGATGAGCGAGAGGCGCTCCACGCCGTCGAGCCTGCGGGCCTGCGAGCCCACGCGCTGGAGGCCCTGCTGCACGCCCGACCGGAGCCGGGCGAGTCGGGCGGACGCCTCGGCGGGGTCGGGGGCCTCCACCGAGTAGCTGATGTAGCGCGACGAGCGCAGGTTGTTGGAGCCCTCGCGCACCCGCTCGTTGAGAACCTCGTTGAAGAGCCTGGCGAGCCCGGCGTTGCTACCGGCCGCCGCCTCGTCGAAGAACCGTCTCCGCCCTATCTCCTCCTCGGGCAGGGGGATGTTCGTGAGCAGGTACTGGAAGCTCGCGTCGGAGTTGAAGAGGTTCTCCACCGTCTGGAGCTGGTCGAAGACGCCGCGCTGTTCGTCGTCCTTGGCGCTTTGGTAACACATGTCCGAGAATTCTAACGTCTCGCTCCAGAGGCCGGGCTCGACCTGGGACATCCCGTTGCGGAACATCAGGTCGAAGCCGACGAGGTCGTAGACGTTCCTCGCGGCCGAGCGCGACATCCGGCGGGCCTCGGCGGCCTTCCGCGAGGCCTTCTCCTGTTCCGCCATCATGCGGTTGAGGGAGCGCTGGCGCGATGCCGCCGCCGCTCGCGCTTTGGGGGCATTCTGGACCGCCCGTCCCGTGGCGGTGGCGATGTCGGCCTCGAAGGCCTTCCTCAAGCGTCTGAGTCCCTCGGGGTCGGTGGGCATGACGCGCGCACCGTCCACCGACGGCATGGCCGCGGCCGTCAGGGGCATGGCGGCCGCCATGTGGTCCGCGGCCCAGCCGGGCGCGGGCCCGGGCGCGGGCGCACCGACGGATGGGGAGGGGGAGCGGGGTGCCGAGGGCGGCCGCTCGGCCGCCGCCACCTTCGCCTCGACCTCGGCGCGGTGCCGGCGGCCTTGCTCCCTGACCTCCTCGAGCGCCCTCTTTCTTTCCTTGCAGCCCATCTTCGATTTCGGCCCGTGCTGGGACTGCGCCTCCATGAGGGACGCTGCCTCGACGGCCTCAGATGCGGTCGGGGTCGACGGACTCGACTCCCCTTCGGCGCATCCCTTCCTTCTCCCATGCATCAGCAAGGACATCCCACTCGCCTCCCTTTCTCGCCTTTGGGCCGGGTCGGCACTGCGGGCCGCGCTCCGACGTCAGGTACAGGATCCTCGTCTTGCCGAAGAGGCTGCGCCGACCGTAGGGCCACCACCTCTCCGGCTTCATTCCGCCGGGTCGGGCGAAGCCCGCGAGCCAGACGGGGACGGTCACCGCCAGGAGCACGGTCTGTGTGACCGCCCACGGCAGGCGCAGGGCCCCTGCACAGGCGGCACCGGCGGCGGTGCCCGCCGCGAGGGCCGCGGCCGTGAAGCAGACGGTTCTCAGCGTGATGGACCTGCCGACCTTCTTCTCGTAGTCGAGCAGGTTCCTGTGGACTTGGGTCGACTGCATCGGCCGCTCCTAAGCCGAGGGCAGCTTGGCCCAGTCGATGTCGACCGCGCCGAACGCGTTGGCGAGGATTGCTATGACGATGCCGGCGACGATCATGGTGACGGCGCCGGCGAGCTGAGCGCCGCCTCCGCCTCCGTCGCTTCGCCACTGCAGGACGACGCCCGTGATGCCGGCGATCACCAGCAGGACGCCGACGAACGCGAAGCCGCCCTGGAACGTTGCCACGAAGTTCTGCAGCACGCTATACGCGTCCATCTGCTGCCTCCCGTCGCGTGCCTTCCGCCTTGACCATGGCTTTTCCTCTCTATCCGTGCGGGCGCCCCTCTGGCGCCTGCGTCCGCATGCGGTCCGGCCCGCCCTCCAGCCCGACGCGCGTCCAGTGCGCGCGCCGGGCTCTCGCGGCAAGGCAGCCGGCCTCTCTTCCGAGCCGGGGAGATTGGAGCTCCCCGGTGGGTTCGGCCCTCCGGCTTGCGCGCGGGGGGCCGGCGTGGTATGTTTCCTGGGCCGTCTGCCCTTTCGGCAGTCGGTCTCTCTTTTTCCTGCGGGGTGCCCGCGGCGCGGCGTTGGATTGGAGCCCTCGCCGCCCTGGTGCCTCTGGGCGTGTTGCGTTGCATCCCGCAGGTCCGTCTTCCCAAGGCCCCCCGTTATTCGGGGGGTCTTTTTTTGCGCCGCGCCATCCTCTCGGCGCGGATGCGCGCCATGTGCTCGGGCGTCCCGGGCAGCCCCGCGCGGTACTCGGTGTAGTCGAACGTTCTCCATCCTTGGGGTCTGGTCCCGTTGGGGTCGAACATCGAGAGCGGATCGTAGGCCGGGTGCTCCCAGATCCGGTACTTGTCGTCGACCGTGGGGTACTCGTTGCCAAGGATGACGAGGGCCTTGCCCTGCGGCATGCGCGATATCTCCTGGGGGGTGTAGACGGCCCGGCCCACCACGTCCTGCGAGACGTCCTTGCCTGAGAGCGCCTTCTGGCCGTGCATCGACTCCGACCTCTTGCGGACCGTCATCTGGCCGATCTCGTCGGAGAGGCGCTTGGCAGTGTCCGTGCTCTTGGCACCGGCGAGGTAGACGGTCGTGGCGCACGAGTCGCGGATGGTCGAGGCGCCGTGCTCGCCGTAGCGCTCGTCAAGCTGCGCGAGGTTCTGAATGCAGAAGAGCACTGAGATGTTGCGCGAGCGGACGGTGACCACGTTCTCGGGTAGGTCCGGCAGCTCTCCCAGGGCGTAGAGCTCGTCAATCAGAAATTGCGTGTGGTGGGGGAGGCGCTTGTCGGGCTGCTCGTCGGCGTTGCGCCCCGAGGCGTACATGGCCTCCCACACGAAGAGCGACAGCACCGGCTGCAGGGTGTGGTCGCGGTCGGAGGCAACGACGAAGACGTCCCTGCGCTGGTCTCCTAGGCCCAGGCGGTCCAGGCCGATCTCGTCGACCCCGCCGTTGCGCGAGCCGAGCACGCGCAGGACGTCCGGGGAGCAGAAGACGGCGATGGCCTGTGCCAGGGTCGCCTTGAAGGAGCCCAGGGTCTCTGCGGCGCCGCCGCGGAAGCGGTCCCATGAGGCGACGGTGTAGTCGTAGCCCAGGCCCGGCCCCGGGCGCGCGCCGGCGGGCGTGCCCGCGCACTCGACGCGCCTGCGGAGTCTTGAGCGCTGGGTTGTGGCAGGCGCCGCCCCTCTGATGCCGCTTGCGCCACGCTCCGTGCGCCCGGAGGCCGGAATCTTCTCCTGCCCGGTCCTCAGCTCGTCTACGAGGTCGTCGAAGGCACAGCGCCCGGAAGCCCCGAAGGAGCACATGCCGAGGAGGGTCTGGAGGTTCTCCATGGTGAGGTCGCGCAGGGGGCGCCATGCCCACAGGTAGGAGATGAGAATCGCGGCGAGTTGGGCGGCTCCGTTGTCCCAGATGGGCTCCGAGGTCGAGTGGCCGCCCTCTGAGGCGCCGCAGACGAGGGCCTTTGCGACGCGCTCCACGTCGGTGTAGGAGCGGATGATCGACAGAGGGTTCCACACCGACGAGGACTTGAGATCCACGAGGTCGAGCTTCACGACGAGCCTGCCCGAGGCTGCGAGGGCGCCGCCGACGCGGGGCAGCGTCGCGCCCTTCGGGTCGGTCGAGACGGTGTCCTTGTCCGACCCCAGGGCGCCCTGCAGCAGGTTGGGCTCGAGCACGCTTGTGGTCTTCTGCGCGCCTGACCCGCCTATGACGCAGACGTTGGAGTTGGCGGTCTTGGCGCGCTCGCCGCGCCTGGGCTCGGGCGTCCCCGAGCCGGTGAGCGAGGCCGCCGAGCCGCGGGAGAGCAGGATGTTGTCGGGCTCCGAGGCGACGTTGCGGTACTTGGCGAGGTCGCGCACGCGGCCGCGGCGCTCCGAGCCGTAGGCGTCCTCGGTGCGGTCGGGCCTGGCGGACCCCATGACGACGACCCAGACGACGAGCGGGCAGCAGGCGAGCAGGCCGCCTGCCGCGACGTCTGCCTGCTCTCTCGAGACCCAGAGGGGCCGCTCGAGAAGTGCTGCCGGCAGGGCCGCGAGGGCCTCGCCGGTGAAGGCGCCCAAGACCGGGAAGCTGCCGGCGGGGGCGGCGGCGGATAGCCTGTCGCCAACGAAGAAGCACGCGAGCGCCAGGGCCATGAAGGCGCCCGTGACCGCGAGGCCCGCCTTCCAGCCGCTCATGCGCCCCTCGCCTTCAGCACGGGGCCTTCCTGCTCGCCGGCCTCGCGTGCCTGCGCCGCCGACGCTTGCGAGGCCCCGCGCACGCGGGCCATGTCGGCCTCGAACTCGCCCTCGTGCGCCTTGGCGTCGGCCTTGGCGATGCTCGCCCCGAGGCCGGCGGCGGCCCTGGGGCTCACCTGCGCCACGACGTTGCAGGTGCCGTCGGGGCCCTGTGCGGAGACGACCGCGTCCACGCCCTGCTGACGTAGGACCTCCACGGCCTCGTCGGCGGCCGCGCGGTCGGCGTAGGACATGGCGACGACCCAGTCGAGGTCGTCCGCCGCCGGGCCTTTTCGGTGGGCAGGCTGCCTTGCGCCCCGGTGCCGCCCGGGCGCTGTGTCCTCCTCTTCGGTCGGGATATCGCCTGTGGCCATGGGGTGGGTCGCGCCTGCGTCGGCAGCAACCCCCATCGTGTCGTCTTGCACATCCTGCCTGTCGGTGCGGGAGAGGGTTGGTGCCGTCACCTCCACAAGCGCGTCGAACAAGGTGCGGGGGACCTTGCGGAACGCCCCCGTGAGGAGCCTCTGGGATACGCCCTCGGCCGACCCCATGATGCGCCCGCCCAGCTCGTCTCCGAAGTCATCCATTGGTGAACCTCCTGTCGTTTCCTTTCAAGCCACGCGACTCTTGCCGTGCGAGAGGGCCCGTGCCAACTCGGCGCGTGTCGAGGGGCTAGCGTTGACCTCGGCGACGAGTGCAGCTCTGCTCGCCTCGCGGTCGACCCCCGCAGGCCCGCGGAGTGCCTTGCGGAAGCCGCTGGCACGGGCTACCCAACAGCCGCCCCACGCCGCGTCTGCCTCCCACGCGAATTCGAGTTCCTCGGTTCCCACCTGCCTAAACGTCTGCCAGGCCGTTCCGTGGGTCTGGGTGTAGTCCGCAACCAGCGCGGCGCGGTCGGTTGTCGGGCGGTTGAGCGGCCAGGAGGGGTAGTACGTGTCGGACCAACCCCCAGGTGTCGAGACGGCCCAACAGCCGTCTCCCTGCCAGACAAAGGCCAGGTCGGACTCGCCGAACGGCGCGTCCGAGCCGGTGGGGCCGCTCTCTGCCCAGTGGGCCGTGCCGCATCTCAGGTCGCGTGCCGCCCGTGCGACGAAGGGGGACATGCCCCCTTTGGAGGGTTCGAGGAAGGCGGCGAGAGACATTCGCGCCTCCTCACCTCTTGACCTGACCCAATCGGCGTACCGGGAGGCGCCAAGCGCGACGGCTTCGGCCGGCACGCCCTTGGCTATCAGGCCCCGCCATGCCCGGAAGGCCCTGGTCTGCCCGAGCTCGCCAGACGGCTTGCGGCCGGGCCAGGCCTCCTCGAGCGCCCTGTAGGCGCCGATTTCGCTGGGCGTCGGCTCGGGGTTTTCTTTCTCGTCTTCTTTTACTTCTCTTAAGGTCTTAGAAGACCTTTCTGTATTGCGCCGACTTCCCTTTTCGTCAGAGCACCTGGTATCTGAGCGGTTGCTTTCGTTTGCCAAAAATCGGCGTTTGTATGCGCCAGCTTGGGCAACCGCTGTGTCTTGCGTCGCGCGGGTATTCCCGCCACAAGCCCTTGTGTCGCGGTTGTCCGCCTGGTCGGTCTCGGTGTCCACGTTACCCGCAACACCTTGTGGTTGGGCAACCGGGCAACCACAAGGTGTGATCTTCGCCCCTGCCTCATCGCCGCCCGTGCGTTGTCTCACCCGGGGTGCGGCGAACGGAGCGTCGGGGTCCAGGCCGGGGTTGAGCCTGGACCAACGCGCCCGCGCCTTCTCGGCCGCGACGAGATTGACCGTGTAGCCTGCTTGGTTGTTGATATTGACCCCTTGGCCACCCGCGGCCTGCTCAAGGGAGCCGTAGCCATGCCCGTCCTCGACGAGCTTGACCCCGACCTCCTCAAGCAGGCCGTCTTCGACAAGGCGACGCCTTCCCGTCACCGCGCTCTCGCGGTTCATGCCGACGGCTTTTGCGGCGCGGGAGGCGCTTTCGAAGTAGACGGTGCCGGTGCGTGCGACGGCGTAGGCCCTGGCGAAGACGCGCAGGGCCCCCGAGCCGTGCCTGTTGAGGCCCAGCCCCTCCCTGTCCCACATCCATTGCCTTGGGCGGCAGTCGAGCTCGGGGGCGACCGCCCTCGCCTGGGCGTCGGCGGCGCGCCTCGACATCTGGGCCCCGAAGGTCTTGGGCCTGCGCTCTGGCGGCTCTTCGGCTTGCATGCGTGCCTCCTTTCTCGGTGGGGATGTGGGCGACGAGCGTGGCGGGGCGACGTGCCTAGGCCTCTTTACCTGCGGTCTCGTGGCTCGATTCCTGCTTGGCCTTGTTGCCCCAGAACTCTTCTCGTGGCAGTATTGGGACCTCTCCCGTTGTCTCAAGCGCCTGGCAGAGGTCGTCCTTTTTCACCCTCAGGCTTCTGCCAATCTTTATGTGCGGCATCGCGTGGATGATTCCGTATGCGGTGTTCCGCCCGATGCCGAAAACATCCTGCAGGTCGTGCGCGGACAGCCACTCGCCCCGTTTTTCCAAAAGGGTCCTGTCAACGAAGCTCCTTGATTTCACGCTCGCTCTCCTTCCGCGGGTTCAGTTGGCGTGTCCGCCGGCGTTGCCGACGAGTGTCGTCGGCCGTCGCGAAGGGAGGGTCCGTGCCGGGCTCCTGCATGCCCGCATCACCATCGTTGTGGTTGATTGATGGCTGGGGCCGGCCTTCTCGGTGTCGTCGGGAAACACCAGCGGTCCTGTCTCCGGTGCGCTACTGGCGTTCCGGACCTCCGGTCGGTCTTGACGGGGGAGCCTGCATTTTGTTTGAACGCGAAGTGGGTGGGAGCTTCTTCCTCGCCTTTGCGGCGAGATGTACGTCTCGGGAGGTCGGCGGGTGTGCGCGGCCGCGACAGATGATGCCGCCGCCGGTAGAGCGGCCGTTCCGCCGCCACCTGGACCCTCTGGTCTCCCATGTGAATCACCGCCCTTTCTCACCAATGGCCAGCTCCCAGCCTGTGACGGCGGGGCTGACGGTTCCTGCATACTGCAGGGTAGTGTGGACACGCGAGGGAAAGAAGCCGCCTGAGTCGGAAGGCGTTCAAGGGGACGAAAAGCGCCTAGGGGGAATGTGACGCCCACGGTTTCGCCATCGATTGGATTTAGCGGCGATTGTTAAAGGAGTCGCATGCGCTTGGGAGTGCTCCTCGGCGTTTCTCGTGCGAGTTAACCTTCCTGCGCATGCCGGACGCCGTGTCGGCGTTCGCGGAGTCGGGCAACATCGACCGCGTGCGCGCGGTGCACGGCAACCTCCACGCGCTCTACCGCCAGGACATCACCAAGTACGCCCCCGAGGGGCTGCGGCTCGTCATCCGCGACATCTACGACCTGATCCCCAGCGAGCTCGGCTCGAAGAACAGGCGGTTCAAGCTGAGCTCGATCCAGGGGGTCAAGCGCTTCGCGCAGGTGACCGACCACTTCCTCTGGCTGGCGAGGGCCGGGGTGGCGCTGCCGGTCTACAACGTCGCGGCCCCCACGTCGCCCCTGCTGTTCGGCGAGCAGCGCAGCCTCTTCAAGCTGTTCTACCTCGACACGGGCATGCTGATGTCGTCGTACCCCAAGGGCGTCGCCCAGGCGGTCCTGTCGGGCGGCGCGGCGGGCGAGTTCGGCATGAACATGGGCGCGGCGTACGAGGGGTTCGTCGCCCAGGAGCTCAAGGCGCACGGCTTCGCCCTGCGGTACTTCTCGTCTAAGAAGATAGGGGAGCTGGACTTCGTGGAGGAGCGCCAAGACGGCAGGATCCTCGCCATAGAGGTCAAGTCCGGCAAGTCGTTCGCCCGCCACGCGGCCCTCGACCACGCCCTCGCCGTCAGGGACTACTCGATCGACTCGGCCGTCGTCTTCGCCGAGACGAACGTCCACAGCGACGGCGAGGTGCTCTGCCTGCCGGTGTTCATGGCGGGGATGCTGTCGTACGAGGGGTAGTTGCTGATCGCTGCGGCACGAGGAGGAGGCCGGAGCCCAGATACTGTGGGACACCCCTGCGGTGCGCCTGTGTGCCTTCGAGGACGGTGCGACCGGCACCGGCACCATCGGCCACAGCGCCGACGACGAACCGTTCAACGGCCTGTACGCCTGCGGCGACGTGGCCGGCTCCTTCTACGGCCACGAGTACCCGCTGCACCTCCCCGGCGGCTCCATCGGCCGCGGCTTCGTGTTCGGCATCCTCTCGGTCAAGGCCATGTGCGGCGACCTGGAGAGCACCGTCGAGTAGCGGGTCTTTTGCTGGTAGCCTGCTTATATGATTGATATGGCGGGCCCCGGCGGCGCAGTCTGCCGGGGCCCGTTGCGTTGGGCGGCAGGCGATGTTCGGGCACGGTGCGATGCCGTCCAAGTCCGGGCTATTCGGCCTGCCCGGTCTTCTCGGCGTAGAGCTTGAAGAGGTGGGCGACGATCTTCTCCTCGTCGCCCTTGAAGTCGACGCCGTAGGCGGCCTCCACGGCCGCGTCAAGGGCGATGTGGGCGGCCATGAGGTCGCCGAAGAGGAAGTCGTTGTCGGGGTCGTACATGTCGGCGAGGGTGGCGTCGGGGTGCGCGGCGCGCGCGTCAAGCACCGCCTGGGCGCACGACTCGATGCCCTTGCGCTGCTCGGGTGTCGCGTCCGGCCAGACGAAGTTGTTGTAGACGATTGTGTTTGAGTAGTTGTAGTCGCTCTTGAGGCGGCCCGCGACGAGGCGCATCCAGGCGTTTTGGAACTGGCTCTCCAGGATGCCGAACTCGTAGAGGCCTCCGTCTGAAATGAAGAACAGTTTGTTGCCCGGAATCATCCCGTTGGAAACGAACCCCATGGGGACGTACTTGCGACGGCCGGAGGAGACTGAGGGCACGGCGATATAACTGTCACCCTTTGGCGGTCGCACCTCGTCAAAGAGCCACGGCGTCGCCGCCTTCTTTTGGGTTGCTGCCTTTTTGGACTGCAATCGGATTTCACGCACGTGCTCGACGCGCTCGCGGACGAGCGGCAGCTTGAGCAGTACCGCCGGGTCCGCGCCGTCCATCCAGAGGCAGTAGCGGGGGATGCCGTTTATGTATTCCGCCCCCATTGAGAACGGCTTGACGTATGGCTCCGCTGCCGGCTCCCTTCTCAGCAGCTCATCGCGTTCATCCTGTGTGAGCAGAAGCGCCCCGTCATCAGTGGGTTGGCATCCCCTCACCATGGGAAGGGCGTTGCAGAGAGGGGACTTACGTTTGGCGATGAACGCGTCGGGAGCGGGTGCCAGATAGGCGTTGATGTGGTCGACCTCCTGTCGGCCGCCTTCGTCGAAAAGCAGCTTGGGTTTAACGTCGGTGCGGGAGAACCCGACGATTACCACGTGGACGTGGGCCTCGTCGGTGGCCTCGGAGTTCCAGACGAACGTCCGGTGGGCGAAGTCGATATGGACGCCGCCCTCGAAGAGGGGCTTCCAGAGAGGCTCGACTTGCTGGCCCTGGCAGATGGAGTTTGTGGAGACGAGGGCGCACCGCGTCGGGAGGTCCCTGATGTAGTCGGAGGCCTTTTTGTACCAGCATGCCACGTAGTCGAGGGTGCCGCCGTCTTTGCCGAAAATGCTGGCACGGTCCTCCTTCTGGCCCTCCGTCAGGTTCGAGTACCCGATGAACGGCGGGTTGCCGACGACGTAGTCGCACGTCTCGGCGGGCACCACGTCGTTCCAGTCCATGCGAAGCGCGTTTCCCTGCACGATGCAGCCGTAGTCGGTGAGGGGCAGCTCGTCGTAGACGCGGCGCACGACCTTGGCGGTGTCCATGTCGGCCTGCTTCTCGGCGATCCAGAGGGCCGTGCGGGCCACGCAGCAGGCGAAGTCGTTGATCTCGATGCCGTGGAAGTTGGCGAGCGTCACCTTCACGGGGGACTCGCCCACCCCCTCGAAGGCGAAGCGCAGGCTCTCCTCGCGGTTGAGCTCGAGCAGGATGCGGTTCTCGAGCTTGCGCAGCTCCACGTAGGTCTCGGTGAGGAAGTTGCCCGAGCCGCACGCCGGGTCGAGGAATGAGAGGCCGCCTACCTTGTCGTGCAGGCGCTGCAGCGCCTTGGTCCTGCCCCCGCCCGCGACCGGCTTGTCGAGCGCCTCGGCCAGCTCGGCCTTCAGGCCGTCCAGGAACAGCGGGTCTATGAGCCTGTGGATGTTCTCCGGGCTCGTGTAGTGCATGCCTCCCGCGCGTCGCCTGTCGTGGCTGAGCGCGCCCTCGAAGATGGAGCCGAACACCGTGGGGGAGACGCCGGACCAGTCGAACTCCTGGCAGCCGTGGATGATGAGCTCGGTGCGCAGCGTCTCGTCGATGGTGGGCACCTGGACCTTCTCGGCGAAGAGCCCGCCGTTCATGTAGGGGAACGCCCTGAAGGCGCCGTCCCTCGCCTCGAACGGGTCGCGCTCGGAGTCGGGCGTGTCGAGCCACACGAACAGGTCCGCCAGGGCCTTGCGCAGCCTCTCGGCCTTGGTCTCGCGCAGGAAGTCGCGGAAGGCGCTCGCGGGGATGAGCCCGGCGTCCTCGCAGAACATGAGGAACATCAGGCGGGTGCATATGACGGAGAGGGCGTGGTGGACCGCCGGGTCGTCGGGGTCCATGACCGTGGCGAAGGAGTCGGCGAGCATGTCGTGCACCCTGCCCATGAGCGCGCCCGCCTGCACCGACACCTCGTGGGAGAGCACCGGGGCCGAGTCGCCCCCCGTGAGGAACGAGAGGGCGTCGAGGTTGCGCGGGAGGTCGGCGAGTGCCAGCTCGAAGGCGGGGGCCTTGGAGCAGAGCGGGTCCATGTTGCGGTCGTAGGCGCGTATAACCTTGAAGTTGCAGGTGAGCACCCAGCGGGGCTGCTCGTTGAAGGGCAGGGCCTCGGCGTAGGCGCGGCACTGCTGCACGGGTGTCACCATGCGCCCCTGGCGCTGCTCGGGCCTGTCCAGGTCGACGCTGGCGGACTTCTGCTCGACCATGGCGAGCGCCCCGCGCCCGTCGGCGCGCATGACGGTGACGTCGGCGAAGCCCTTCGAGCTGCCGGCCTCAGTGTCGACGCGGGCCTCGAAGCGCAGGTGCCGCAGGGCATCGTCGTCCCCCAGCACGTTCTGCAGCAGGTCAATCCAGAACTGCTGGGTCTCGCCCTTCTCGTCGCCCCTGCCCGCCCAGTAGCGGACGAACTCCTCTGCCGCCTTGCGGTTCAATGCCATGGGTGCGCTCCCGTTTCGTCGCTTTGCCTGATGGGGAGAAGTATAGGCCAACCCTGGGCCTTCCGGTTCCGCGCTGCGTTCGACGGTCGTGTCTCTCGCGAGGCACGTGGATGTTTACCGTCGGCGCGGCGAAGCCGCCGGGCGGCATTGAGGCACCGCTGCGATCTCTGGCGGGGGCTGCGCGGGAGGGGATGCTTCGGTGACCGTCTCTCTAATCTTTGCTTTGATTCGAGAGGGCATATGGGTGTGATGGGGAATGCGCATGCCCCTGTAAAGTAGGCGTGCCCCCGGTTGCTGAAATGGGCAACGGGGGGCACGCCAATTGAATGCTATTCGGAGGTCCTGCGACTTACTCGGCGTCCCAGGGCTCGAGGGCGCAGCCGTGGCGGGCGGCGATGCGGCCCCAGACCATGTTCTCGGCGTTGCCGCCGCCGGAGATTCCGTAGGTGTGCTCCTGGAAGTTGCTGATGGAGCCGGCCGCGTAGAGCCTGGGGATGACCTCGCCCTTGCCGTCGAGCAGCTGGGCGTGCTCGTTCTTCAAGGGGCCGCCCAGGGTCGTGCAGCCGCCGGGGTAGTTGGCGATCGCATAGTAGGGGGGCGTGGCGATGGGCTCGAGCGTGGAGGCGTCGCGGCCGAACTCGGTGTCCTCGCCGGCCTCGCACATCTCGTTCCAGCGCTCGATGGAGGCCCTCAGGGTCTCGGCGTCCATCTTGTCGTCCACGTAGGCGTCGGGGTTCGCCATGTCGGCGATGAGCTCCTCGAGCGTGTCGCCCTTCTTTATCCAGCCCAGCTCGAGCTCCCTCGAGTTGTCCTCGCTCCAGCCGCCGTAAGCGCCGCACTCGGCGGGCAGCCCCTCGCAGTACATCGACATGGTGCTGGAGTCGGCAAGGGGGCCGAGGCGGCCGGTGATGCCGTTGGCGTCGAAGATGGTCCATGTGGGGACGCGGGAGAAGTCGCAGATCGAGTCTTCGAAGAGGACGTAGGGGTGCCAGCCGTTGTGGGGGTCGAACCTGCCGGTCTCGCTCATGAAGCGCTTGCCGGTGCGGTCGACATTTATGTAGCCGTTGCCCTTGGGCGAGCAGGAGATGCCGTACTTGTAGTCGTTGTTCGGGAAGTTGGGCGTGGTGGAGCCGATGAGCTGACCCATGTTCCGCATTACGCCGCCGACCTCGAGCGCCATGCGGTGCCCGTCTCCCTCGTTGAAGGGCCAGCCGTAGAACCCGCGGCAGGGATATACCTTGAGGTACTCGCGGTGCATGTCCTCATTGAACTCGAAGCCGCCGGTTGAGAGAAGCGTCGCCTTGCGGGCCTTGACGGCCTTGGGGGTGGCGTCGTCGCCAATGAGGGTGTAGCAGCCGACGATCTCCTTGGTCTGGGGGTTCTGGATGAGGGTTTCGTCATGGCAGTCGAAAACGATCTGGACGCCGAGGTCCTTGGCGGCTTGGTCGAGGATCGCCCAGCCCTCTGAGCTGTTGCCCTGGTCGGAGAGGCGCGCGATGCGCATGGCGTTGTCCACGTCGTACTCGGGGTACTCGCAGTTCTTGGTGAAGCCGGAGGCCATGGAGCCGTCGAGCTTGACCGGCGAGCACCCCCACTTCTCGGCGTATTCGAAGTCGCGGGCGCACTCCTCGGCCCAGGCGTGGGCCATCTCGTCGGATATCATTCCCTGCGAGAAGCCTGTGATGTACTTGGCGCAGCCCTCGACGTCCTCGGTGTAGGTGAACTCGCCCATGTTGATGGAGGTGTTGCCGCCGCCGCGCACGGGGGCCTTCTCGAGGCAAATGACCTCGGCGCCGCCCTCGTCGGCCGCGGTCAGGGCCGCCCACAGCCCCGCGCCGCCGTACCCGATGACGAGGAAGTCGCACTCGTAGTCCCACTTCTCGGGAAGCCAGCCGGCGTCGGCCTCGTCGGCGTGCGCGACGCCCGCTGCGGCGGCCGCGACGCCCGCCATGGCGGTGCCGGTGATGAAGTTCCTGCGCGTTACATTTCCCATGATGCCCTCCTCGGGTTTCGCCGGCCCGGGCCCCTTGCCCGTCACCGTGCGTTGTTGCGAACGTAAGGCAAACCCGGCAATCGGCCAACCCACTGGAGAGATGGTTGGGAAAACGAACCAGATGACGCACGCGAATCCCCTGATGGAACGCATCCTCTGAATCAGATGATTTTGCCGTTTGCCTGCAACGCAAAGATGCGCGAGAATGGACGGGTACTTCTGCTTGCCGCACAGCAAGTCACCGGAGGGCTGCAACGATGGCTAGAGGCGATTCCCCTGATAGGCCAGATCGCAAACTGGCGGCCGACCCTGTTTCGTCGGCCGAGCCGCCGATTTGCGCCGACGCGGCGTTGCCCATCGCATGCGCGGCGGGGGTCTCCCTCGCGCCCGGCTGGCAGGCGGCTGTGGCCTGCATCGCTCACGTCTACAGCGCGGGCGAGCTTTCCGTGGGCGTCTTCCTCGAATGCGCGTTGCCGGCCTGCCTGGCCACGGCGCTGGGCTGGCTTGCCCTGAGCCTGTCCGGTGCCTTGGCTCGCATTCAAGGGCGCCGGTCGCTCTGCGCTCTCGGCGGGGCGGCTGCGGCCGTGGGGTTCGTGGTCCTGCTCATCAATGAGCTCGCTCCCGCGTTCAACGGGGCTTTCTGCGCCCTTGCGCTGTCACTCGCCTGTATGGGCGGCGCCTGTATACAGGCGGCCTGGATGATGCTGATCCAATCGCTGGGGCAGGACCGGCAGGCCAACCTCAAGGCGCTCGGCAACGTGCCCCTCTGGCCAATTGCCAGCTCGTTCTTCTTCATCGCGCTGTCAGTCGCATCTGGTTTTGGGGGCGCCTGCGTGCCGATATTGGGAATGGGCTCCTTCCTCCTCCCCGTGGTGTCGTGCGTTGTCTTTAATACGGTAGACAAGCGGGTGTGCAACGGCGCGGTTGCGGCCGACCTCGTGGCTGAGCCGCAGTGGCGCAAGCTCTGCCACGCCGTCCCGTCTTCGCTGGGCCTGCGCCATGGGATCTCTTCGGCCCTGCTGTCCGGGACGCTTCTGCTCATGACGTGCAGTTTCCTCATGACGACATTCGGCAAGGCGGAGGGTTGGATAGCAGTCGCTTTCGTTCCTGGCGTGCTCTGCGCGCTGGCGTTCCTCTTCCTGGGCAAGGTTACGCACTCTGACAGCGTGGAGCACCTCGCCTACAGGCTGCTCGTCTTCCCAGTGTTTATGGCGTATTTCCCCTTCAACCCGGGAACCGAGGAGTCCCTCCATTTCGCCTTCTTCTTCACGTACGCCGCCCTGGCGGCGTTTGTGGTCCTCGCCCCGCTGCTGGCCTGCGATCTCGCCTCCCGGCGAAACAGGGGGCTCGTCCGGTCGTGGGGCGGGATGTGCGGAGGGGCGGCGGCCGGCGGCGCCCTGGGGTGCCTCGTCGCCTTCGCCGGGAGGGCATCGGGCGTTGCCTCCGGGACCTACTCGATCTTTCTCCAGGCCATAGCCTGCATCGTGCTCAGCGTCATCGCCACAAACCTGCTGTTTCTCGACCGGGAGGATTTTGTCGCCGCGTATGCGGATGCCGCCAGGAACACATTCGGCAACTCGCGGGGCGAATCGCTGGCAAAGCAATGCCGCATAGTCGCCGAGCAATTCGGCCTCACCCCCCGAGAGCGCGAGGTCCTCCAGGTGCTGGCGAGGGGCTACACACTCTCGCGCGTCTGCAGCGATTTGGGGATATCGCAGGGAACGGCCATCTCGCATCGCAGGAACATCTACGCCAAGACGGGCGTCCACAGCCAGGACGAACTCATCGACACTGTCGAGGCGGCGGCTGCGCAGACCAGGCGTCGTCGCTGAACCGAGGAGCTGCATCGTCGCAGTAGGCAACGACATGGTGCCTGTTGAATCAAGTCGTTTGGGCGCGCTGAGCGCGGTCCGGCCTTCGAATTAGACCATGCTGATTGCCGGCCTCAGGCATTGCTGAAATCGGCGAGGCGCCAGTTGACCCGAGGCTGCCGTCGTCGTGACGACATGAGTAGGCGATTAGCAGGTCCGTGACGTTGTCCCACTCGCACGAATCACCGTCGTCGCTGTACTATCCCTCGAAACCGAAGTAGGAGTCCAGCAAATCGTTGAAGGCCCTGTACTCGTCCGGGGTCACCGTGTCGTCGCAGCTCCATTCCAACAGGCCGATGGTGTGCCCGTAATAGGACATCTTGACGGTTCCCGTGCGGCCCATGAGGAAGACGCCCTCTCCGCCGCCCAGTCGATCGACTTCCTCATCGGTAAGCCCGCCTGAGCCCTTCTGGCCCATGATGTCGGCGAATTTGGAGATGCTCCCGTCCGTCCTGTCGATAAGCGCGGGAATGTCCTCTTTGTTTTGGGCGGCAGTGGAAGGGGTCGGCTGATAGCCCGTGAAGTCGACGGAGCCGAGCAGGGCGTCCAGTTGTCCCTCGTCAAATGAGTCGGCCGGCCCCGCAAGGTACTCGAGGAGGAAGACGCTCTCGCCGCACCGCACGAGGTAATCGATGCTGCGGCTAGACCCGTCGCTAGTTGTCTCGTCCAGCGAGTATGCCTCGACGGACATCTCGACGTACTTCGTTCCGAATTCTTCGCGTTTGGTCTCGTTATAGCTTCAGTTGTCGTCGACGCAGTCGCGTATGGAGGCATACTCGCCGTAATGCCTGATGTGCCAGGCTGTATGAGAACCGATGCGGTCGCATGCCGATTTCACGGTGTCAGGGTCGCTATCGACGGCGGCCAGGTCGCGGAACATGTGGGCCTCCCACGAGGCCGGAACGGAGAAGGCCAGCCCATGGATAGGCGGGCCGGCCCTTTCTCGCTGCACAGAACGATTTGTTCCGAGGGCCCGCCGTATTTCGGGCGAATAAACGAAACGGGTTCTCGGAGGTGGTGGCGTATGCCATGTGTTCCGAGAACCCGCTGCTTATCCGCCCCGGTTAACGGCCTGGGCGCTATGCCTTCGTTTGGGCACGGCGCCCAGGCCTGCCGGGAAACGAACGTTATCTGCCCCAAGCCTCTATGGCTGTTGGGACTACAGCTCCTCGCCCTTCGCGAGGGCTTGGCCCAGGATGCGGCCGATGGTGACGCCGCGGCCGTGGCTGATACCGGGGATGAGGATGGGGTAGGAGTCGGTGAAGAAGTTGCCCTGGACGTTGCCGACGGCGTACAGGCCGGGCAGGGGAACGTCCTTCTCGTCGCACACGCGGGAGTGGGCGTCGCAGTTCAGGCCGTAGATGGTCACGAGCATGCCGCAGCGGATGCGGGAGGCGTAGAACGGGGGCTGGTCGACCTTGGTCAGCTTGGAGGGGTCCTTACCGAAGTCCTCGTCGAAGCCCATGTCGCACAGCTCGTTGTAGCGGTCGAAGGTGGCCTTCAGGACGGCGGGATCGCAGCCCATCTTCTCAGCCAGCTCCTCGACGGTGTCGCCGCGGAAGAGGATGTAGTCGTCCACCTCCTCCTGCAGCTCCTCGTCGAAGGTCTCGGTGATGTAGGGCTTCCTGGAGCGGTCGAGGCCATCGGGCTTGTGGCACAGCAGGTCCTCGGCGTAGTTGCCGTCAAAGACGGAGTAGGCCACGCCGCCGGGCTGCTTGGCGATGGCGAAGGACTGCATGGAGCCGTTCACATCCTCGCGGGTGAAGCGCTCGCCGTTGGCGTTGATGGCCAGCCAGCACAGGTTGCCGCCGTCGTTGAAGAGGGGGCCGCCTTGGGCGGCGCTGGTGGGGAGCATCATCGCGGCGGCGTTGGTCTTCTGGTGGCCAGCACCCGCCCACATGCCCAGGCAGAGGCCGTCTCCGGTGTTGCAGCCGTAGGGGATGTAGGTCTTGAAGGGGCAGTCGTACGAGGCGGGGGCCCACATTTTGAGCATGTCGTCGTTGCCGCCGATGTCGCCGGTGGCCAGGACGACGCCGCTCGCGCCGTTGAACTGGACGTATGCACCGTCGACGGTCTGTCCCACGACGCCGGTCACACGGCCGTCGGTCTTGACCAGGCGCACGGCGCGGGTGTTGTAGCGGAAGTCCACGCCCTCACCGGCGGCCCAGCCTGCGAGGTAACGTACGAACTTGTGCATAATGTATTCGCCGTTCTCGTCCTTCTGGCCCACGCCGAAGCAGTGGGTGGTGAGGAACTCGCGTTCGCAGGGGTTGGCGGAGTCGACTGTCGCGCCCTGGGCGCCCAGCTTGCACTCGATGCCCTCGGCGGCCATGCGGTCCACGTAGTAGTCCATGACGGCGCCGGAGTTGTTCAGCCACAGGTTGAAGAGGCCCAGGTTGGTCTTGTTCATCGTGATCTCGGACCAGGCCTTCAGGAGCTCCAGCTTGTCCATCTCGTAGCCGTTTTCCACCTGGAACTTGGAGTTGAAGCCGCCGATGTCGTGGCCGCGGGCGCTGTACTCCTCGGCGCGCTCCACCAGGACGACCTTAGCGCCCGCCTCGGCGGCGGCGTGGGCCGTCGCGACGCCTGCGGCGCCGGCGCCCACCACGACGATGTCGGCGTCGACGACCTCGGTGATGAGTTCGGCGGGGACGTCCTCGGGGACGATTTCCCAGGCGTGGCCGGCCTCGGGGGTGAAGGCGGCGGCGGCGTCGAACGTGGCCTCGTCGGCTGCGGCGACGGCGATGCCGCCTATGGCTGCGACGCCTGCCGCCGCGACGGTACCGGTTACGAAGCCCCTGCGGTTCATTTCCATGGCTGACTCCTATCCGTGATTTTTCCGGCCGAATGGAACCGGGCTTGGCCAGACCGTACGCTCGAGAGACTCCAGGAACGTACCTAAAAGTTGATGAACTCGTTGATGAGTAATATGATGAGCCGACTGCCTGGGAAAACGAGACGAGGTGCTGGACTTGCTGAACAGAACGAGAGTGGCGTTCGCCGATGTCGTGAGAGAGACCCCTGGCATCGCCATCGCGGCCTTTGGTCTTGGGATGTCGGTCACCGCCCGCATGGTGCGGCTCCAGGTGTCGGCCCAGACGTTCCCGAGCGTCACGACCATGGCGCTGAACGGCATAATCCTGTCGGCCTGCCTGCTCGCCCTTGCGCTCGCCTACCGACTGCGGCCTGGCTTTCGGCTCTCGAAGCACCCGGCTGTCGCGCTGGTCACGGCGGCCGCCTCTTCCGCCGCCCTTGTGTCGATTTCCCTGCTTCCCGCGGATGCTGGTCTCCCCGCCGCGGTCGCCTCCGAGACGGTCCCCCTCGTCTGCTCCGACGTCGTTTTGCTGATATGGGCGGAGACGCTTCGCCCATACGGGCCCAGAAGGTCGGCGGTTGTATTCGCCCTCGCTGGTGCCGTCGCATCCCTGACAACCTTGTGCCTGGGGACCGTCAAGTCGGAGTTCGAGCTCGGTGTGGTCGCAATGCTTCCGATCCTTGCCGTCGGGGGGCTTTTTCTCTTCGTCGAGTACAACACCTCGCGCAGCGGTTTTGCCTCGATCCATGACGCGTCCGCGAGGACTCCTCTCGTCTCCATGGATATGCTCATCCCCGTTCTTGTCTGCCTTTTCCTCGTGCGCTTTTGCCTTGCCTATGCAACGGTGGGATGGACGGGGTCCTCGTCGGCCGCCAGCGTCGCATCGCAGTTCGCCAGCACGGCGGGCATGCTCGCCAGCGGAGCCGCCGCCCTGGCCCTCGGGACTGCGTTCTCGGGCATGGCTGCGGGTGCCGCATATGCCCTCGTAGTCTCCTTCTCGCTTTTGGGTGCGCTTTTTATGTCTGGCACGGGAGAGCCCGGCCTTATACTGGCTTCTGTTTCCCTCATCAACGTCGTTCAGGTCTCACTCATTCTCACGGCTTTTTCGCTGCCGGCGCTTCTGGGCAGAGAAGACTGCGGCGCCCTCGCCTTTCTCTCGTGCGCATTGGGAACAACCTGCGCCGCCGGACTGATGTGCATCGCTCCCCGACACGCCTTCGCCGCCATCGTTGGCATCGCGTTGGCGGCTATGGCGGTGATTCTCCTGGGTCTGTTGTCGCGTTCCGGCCTGGGCACATCACTCGAACGCACGCCCGAAGTCCCCTCCGACGAAGGAAAGGCGGTTTTGGAAAAGACCGTTCGGTTGTACTCCCTCACTTCTCGAGAAACGGATATCTTTAGGCTTCTGGCAAAGCGGGAGTCGGCCGAGGAGATTGCCGAGTCGCTTGTCGTAAGCGTGGCGACGGTTCGGACCCATATCCGGAATATCTACGCCAAGATGGACGTTCACTCTGCGAGGGAGTTTCACGCCCTGGTAGAAGAGGCCTGCGCGGCGGGTGAATCTGAGACGCAGCAGGAATAAGTCTGTTTCGCGACAACGGGGGGCAGGCGTGCCCTCGTCACGATTCGGCGCGATTTGTGACAGAGCGGCAGGACACCGCAGCCCGGGTCGTTCTCGGCGCCGGCGGATGGAGGCGCGCGGGCGCGGCCGTTTATCGGATGGATAGACGCAACGGGTTCGCGGAGGGCGCGCAGGTAGGTGCTGGGCTCGGGGGGCCCGTTGCGTTCTATGGTGCGAGTGGATGAAGACGTCTGTCCGAAACGGTGCAGACGATATGCCCCGCACCTAGCGTCCCAAAACCGAAAAACAGGGCCCCAACCTGTCGGCCGCGGGCTTCTGGGATATAAGCTGGGCGCTGCCGAGCAAACCAGTGGTACGCGGTACCGCGCGCAGGAAGAGGGGACCTTGAGATGCAAGAGCACGCCCTGGGTGTTGCTGAGGGCGTCACGCCTTGACCCATCAGCAGTCTATTCCCCAAGCGTCGCTTCTAACGGGCGTGCGGGCTGTGCGCGCGATGCTCGGTTGCGCAGCGCGCCATCGACAAGGTCAATCAATTCCCGTTTCGAATGCACCCCGAGCTTGCGGTAAATCCTGTCTCGGTGAGAGCAGACGGTTCCCCGGGAAATGATGAGCTTGTCCTGGATGAACGACGTGTCGCGCCCATGGGCCAGCAGGAGGAATACCTCGGTCTCTCGTGGGGACAACTTGGCTTCCGTGGCAAGAATCCTGGCAATCTCGTCGAAGTCGCTCTGAACTGCAGGGTCGTCCATGTCGCGGTCCCTCATTATGCCCAGGGAGGCGACGGCGCTTTCAGGTAGAACAACTGTGTATGTGAACATTGCCACAAGGGCGAGGAGCACGATTAGGGTGGTTAGGGCGTCGCCGTTGTAGATCACCCCGTTTTCAAACAGGGTTGACTGAAGAGTCCAGAGCACGACGCCAGCAAGGGTTGAAAACCAGAACGCCCCTCGCCCCCATGCCCAGACGTAGACGGGGCTCCTGCCGATTTTTCTAAATGAGTGGCTAAAGAACAGCCAGAATGCGGTTTCAAGCCAGGCACCTGCGCTGAACGCGAGAGAGTAGGTAATATGCGACAGGCCCAATTGCCCGAAGATGATAAAGAGGCACGATGCAATGAGAAGTACCGGCGTGAGAAGGTACACGATGCGAAGGGGACGCTTGGACCTAGCGACGAAAACGGTGTAGAGGAGCGCGGCGCCAAGGGTTCCCGCAAAGCGTGCCAGGGCGAAGCTGTACGAAGGAGCCCCAACTACTCGTACCGCGAATTCGCCCGACAGCATGAGGGTGCTTCGGCCTACTAGCTCGAGCAGGAAAAGGGCTATGACCATACGGGCGAGGAGTTTCCTGCCGGACGCATTCCAAGTCCGGTCGTTGCTTGCGGTGGCGTTTTCGCCAGTGGACAGATTGATCTCTGGATTGTTATCGCGCTGCAGTCGAGAAGCCATGCGAGCGATGCACCATGATGAGGCGGGACCGAAAAGCGAGAAGACCACGGGAAGAGCGGGTGTGGGAACGAAGCAAAGAACGACGCATACAAGCCCCGCCACGGGAAGCCCGGCCATGAGAGAGCTGGTCAGGCGCCGAAACGATACATAGCTGCTGACGACGCCCCATTGGAGCAGGAGTAGCGCATAGCCCACGCCGCCTATGATTTCGGCGGTGAAGAACAGGTCGACTCCCATGGACATGAGGAGCCCGCTTGCACAGGTGAGCGTACCGCCCACGATTATGGAGTTGCGGCTAAGAATGTCAATCGACCCCTGGTTTGCAAACCATGCGAGTAGGCCGAGCGAAGTGAGTAGTGTTGGAGCGAATGCGAGCAGCGGATGTCGGCCATTGTTTCGAGGGGAAACCTCACCCCGTTGTTGCCGAGGTAGGTGAGGCCCCAGGCACGCATAAAGGCAAAACCGATTGCGAAAACCGCAATCGGAGAAGACGAAGCGGCCGGTTCGTTCATATGCCCCCCTTAAGCCAGCTCTTTTCGATTAGAAACCATGCGGATGATGATACTTGAACGCGCAAGGAATGAAAAACGAAGCTACCTGGGAAAACGTGATTTAGATCGTTTTAGTTACAAGGTTCGGTCGTTCTATTCATGGTGCGTGTGTCGCAACAGGGCAACATTGTCTCTGTCGACGTGAGCCAAAACGCCGGCAGAGACATACTCCGTACGGGATGGAAGGGGAGCTTATGAGTTCGGACAGCAACGTTCCTTCGGCAGGCATCGGCAGGCGCACGTTCGTGAAGTGGGCGGCTGCGGCCGCCTCCATCGCGGCGGCCGGTGGCCTGGTGGAGAGCACCAGGGCCCTCGCCGACGAGCCTGCGAGCGAGGTTGCCACCAAGCCCATGACCGGCGAGTGGAAGAACGCTGCCTGCTGGTTCGACTGCGGCGGCAACTGCGTCAACCAGGCCTACGTCGAGGACGGCATCGTCCTGTGCCAGCGCACCGACATTTCGGGCGACGACACCTACGACGCGCCCCAGCAGCGCGGCTGCTACCGCGGCCGCTCCATGCGCAAGCTGGTCTTTGGCGAAGACCGTCTGAAGTACCCGATCCGTCGTAAGCACTGGGAGCCCGGCGGCGGCGACAAGTCGCTGCGCGGCTGCGACGAGTGGGTGCGCATGGACTGGGACGAGGCCCTCGACATGGCGGCAGCCGAGATCAAGCGCATCGTCGACGAGTACGGCAACAAGGCCATCCTCTCCTCCGAGCGCTCCGGCCCCGGCCGCTTCTTCAACGCCATCGGCGGTTCCACCACCTTCTGGAGCTGCTGGTCCTCCGGCGGTTTCTACTGGACTTCCCAGCACATGGTCGGCGGCGGCTGGCCCCGTCACGCCCTGACCCTCTCCGACCGCTACGAGTTCCTCGAGTCCAAGCTCATCATTCTGTGGGGCCACAACCCCGTGTGGTCGAGCCAGGGCAACCCCATCCTCAACCTTCTCGAGGCAAAGCGCCGCGGCGCCAAGATTATCGTCATCGACCCCATCTACCACGACACCGCCAAGGTCCTGGCGGACGAGTTCATCGGCATCCGCCCCGCCACCGACGCCGCGATGCTGCTGGGCCTCGCCTACACCATGATCGACGAGGGCATCTACGACCAGGAGTTCCTGGACAAGTACTGCGTCGGCTTTGACGCCGACCACATGCCCGAGGACGCCACGACCGACGAGAACTTCAAGGACTACGTCCTAGGCGCCTACGACGGCATCCCCAAGACCCCCGAGTGGGCCAGCGAGATCTGCGGCGTGGACGTCGAGACCATCAAGGGCCTCGCCCGCGAGATGTGCTCCGTCAAGCCCATGGCCATGACCTGCTCCCGCGCACCTTCCCGCACCTCCCGCGGCGACCAGTTTGCCCAGGCCTTCCTGACCGTCGGCTGGATGACCGGCAACGTGGGCACCAAGGGCGCCATGGTCGGCCACATCGTGACCTCCAACGTCGGCTCCTGCGGCAACGGCCCCTGGCTCATCAACGCCGGCAGCAACGGCGTGCCCGCGATCCCCAACCCCGTGAGCCCCTACTGCTACTACACCATCGACCCCTTTGACGACTCCGACTGGTCGACCATCAACCACTCCGAGATCTGGGAGGCCGTCCTCACCGGCCAGTACCACGCGGGCGTCCGCGGCGTGCTGCCCATCGACATCCACCTGATCAACCACATCGGCCGCGGCTCGACCCTCAACCAGTCCCCCGCCACCGCCAAGGGCATCGAGGCTCACCGCAAGGTCGACTTCGTCGTGGCTTCCGGCTACCACATGAACACCAACTGCCGCTACGCCGACATCGTGTTCCCCGTGTGCACCCGTTGGGAAGAGACCGGCGAGACCCTGGCCTACACCAAGACCAACCGCGAGACCATGCTGGCCGCCGAGCAGATCACCGAGCCCATGTTCGAGTGCCGCACCGACGCCTGGCTCGATGAGCAGCTGGGCATCCGCATGGGCATCGACCCCGAGGTCATCAACCCCGTCACCCTCGAGCAGCAAGGCTTGAACCGCATCAAGGGCGCCACGTTCACCGAGGAGGACGGCGTGACCAAGGTCCCGCTGTTCACCCTGACCCAGGACGACCTCGACAAGCACTTCCCCGGCCTTGAGGCCGAGCCCCAGGAGGGCAAGTTCGACTACGAGCAGTTCCTCAAGGACGGCTACGTCCGCGTCGACCGCCACGAGGGCGACAACTACGGCTACACCGCCCTCAAGGAGTACATCGAGGATCCCGAGGCCAACCCCCGTCTCACTCCCTCCGGCAAGCTCGAGATCTACTGCCAGAGCCTCTCCAACTGGGTTGACGCCGTGGGCTTCGACACCAAGAGCCCCATCGCCGAGTACCAGGTGCCCCAGGAGGGCTACGAGGAGACCCTGGCCGACTGGGAGACCAAGGAGAAGGGCGAGTATCCCTTCCAGCTGGTCACCCTGCACTGCCTGCGCACCGTGCACTCCTCCTTCGACAACGTGCCCCAGATCCGCGAGGCCGGCCCCAACAACCTGCAGATGAACGCCCGCGACGCCGCCGAGCTGGGTATTCAGAACGGCGACACCGTGCTCATCACCTCCAAGTGGGGCAAGTGCCTGCGCAACGTCGACGCCACCGAGCGCATCATGCCCGGCGTCCTCAAGCTGGACGAGGCCACCTGGCCCGAGATCGACGAGGAGACCGGCATCGACCACGCCGGCGCCTGCAACTACCTCATCGGCGACCTGAGGAGCGGCTCGGGCATCCAGGCCTGGAACAGCTGCATCTGCAAGGTCGAGAAGTGGGACGGCGAGCCCCTGCCCGCCGACTGCCTGTGGCCCCAGCGCGTCATCGATGTCGAGAAGGAGGCATAGACCATGGCCCAGATGGCTTTCTACTTCAACATGAACGACTGCACCGGCTGCAAGTGCTGCGAGGTCGCGTGCAAGGACAAGAACGAGCTGCCCATCGGCACCTTCTTCCGCCGTACCACCGACTACGAGGGAGGCCTCTTCCCCGCAGTGTGGTCCGCCACCCTGACCAACGGCTGCAACCAGTGCGACAACCCCGCCTGCGTCGCCGCTTGCCCCGTGGGCGCCATCGTCAAGGAGGACAAGTACGGCGCCGTGGTCCAGGACCACGAGGCCTGCATCGGCTGCCAGGCCTGCGTCGAGGCCTGCCCCTACGGCCAGCCCGTGTACTTTGCCGACGAGGGCAAGACCCGCAAGTGCGACAGCTGCATCCAGTGGCTCGAGAACGGCATGCAGCCCGCCTGCGCCGGTGCCTGCTCCACCCGCGCCCTCAAGTGGGGCCCCGTCGAGGAGATGGCCGCCATGCCCGGCGCCACCCGCGACATCCCCGTGCTGCCCTCTTCGGAGCTCACCGGCCCCAACGCCTTCATCCTCCCCAAGCCCGAGATGGCGTAAGTCCACAGCATAAGCTTTGATCCAAGCGCCGCCTCGGGCGCGGAAAACCACCTCGGGGCGGTGCCCTCGCCGACCACCCAGAAAGGAACGCCATGTCTAGCATCGATATCGAAACCGCGACTTCCGAGGAGCTCCGCGAAGAGGCCGCGGCCTGGAGGCTGGTGGCGAACCTGCTGCGCGTCATGCCCGACAAGGAGTGGCTGGCAGGCTTTGCCGGTGCCGGCATCTTCGAGGAGCCCTGCCCCTTCGCCCCCGAGCAGCCCGCTGTGGCCGAGGGCATGGCCCAGCTCGCCGGCTGGTGCGCCGCGTTTGGCGAGGACTCGTTCGACGACGCCTACAACGACTACATGAACCTGTTCGTGGGACCGTTCAAGCCCAAGGCGTCGCCCTGGGAGTCTGTGTGGTCCCCCGAGCACGAAGGCCTCGTGTTTCAGGAGGAGACCCTTGAGGTGCGCAAGGCGTACCTGACCTTTGGCCTCGAGATCGACAACCTGCACCACGACCCCGACGACCACATCTGCTACGAGACCGAGTTCATGGCAGTCCTCTGCGAGAAGGCAGCCGACGCCCTCGATGCCGGTGACTCGGCGGAGAAGGACCGCTGCATGGTGGCGAAGGCTTCCTTCATGCGCCAGCACCTCTCCACCTGGGGTCCCCAATGGGCCGACAAGGTGTGCGAGAACGGCAACACCGCGCTTTTCCGCGGCGTCGCCCTGCTGGTAAAGGGCTTCATCGCCCAGTACGCAGCGTAGGAACACGGGGACACTGTTTCGCCTCGCGGGCACAAACCTGTCCCCCAAGCTCTCAACCGGTCCCATTTGCTCGCCGCATGGCGAGCAGGTCCCTCATCTCCCATTCTGCTACCATGTGCTTTCGGATTCGGAAAGATTGAAGGGGGCGAAACAAATATGGGTCTGCGCGAGGCGTTCAAAGCCAACAGTTCCATCATCATGGTCGCCCTCGGCTACGGGCTCTACCTTTCCTGGAGCCTGATTGGCTCGTCGGCGACGCTTTTCTCACCCGCCATCGAGCCGGCAGTCGACGCCCTCTCGGTCCGCACTCCCCTTGAGCACGGCATCTGGATTGTCGCCCTCTTGATTGCGGCTCTGTTCTCCCTGCGTCCTTCGTTTAGCAGGGCGCGCGGCGCGCTCGCGGCGGTTGCCGGGCTTTCCGTCGTGCTTGGTACCGCAGCCACCTATGTCTGCTCCTGGCTCTGCCCCGACCTTATCGACTGCGCCCAGATGCCGACGCTGCTCTCGTCGGTCTTCATCGCCCTGTGGGGCGAACGCATCTGCGCGCTCGACGAGCGCCGGCTGGTGACCTGCGTCTCGGCATCGGGCGTCTTCTCGTTCCTGCTGGTCCTGGCATGCATGCTCGCAGGTCCCGGCGTCCAGGCGGCCCTGCACGTTCTGATGGCGGTCGGAACCGTCGCCGTCTTCTTTGCCACCGTCACGGCCGAGATGCCCGAAAAGGCAAAGACACGAAATGCCCCGGAACCCGAGGACTGGCACAACACGCTCAAAGGGTCTCTCTCGTCCATCCCCGTATGGCCGTTCCTGGGCCTGGGCCTCTTCGCCACGATGGTGGTGCTCCTCCAGGGCTTTAGCGAGCAAAAAGCCGATATCCCCAACGAGCTCCTGTGGCTCGCCGCCGGCCTTGTAGTCTATATCGTCGTGATGCTGGTTGCCCTGCTTTCAAAGAACTCCGTCAAAGCCTCCTCGTTCTCGCGCCCGATTCTTCCGCTTCTCGTGCTTACCACCTTCCTGGTGTTCGCCACCGACTTTGGTCAGCAGACGGTCGAGGTCCTCGCCGTGAGCTGCTCATGGGTCTACTTCCGCTTTTTCACCTGGCTCATCTGGAGGGTCGGTACCGAGAGGCCCGGCTCCATCCCCTTCTTCACCATCGCGGTCGGCCAGCTCGTACTGGCCGCAGGCGGCACCCTGGGAGACATCGCCTACGACCTCATGATGGCAAACGAGATGCCGCAGCTGGCAGTAATGGCAATCATCTGCGTGGCCAGCGTGCTCGTGGCCACCTACTGCCTCGACACAAACCATGTGGCACAGATGGCCGACTCCAAGCCGCCCTTCGACCCCACCGATCCCGCGGCATGCGAGAAATGCGTCGATGTGGCCACCGCCCGCTACGGTCTCTCCGACCGAGAGCGCGCCGTCGCCAGGATGCTCGTACAGGGCTTCGACAACCAAGCCATTCAGGACGAGCTCGTCATCGCGACCACGACAATGAGAACGCACCTGCGCAATCTCTACCGCAAGACCGAAACCCACAGCCGCGAGGAGCTCGTTGTTTTGCTTAGATCGCTCTCATAGCCATCTAGCTGGCACGACAGGGTCTCTCATCCATTTTTCATCCACTGTTTTGGGTCCCGTCGTCAACACTTACCGCATCGCGCCGCCGCCGCGCGTCCCCAGGCACCCTACTATCCAAGCCGTTCAACCGGCCCAGGGGGGCAACGTGCTCGCCCTCTGGGCCGGACCTGACCCGCAAAGATAGAGAAGGGGATTCGCATGAGCGAGACCAAGATCGACCGCCGCACCTTCATCGGTGCCACCGCCGCCGTCGCCGGCGCCGCCGCGCTCTCCGGCGTGGCAACCGCCGTCGCCGAGACCGCCGTCGCCGACGGCCAGTACATCACCCAGGGCATGAGCATGCATGGCGCCGTCGACGTGCTCACCACCATCGCCGACGGCGCCATCGCCGGCGTCAAGGTCCTCAACCACAACGAGAGCCGCAACATCGGCGAGTACGCCTGCCAGACCATGCCTGGCCGCATCGTCGAGAGCCAGTGCCTCGACGTCGACACCGTGACCGGCTCCACCATCACCTCCCGCGCCATCGTCTCCGCCGTCGAGAAGGCCATCGTCGAGGCTGGCGGCGACCCCGAGGCCTTCACCGGCTACGTCGCCCCCGAGCCCGAGAAGACCGTTGTCGAGAAGACCGTCGACGTCGCCATCGCCGGCGCCGGCCCCGCCGGCCTCATGGCCGCGTGGGCTGCCGCCGAACAGGGCAAGACTGTCCTCATCTGCGAGCGCATGGGCTACACCGGCGGCACCACCCCCATCACCGGCGGCGGCATTTACACCCAGGAGACCGACATCCAGAAGTACTGGGGCACCGATAAGATCATGGCCTCCCACGCCAGCATGCAGGCCCGTCTGGACTACTACACCGACCACCTGCTCATGCCCGACTGCCCCTACTACAACCCCGACATGCCCTTCATCAAGAACATTCTGAACTCCTCCCGCGAGGCCGTGAACAGGCTCGTCGAAATCGGCGTCGGCTTCTGCCCCATCGGTAAGACCCACGTGCCCGTGTTCTCGCCCGGCGACTTCCAGATCGGCGGCAAGTACTCCATGATGATCGTGGACAACTTCATCCGCACCAACTACGGTGTCGAGATCATCACCGAGGCCCCCGTCACCGAACTTACCATGGACGGCGACAAGGTCGTCGGTTTCGTCGCCCAGGGCGCCGACGGCACCGAGTACCAGGTCAAGGCCGACGCCGTCATCCTGACCACCGGCGGTTACATCATGAACAACGAGCTGTACGCCGAGTACCAGCCCGACGACATGAAGTTCCCCCGTACCGGCCCCTTCTGGGCAGACGGTTCGGGCATGTTCCTGGCCAAGGACGCCGGCGCAGCCTGGTGCTGCATGGACATGGGCGTCACCAGCCACTACCACGCAGGCGTCTCCCTGGCCGAGATTTCCTACTTCCACTACGCCGTGCCCGGCATCGTGGTGAACGGCAACGGCGACCGCTTCGTCAACGAGTCCCTCTCCTACATCGTCGCCCTGCGCAGCTTCAAGGAAGAGCCCACCACCGACTTTTACTGGATCTTTGACGACGCCGCCAGTTACGGCCTGTATCCCAACGGCAACAGCTTCGGCGTGGACTACACCTTCCTGAAGCAGACCGGCGACATCATCTCGGGCGACAACTACGCCGACCTGGCCGAGAAGGCCAACCTCCCCGGCCTGGTGGCCGCCCTCGACGCCGTGAACGACTGCGCCCTGAACGGCACCGAGGACGCGTTCGGCAACGCCGCGCTCAAGCCCCTCAACACCGCTGGCAAGATGCACGCCTGCAAGCTCATCCCCACGCCCTACATCGCCCAGGGCGGCGTCATGATTGACCTCGACGGCCGCGTCCAGCGCGAGGACGGCTCCGTCATCGAGGGCCTCTATGCCGCCGGCGACGTGACCGGCGCCCTCGAGAACCGCGACGGCGCCAACTACATGATCGGCCTGACCCAGGCCTTTGCCTACGGCCTCATCGCCGGCAAAACCGTAGCCGCCGACCTGGCCTAATCAACCGGTTCGCAACCCAATTGACGCAGGGCTGCCCCCGAGTGGGGACAGCCCTGCGTTCTTCTTGGTTAGACTGGCGGCACGCGGCTTCGGGAAATATCCGCCGCAAGTTACAGCGCGGCGAGAAGCTCGCCCACCAGCTCGGCGTCGAAGCGAGCCCAGTCGCGCGCGACGGCGGCGACCGGACCGTAGAAGGCACCGTGCTCGGCGGCGGTTGCCTTCTTGGCAAACTTGGGCAGCCACACGTTCAGGTGGTCGGCCAAAAAGTCGGCCTGGGCCCGCAGCTTTGCCTTCGCGGTCTCGTCATCGCCCGCCTCGCAGGCATCCAGGGCCTGCTCGGCCAGCAGACGCATGAAATCCAGCTCGAGCGCCACGTGGTCGTCGGACACATGGGGGTAGTTGTTGGGGATGAAGCCCTGGGCCACGTAGGCCTTGCGCACCTCGAGCGTGGTCTCGCAGAAGAGCACGTTTTCGGTAGTCTTGTAGAGCGACTCCCAGGGGCCTGCCTCGAGGACGGTTGGGCCGACAAAAAGCCTGTTGTAGGTGCCTTCCAGGGCATCCATCGCATCCTGGCCGCCGGCGAGGACCTCCCCCGCGCGCACCTTGACGTCCAGGGCCTCGGTCTCATCGAGACCGAACGCGCCCAGCACGTCCACCAGGTCGACGCCGGCCAGAAGGCCCAGGACCAGGGCGTCAGGCTCGTTGGCCAAAGCCGCCTGCAGAGTCTTATATACGGCAGCCCTGCCGGTGAGAGCCAGCCTGATCGTCTCGTCGTATGCCATGAAAAAAAGCCTTTCTCCGAGTACGTTTTTGAATTACCGCCCGATCGGGTCGAAGCCGCGTACGTCGGATTACGGCTTCGACCCGATCGGGCGCCTGGGCTTGCTCGCGCGGGGACCCAGGCGCCCGTCTCATATCCTAGGATTTCTCAGGCTACACGGTCTGGGAAACGACTTCCTGGGGCTCGTTCAGGGTAATGCCCTCGATGGTGCCGTCGGCGTTCAGGCGGTTGGGCGTGAACACGATGTTGGGCTCGGTGCCGGTCTCGGCGGGGATGGGGGCGATGGCGCACAGGTCGCCGTGCTCGGCGCGCAGCTCCTCGATGTCGCCGTACTCCAGGCAGCGCATGGGGCAGGCGGCCACGCAGTAGGGGGTCTCGCCCTTGTCGATCAGGTCCATGCAGAAGTCGCACTTGCGGGAGGTGCCGGACTCGAGGCTCACATAGGGGGCCTCGTAGGGGCAGGCGCGGGCGCAGGAGCCGCAACCGATGCACTGCTCCTCTTCGCGGTAGACGATGCCGTCCTCCTCGCGCTTGTGAATGGCGCCCACGGGGCAGGCGGGCAGGCAGGCGGGGTTGGAGCAGTGGTTGCACGCCACGCTCACGCTGTAGGCGAAGAAGTTGGTGGGGTTGTAGCCGCCGTTCTCGTCGACGACCCACTCGCAGGCGGCCTGGTCGTAGACCTTCCTCATCTTCTCGCCCAGGGGCAGGTTGTTCTTGTCCTTGCAGGCGACCATGCAGGCCTTGCAGCCGATGCAGTTGTCAGCGTTGTGGTAAAAGCCGAGCTGTGCCATGGTTTAGTCCTCCTCTTAGAGACCAGGGGTGACGGGGGCACGCAGGTAGTCGGGAGTGACCTCGGGACCGGTGTATGCCTCGATCTTCAGCAGATTGGAGTTGTAGCACTGGTAGCCGTCGCCGAGCAGCTCGGACTTGCAGAGGGTGTTGGCGTTGGCGCCCTCGTCGATGCCGGTCTGCTGGTTGATGGAGCGCCAGTTGCCCTGGCCCAGAAGCACGACGCCGGGCATGAGGGTGGGGGCGACGTTGACGCGACGGACGATGGTGCCGCCGTTCATGGTGCTGGCCTGGACCCAGTCGCCCTTCTTGAAGCCGGCCGCGGCGGCGTCGGCGGGGTTCATGAGCAGATCGTTGGCAAAGATCTCGTCCAGCTGCTTCACGTTGCCGAAGGAGCTGTGGGAGTGGCGCATGATGTGGATGGTGAGCAGCTGGTACTTGTACTCGTCCTCGGTTGCGGCCTGCTCGGCGCCCTCGGGCATGGGCTTGTACTTGGGCAGCGCGTCGATGTCGTTGAAGCAGTTGGCGTCGTAGTTGTCCTTGAGGGACTGGCAGTAGATCTCGTACTTGCCGGACTTGGTGGGCACGGGGTTTGCCTCGGGGTCGTCCCTGAACGCCTTGTCAAAGATGTTCATGAAGTGGTCGCCGTCCTGGCGGGGCAGCTGGTAGCCGCCGTTGGCCAGGAACTCGTCGAAGTCGACGATGCCGCCCTCGACGGGCTCGCCGGTGACGCCCCACTCGTCCAGGACCTCCTGGCTGACGTTGACCAGAGGCTTGCGGGAGCCGTCCTCGGCGGCGATGGTGGCGCCGAGGATCTTGTTGAACTCTGCCTGGAGCACGGTCATGCGGGGCACGGTCTCCTCGTCGAGACCCAGCTTGTCGCACAGCATGAAGAAGATTTCAGGGTCGCTCTTGGCCTCGTAGTAGGGCTCGATGATCTGGCGGCCGAGAAGCGCGAGCTCGGCGGGGGCCTGGAAGGCGCAAGCGCTCAGCTTTTCCTCGAGAGTCGTCGTCACGGGAAGCACGATATCAGCGTATTGGGCGTCTGGAACGAGGAACTTGTCCTGCACCAGCACGAACTCGACTGTTTCTTTGCGGAACGCCCGTTGGACGTAATCGCCGCCGGACTGCTGGTTTGCGGGCTGGTGCATGGTGTCTCGCACGATGCAGCGGATGTCGAGCGGCTTTGTTTCTCCGCTAGGCCCGGGGACCGCGTATTCGCCGTCGACAATGGCCTTGAAGGTCTGGGCGAACGGGATGCCATACTCGTTGGCGGGGTCGTGCTTGTAGTTCTGGATGTTGCTCCCGGCTCGGGGCTCGGTGCAAATGGGGTTTTGGGGGTATGAATATCCAGATTTACTGAAGGCGACCATGTTCACGTTGCCCTTGGTCCCGAGCTGGGAGTTGGGCGTAGATGCGCCGGCCGAGATTTCTGAGCCAAGAATGCCAACGTTGCCTGTCATCCATCCCACGGTGAAGAACAGCTGGGCGTAACGGTTGCCGTAATAGGTGCGGGCGGGCGCGCCGGAGGACTTCCATGCCATGGGCTTCGTGGTGGCGATTTCACGAGCAAAGTTCCTAATCGTTTCAACGGGGGTGCCACAGATCGCACTCGCCCACTCGGGGGTCTTAGGGATGCCGTCGTAGGCGCCGAGGATGTAATCCCTGAAGTTCTCCTGATCGCGCGCGTCTTCGGGCATGTGGTCGGCGTCGAAACCGAGGCAGTAGGTGTCCAGGAACTCCTGGTCTTGCAGGTTCTCGTCAATCATAACGTAGGCAAGGGCCTCGAGAAGGGCTCCGTCGGTACCGGGTTTGACGGGAATCCACTCGTCGGCGATGGCCTGGGCGCTCTGGTGGAAGTAGGGGTCGACGAAGACGATCTTTGCGCCGGCCTTTTTAGCATTCAGGAAGTGGTACATGTTTCCTCCCGATGCCGACCAGGCGGGGTTGGTGCCCCAGAACACGATGAGTTTGGAATGGCGGATTGCCATGCGGTCCTGCGAGTCTGCGCCGCCGGCCGACCAGGAGCCGCGCATACCCTTCGCGACGACGGGGAAGCCGCCTTGGGATGCCTGGCCCCAGGTGGTGAGGCAACCTTCGAGGGCATTTAGGATGGGTGAGCCGATGAGGCCAGGAGCCAGCTTGGTCTCAAGCTCGCCGAGTGCAAGGAAGCTCCTGTTGCCGTAGGTTTCTCGGATGCGCGTAAGTTCGCCGGCAATCAGGTCGATTGCCTCGTCCCAGCTGATTCGCTCCCACTCGTCCGCCCCACGCAACTCCGGAGCGTAATCCTGTCCTCCGGGGTTCCAGTGCTTACGCTTCATGGGGTACTTCAGGCGGTCAGGGCCAGTCACGAACCTGCGCGTGCTCATACCCTTGACGCAAGGGCGCATCTGGGGGAAGTCGGGGCTGTCTTCGTGAGTGCCGCCCGTTCCCTGTCGCACGATTGTCCCGTCGACGACGTAGGCCTGATTGTGGCAGCGGTAGGCGCACGTAGGCGTGGTGCAGTTAAAGGTGCGCCACTCGCCCTTCTCCAGATCTTCTGGCGTGGGTGCGTTGGCCCCAGCGACTTTAAGCGAGTTGCCGGCGCCTGAGATTCCGACAGCCGCTGCGGTGCCTAAAAGGCCTGCGGCCTTTATAAATCGCCGCCTGTCAAAGGACTTGTCAGCAAACCTGTTCAAGATGTTACCCATATTGCTCTCCCTTGTCGTGTGGGCCTCCAGATTGCCCGCATGACAAGGAACATATGACTGATGTAGCTTCTTGAGAGTAAACAGGTCGGCTTAATGTTGTAAATATAACGATTGATTGGCTGCCTGGGCGGGGTGCCTTGCGATTGGACTAATTGTTTTGCAGACTGCGTCTGCCGTGATGAAGAACCAAGCAGATTCCCTTGAGCGTGGATTTGGCGTGTTGCTACCCAGGAACTGGCATCGGGCCGAAGGGTATGCTAGAGATTCGAGGGTGTTTGTGGACGCGCCGTCGACACTCGATTCCTCCCCAATCACGTTTGGTTTTTCGATTGACCTGCGGGCATGCGGGCATGTTTGTTACCGCTGCCATTTGAATTCTGAATCGCAAGACCGTTGCGTTTAGTCCTGCAACAAGGAGGTTCCACAGGGATGCGGGGAGGTGCCCGCGGCCGCTAGAATCGTCTCACCTTCCGACCCACGCGGGCGTGCGCCGGGAGGTGGTGAGGCATGCCCAAGGGAAAGAACAGACAGCTCGCTTTGGAAGACGGGATTTTCATCGAGGACAGGATCAAGGCCCGCGACTCCCTGTCGGAGGCGGCGCGCAGGCTCGGGGTCTCGGCCTCGACCGTGCCGCGCGAGGTCAAGAGGAACGTGTTTGGTAAAAAACCAGCGCGTTTAACCCCGCCCCAAGATAGGAGACGAT
>CABQHM010000025.1 GCA_902464015.1 uncultured Coriobacteriales bacterium | reverse complement strand
GGGAGGTGAGGGACGAGCAGCCGGAGAACATGGAGGAGAGGTCCGTGGCCGAGGATAGGTCCCAGCCGGAAACGTCGAGGGACTGGAGGGCGGAGCAGCCGTAGAACATGCCGGAGAGGCCCGTCGCCGAGGAGACGTCCCAGCCGGAGAGGTCGAGGGAGGTGAGGGACGAGCAGCCGTAGAACATGCCGGAGAGGCCCGTCGCCGAGGAGACTTCCCAGCCGGAGAGGTCGAGGGACTGGAGGGCGGAGCAGCCGCGGAACATGCCGTAGAGGCCCGTCGCCGAGGAGACGTCCCAGCCGGAGAGGTCGAGGGACTGGAGGCGTGAGCAGCCGGAGAACATGGAGGAGAGGTCCGAGGCGCCCGAGAGGTCGAGCTTCGACAGGTCCATGCTCCTGCAGTTCGCAAGGTCACTGAACATCTCGCGCCCATTGGAGGCGGCGACCCTGTCCCTCGCGACGACGGACCTCACGCGGGCGCGCTTGTCGTACCAGGGTCTGGACGAGCCGTCCCACGCCCACTTGCCGAGGACCTCGCTGTGCGAGGGGTCCGTGTCGGCGCCAACCTGCAGGGAGAGAAGACCGTCCTTGTAGAGGACGGCGTAGGACTGGGAAGTCCACTTGGCATAGAGGGTAAGGTCGGACTTCACGGGCAAGCCGAAGTCGTAGGCCTCGGTGCAGGCGGCGTCGGTGTACCAGCCCGCGAACTCGTTGCCGTCCAGAGTGGGGTCGGAAGGCTTGGAGGCCTTGGCGCCGTAGGAGACGGACTGCGCCTTGACGGCCGTGCCTCCGTTGGCGTTGAAGGTCACGGTATAGGCGGCTTTCTTCTCCCACTTGGCATAGAGGGTGAGGTCGGACTTCACGGCGGAGCCGAAGTCGTAGGCCTCGGTGAGGGACTCGTCTGTGTACCAGCCCCTGAAGGCGTGGCCGTCCCTGGCGGGGTCGGCGGGCCTGGAGGCCTTGGCGCCGTGGGCGACGGCCTGCGCCTCGACGGCCGTGCCTCCGTTGGAGACGAACGTCACCGTGTACTTGTTCGCGTCCCACTTGGCATAGAGGGTGAGGTCGGACTTCACGGCGGAAGTGAAGTCGTAGGCCTTGGTGAGGGACTTGTCGGAGTACCAGCCTTTGAAAGCATGGCCGGCCTTGGTAGGGTTGGCGGGCCTGGAGGCCTTGGCGCCGGAGGAGACGGACTGCGCCTTGACGGCCGTGCCTCCGTTGGCGTTGAAGGTCACGGTATAGGCGGCTTTCTTCTCCCACTTGGCATAGAGGGTGAGGTTGGACCTCACGGTCGAGTTGAAGTCGTAGGCCTTGGTGAGGGACTTGTCGGAGTACCAGCCCTTGAAGGTATAACCCGACTTGGTGGGGCCGGCGGGTTTGGAGGCCTTGGCGCCATTCTTCACCGTCTGCGCCTTCACTGCAGTGCCCCCGTTGGAATTGAAGGTCACGGTGCAGGTGGCCTTGGCGGCCGAGGGGGAGCCTGAGAGCACGACGAAGACCTTGGCCGCCATCGCGCGGGTGGCGGTGCCGAAGGGGACCACCGAGTAGGTCCCGTCGTGGTTGTCGACGCCGGAGAGCACGCCCGCGGCGGCAGTCCAGGTGAGGGCCTCCGAGGCCCAGGAGTCGGCCGTGCGCCAGTCGGTGGTGGACCTGAACGCGCTCGGGTCGGGGTCGGCGACGTCCATGCCGGCGTATTTGGCGTACCTGTACACCATGGTGGCCAGCTCCTGGCGGGTGACGGGCCTATCGGGCCTGAAGCGGCCCTTGTCGGGGCCGGAGGTGTAGCCGGTGACGACGCCGGCCTTCACGCACCAGGCCACGGGCGCGTCGTACCAGGAGCCGCGCTCCACGTCGGGGAAGGAGGCGTGGCCCGAGGAGGGGCCGCCCGCCATGCGCCACAGCACCGTTGCGACCTGGGCGCGCGTGAGGGGCTCGTCGGGGCCGAAGTAGCCCGTGGGCCTGCCCGTGGCCGGGTCGGTGAAGCCCGACATGAGGCCCTGGTCGGAGGCCTGGTCGACCCAGGAGGTGTACCACTGCCCGGAGGGGACGTCCCTGAAGGACGCGGCTTGGGCAGAAGTGGGTGCCATTGCGGCCAGGCCGAGAAGCAGCGCGAACGCGGCGACGATGGCCCAGACCCTGCCAAGGGCACCTCCCCCGATCTTCGCGGCCCATTCCTTGCACGCCATACCATCGCTCCTTTCCTCGCGCCGCAAGCCCCCTGGGACCTTCAGCGCAACTTAAGATACACGCATTGTACACTCGCGCATATGGGCAACGTGCGCAGCTTGGGCAAATGGCCGATGGGCATGTGCTGAATTGTCGTCAACAAATCGGCCTCTGTGCAAAGCGCAGCCACACGCCTCCCCCAACGGCACCGCACCGCTCTCAACAGGCAGTGTTTTCATGCCATTCTAGACAAGGGCGTCGACAGGTGATACATTTGCGTCAATGATACGGACCGGACGCTCCACGGAGGCCGGTACTGGGAAGGGTCGCATGCCGCAAGGTACTGCGGCCCTTTCTCATTTGGAGGTACCATGCCTGCAAAACCGTTCTGCTCCATACCAGAACAATTGGAGATCCTCAGCCGAAGAGGTCTGCGGGTCAGCGCCTCCGACGGCGATATTCTTCTTGGCGAAAACTATTATGCCGTGATAAACGGCTACAAAGCGCCTTTTATCGACCGCATCGCCAGCTCGTCTTCCCCAGAGGAAAGATATATAGCCGGGGCATCGTTTTCCGACATCTATGCCCTGTACCGTTTCGACGCAAAACTGCGCGAACTCATGCTGGGATACCTTTTGCGCTGCGAGACACGGGTGAAATCCGTTAGCGCACACACGTTTTGCGAGCACCATCCAGAACCAGCGGCATACCTCGATATGGAAAACTACACAACGCGCCAGGATTACATGCCCGGTCAAAAGGCGTTCGTCGCCGATTTGCCAAAATTCATCGAGGAGCTGCGGTATAAAGCCGTTGCACAGCGACAGTGCAAGCCTTATATCCAGCACTACCGGGAACGATACGGCGAAGTGCCCCTATGGGTGCTTGTAAACGAACTGACGTTTGGAAACGTATCATACTTTTTCAATCTGCTACCCAGAACTGAACAGAACCAAATATGCAAGCGTGTTGTGCACCTACAGCACAGGACCGAAAAGAGCGTCCTGACGCCACATGCCATGCGCCTCACGCTGCGCGCCCTGGTGGAGTGTCGAAACATATGCGCGCACGGCGACCGCTTGTACTGTGCAAAGATGGGGCCCGTCCATGACATCAGCCTCTTTGACGCGGTCAATCTGATGGGCAACATTCTGTCACCCGAAACCATTGAAGAGGTGCATGGCTCCATACGTACGCTTTCGCAGCAGTTCTCTCAAGAAAGTCCGATACTTACTGATGTCCTGAACCGTTTTGGGTTCATCAAATAACGTTCGAGGGGGACAAGCTAAGGCCCCACTGAACCCAGAAAGGGGGCGGCGGGGGCACGTTGTGCTAAGTGGGCTAGGCGGCCAGAGCAGAGACGGAGTTCTCCCCTAACTCGAGCACAACGAGCGCAGGGTCGCCCTCGTCGAAAGTGGTGGGCCCATCCGCGGCATCCCCATCGGAGGCGGCAGATTCACCCGCGGAGTCCTCGTCGAGGACGGCGGGCTCATCCGCAAAGCCCTCGTCAGGCATCGGCTCGACGGAGGGCTTCTCGGCCTCGCCTTCGCTCGCATCCGCGAACTCGCCGCCCCTGTCCACCTCAGTAGGCGCATCCCAACTGGGGATATCTGCCGGGTCAAGCGAGGTGCAACCGTCGAACATGTGCGAGCAGTCGATGGCGCCCGAGACGTCCCAGGCGGAGACGTCCAGCGAGGTCAGGGCCGCGCAGTCGCAAAACATCGAGGCCAGGTAGAGCGCGGAGCTCACATCCCAGCCGGAAAGGTCGAGCGCCTCAAGCGAGGCGCAGCCGCGGAACATCGCCGAGAGTGACTCGGCCCGATGCACGTCCCAGCCAGACACGTCGACCGCCTTCAGGGCCGAGCAGCCTGAGAACATCCACGACAGGTCGAGCGCACGGGAGGTGTCGAAGCCCGCCAGGTTGAGCTCGCGCAGCGACGAGCAGCCCTCGAACATGCACGAAAAGTTTTCTACGCTCGACGTGTCCCAACTCGACAAGTCGAGCGTCTCGAGCGAGGCACAGGAGCGAAACATCGAGTCGAGCAGTGCCGTGCCCGACACGTCCAGACGCGCAAGGTCCATCGAGGTGCAGCATGCAAGGCCGCGGAAGACGCCTCCCCCGCGTGCGCAGACCGTGTCGCGCACAACGACCGTGTACACGGAGTCGCGCTGCTCGTACCAGGGGGAAGACGCCCCGTCCCATTGCCAGGCGCCGAGCATCTCGCCATGGGCGGGGTCCTTGTCATCGCCGCGCTGCAACGACAGCAGGCCGTCGGTGTACAACACCGCGTAGGCGGGCTTGTCGTGAGTGTCGCCGGGGTTGTCCTCGCCCGATTCCGCGCCGTCGGTGGGCTTCTTGTCGGGGTCGGGCAGGCTGGGCTGGTCGGAGAGCACAACAAACACCTTTGCCGCCTGGGCGCGGGTGGCGGTGCCGAACGGCCTGATGGACTTCGTCCCGTCTTGGTTATCAAAGCCTGAGAGAACGCCCGTGGCCGCCGTCCACGTGAGGGCCTCTAACGCCCAGGAGTCGGCACTTTCCCAATCGGTGGTGGACTCAAGCGGCACAGGGTCGGGCTTTGTGGTGTCCATGCCCGCCCACTGGGCATAACGCCAGGCCATCACGGCAAGCTCTTGGCGGCTGACGGGCCTGTCGGGGCGAAAGCACCCCTCGTCGGTGCCTGAGGTGTAACCGGTAACCACGCCCGCCTCCACGCACCAGTCGACCGCCGCCTCGTACCAGGCGCCAAATTCCACATCGTCGAACAGGCAGCCCTCGTGAATCCCAGGCATGCCCGCCATGCGCCACAGCACCATGGCCACCTGGGCGCGCGTAAGCTCGTCGTCGGGGCCGAAAAGGCCCGTGAGCTCATCATTCGCATCGGTGTAGCCCGACATGAGCCCTTGGTCAAAGGCCTGATTGACCCATGTAGCATACCACTCGTCCTCCGGTACGTCGCTAAAGTACGACGCCCGGGCATAGCCAGGGACCATGCAAGCAAGCACGAGGGCGGTGAGGCAGGCAAGCAGGGCCGCAAGCACAGCGGGCCTGCGCCTGGAGGCAGACGTATGGAAGGCGCTGGCAAGGTTCTCAGATGGCATCCAAGGCTCCGTTTCAAAGGTGCTCGGCCACGCTCTTGCGAGAAGTGCAGCGACCCCAGACGCCCGCCCAACTCACGGGCGTCCACCAGGCTGAACACACAAAAGAATACGGCAGGCTCCCCTATCGGCGACGCAAAACACGCGAATCACACTCTGCCAATTGCATGGGCTGCAGGCGCAATCGCGCAGGCAATGCCACCAGCTGTCCGGGCGCACGATATACTTTATTCGCTTTTGCAACACCTTATGCAACATCGCCTCAATCGAAAGGCCCTTGTCAATGGCTTTGCTTTCTCGCCGCCAGTTCGCAACCCTTGCCAGCTGTGCCGCAGTGCTCGGCTGCTGCGCCGGCCTGTCACCCCGCACGTCTTGTGCCGAGGAGGCAACCGCAGCCGCCCTGGCCGACGCACAGGCACAATACGAGGCCGTGCAGGCTCAGATCGACGAGCTCGCCTGGGAGTACCAGCAGCTCAGCCAGGAGCTCGACGCAACGCTGGGCGCCATCGAGGCCAAGAACATCGAGATCGGCCAGACCCAGGAGCAGATCGAGGCCACGAAGGCCCAGCTTGCCGCCGAGCAGGAAGAGCTCGCCACCTACGTGTCGAACAGCTACAAGCACGGCACTACCACACCCATCGACGTGGTGCTCAACGCGGCCGACTTTGAGGAGCTGTTCCGCAACATCTACTACCTCAACAAGGTGAGCGACGCCGAGGCCGAACTCATCGCCCAGATCAAAGACACCCAGGCGCAGCTCGAAGCCTGGGAGGCCGAGCTCGAGACCCAGCTCGCCGAGCTCGAGGACCTGAAGGCCCAGCAGGAAGACCAGCTCGCCCAGATGCTGCAGCGCCAAAACGACGCCTACAACCTGCTTTCGAGCCTCGACGAGCAGGTGCAGGCCCTCACCGAGCAGTACAACCAGGAGCTCATCGCCCAGGCTCAGGCCGCAGCCGAAGCTGCCGCGGCCGCCGAAGCCGCAGCAGCCGCCCAGACCTCGGGCTCCTACGGCGGCACCTCGGCAAGCGCCGTTGTGAGCTGCTGCAACTCCACGCCCTCCCCCGGCGCCGGCTACTGCGCTGCATGGGTAACCAACGTCTTCACCAATGCCGGCATCGGCTATTTCGGCGGCGACGCCTGCGACATGTACGCCTCCTGGTGCTATTCCTCCGACCAGGGCTCCATCCAGCCGGGCATGATCGTGGCCGTGTCCTCGCACCCCCACACCTCGGCTGGCCAGATCTACGGCCATGTGGGCATCTACGTGGGCGGCGGCACCGTGATGGACAACATCGGCTACATCCGCACCATCGATCTGGGCAGCTGGATAAGCTATTACGGTTCCACCGTCACTCCCCGCTGGGGCTGGCTGGGCGGTGTGACGCTCAGCTAGAAAGCTCGCGGTAGCGCCGGGACGGCGCCAACGTCCAAGCTTTAGGTAAAACGCGCGTCAACACAAGGAAGGGGGCTGCCCGGTATTCCAGGCAGTCCCCTTCCTCGTTTGAACCTCATTTCACCTTGCGCAAAAAGGGCCGCCCGATGCTCTCGGACGACCCTTATCTGATGCAGGAATATCTCAGGCGCCCGAAGGCACCATGCGGCACTTAGGCGCGCTGGGCCTTGATGGCCTCGGCGAGCTGGGCGGCAACCTCGGCGGCAGGCACAACGGTGCGCTCGCCGGTGGCGCGGCACTTGAGCTCGACGTTGCCGGCAGCCGCACTCTTCTTGCCGATGACGACCTGGAAGGGAAAGCCCATGAGGTCGTTGTCGGCAAACTTCACGCCGGGGCGCTCGTCGCGGTCGTCAAGCACGACCTCGATGCCCTGCTCGGCAAGCTCAGCCGCGACCTTCTCGGCCAGGGGCTGGAGCACGTCGTCACCGCAGGCAAGCGGAATGACGGCGACCTCGTAAGGAGCGACGGAGACAGGCCACACGATGCCGTTCTCGTCGTTGTGCTGCTCGACGATGGCGGCCAGGGTGCGCGACACGCCGATACCGTAGCAACCCATGAGGAAGGGCTGCTCAACGCCGTTCTCATCGGCGAAGGTGGCACCCATGGCGTCGGAGTACTTGGTACCGAGCTGGAAGGTCTGGCCCATCTCGATGCCGCGAGCGCTGGAGAGGGGCTTGCCGCAGCAGGGGCACGCGTCGCCGGCCTGGGCGGCGGCAACGAAGGCATACTCGGGCTCGGGGAAGTCGACGCCGCACTCGGCAGCGACGAAGTGGTAGTCAGCCTCATTGGCGCCACAGATCCAGCGCTTCTGAGCGCGCAGCGACTCGTCGGCAAGCACATGCACCTTGTCGGAGATGCCCTTAGGACCGATGAAGCCCTTGACAAGGCCGAAAGCCACAAGCTCTTCCTCGTTCATCATGCGCCACTCGCCGAAGCGGTGCTCGAGGGCGCACTCGTTGACCTCGTGGTCACCGGGCACGAACACGACCCAGCCCTGGCCGTCGTCGGCAACGAGGGCAAAGGCCTTGACCGTCTCGTTGGTGGGAACCTTGAGGAACGTGGCGACGTCCTCGATGGTGCCGCAGCCAGGCGTGTAGACCTTCTCGCAGGCAGTTGCCTCACACATCGTGAGATGGGGACGGGCCTCGGCAGCCTCGACGTCGGCGGCGTAACCGCACTCGCAGTACACGAGCTCGGCCTCGCCGGCCTCGGCAAGCGCCATAAACTCGGTCGTGACCTTGCCACCGATCTGGCCGGAGTCGGCCTCAACGGCAGCGTAGTCGATGCCGCAGCGCTCGCACACGCGGGCATAGGCGCCGTTCATATCCTCGTAGGTCTTCTGGAGGCTCTCGTGGTCGGCATGGAAGGAGTATGCGTCCTTCATGATGAACTCGCGACCGCGCAGCAGGCCGAAGCGCGGACGAGCCTCGTCGCGGAACTTGTCCTGAATCTGATAGAGCGTCACAGGCAGCTGCTTGTAGGAGCGCAGCTCGTTGCGCACGAGGTCGGTGAAGGTCTCCTCATGCGTCGGGCCCAGGCAGAACTCGCGGTCGTGACGGTCGGAGATGCGCATGAGCTCGGGGCCGTAGTCGTTCCAACGGCCCGACTGGTGCCAGAACTCGGCAGGCGTGAGGATGGGAAGCATGAGCTCCTGGGCGTCGATGGCGTCCATCTCCTCGCGCACGATCTGCTCGATCTTGAGCAGCGAGCGCCATGCCAGGGGCAGGTAAGAGTACAGGCCCGAGGCGGTCTTGCGGATGCAGCCGGCACGCAGCAACAGGCGATGGCTGGCGATGTCGGCGTCCTGGGGATCCTCACGCAGCGTGGGGGCGTACAGGCGCGACATCCTCATGTACGAGCTGGTCATGTAAACAGGGCTCCAATCTTAGGAAACGAAAGACAAGGCGATATTCTAGCAGTGCGGACGCAGCCGTGGCACCGCGTTAGAAACGCGCCGCTATCTCAGCAAAGAGCGCCTCGACGATCTGGTCGTCAGGTACGCGTCGGACAATCTCACCGTGGCAGAAAATGGCACCCGACCCGCGCGAGCAGGCCACGCCGATGTCGGCACCGCGTGCCTCACCAGGGCCGTTGACCTCGCAGCCCATGACGGCCACGGAGATGGGCAGGCTCAGCGTGCGCAGGCGCTCCTCCACCTGGCGAGCGATGGGGATCATGTCCACCTGGCAGCGGGCACACGTGGGGCAGCTGATGAGCTCGGGAGTACGACGTCGCAGGCCAAGCGCCTGCAGAATGCCCCATGCCACGGGGATCTCTTCCACCGGGTCGGCCGTGAGCGAGACGCGCAGAGTGTCGCCGATACCTTCAGAGAGAAGAATGCCCAGGCCAACGGAGCTTTTGATGGTGCCCTGAAAGACGGTGCCGGCCTCGGTGATACCCAGGTGCAGCGGGATACTCGGAAGCTCGCGGGATAACCTGCGGTAGGCGTCCACGGTCACGCCCACGTCGTGGGCCTTGGCAGAGAGCACGATATCGCCGAAGTCGCGGTCCTCGAAGTGGCGCACGAAGCCCGTGGCGCTCAAGGCCATCTTCTCGGCAAGCGACAGATCGGTGCGGGCGTCGAGCTCGCGGTCGATGGAGCCGGCGTTCACGCCGATGCGGATGGGGATGCCCGCCGCCCGGGCAGCGTCGATCACGGCGTCCACCTTTTCCCATGAGCCGATATTGCCCGGGTTGATGCGCAAACCCGACGCACCCAGCTCGCAGGCGCGCACGGCAAGACGGTGGTCAAAGTGAATGTCGGCCACCACGGGCACGGGGCAGGCGCGGCACAGCTGCGCGAATCCGTCGAGGGCCGAAGAGTTGGGAATGGCGGCGCGTACGATCTCGCAGCCCGCCTCAGCAAGGCCCTTTGCCTGAGCAATGGCCGCCTCGGGGTTTGCCGTGGGGGCGGTGAGCATCGACTGCACCACAACGGGCGCGCCCGCCCCCATGCGCACGCCGCCCACGTTGATGCGGCGCGTTCGAGCGCGCGGAAGTTCGACTGCGCAGTTTACCTGGCCAGGCATGGTCTTATTTTCCATCAGTGCCTCCCCTGTTGCTTACAGAATACGGCCGACGTCTTGGAACACCATGAAGACGAAAAGGGCAAGCACGATTGCAATGCCGATAAGCGACAGCGCCCCCTGCACCCACAGCGGCACCTCACGGCCGATGATGCGGCCGATGACTTCGAGAACGAGCTTGCCGCCGTCAAGCGGCGGAATGGGCAGTAGGTTCATCCAGCCCAGCGACACTGAGAGGGCCGCAAGCAACACGATGATGTCGAAGGGGCCGGTAGAGACGGCCTGCGAGGTCATCTGCGCGATGCCCACCACGCCGCTCGACTGACTCAGCACCTCGGGCGCCTCGCTGGGGTTGAGCAGGCTGAGGACCGACGAGGCAACCGTGCCGATATAGGCCACCGAGGCACGCACGGCATCGGGCAATGCGATGCGATCGGGTCCGTCGACGAGATAGATGCGCATGGACAGGCCCACGCTGGACTCCTCGGACCGGGCGAGGTCGGCATGCCTGACCTCTTCCTCCCCTGCGTGCCTATAGTCGAGGGAAACGGAGTCGTGTGAGTCGAACGCGGCTGAGAGGTCGTTGACGCTGCCGTACTGCGCAACAGGTGTGCCGGCAACAGCGAGGATGGCGTCCCCCGCCAGCATGCCCGCCTGCTCAGCGGAGCTTCCGGCAACAACAGACTCGACCTCGAGAGAGAACTGCTGCACATGCATGGCCGAATAGCAGCAAGTGAGAATTACAAAGGCAAGTAGCAGGTTGAAGACCACGCCCGCCACGAGCACGGCCACGCGGCGGATGAACGACTTGCCTGCGTAGGTGTGGGTGAGCTCGGCGGCAAGGAAGTCGTCGGGCGACATCGCAGGGTCGAAGGGCTCCCCTGCCTTGTGGGCGACCGACTTGGCAAGCGAGTTGCCGCGGTCGCGGGCCGTGAGGCCGCGCTCGTCGCGGGCAACCGTGCGGTATGCCAGGGGCGTCTCCTTGCGATGGCGACGAACGCCCGTCTCATACACGGGCTCGATGCTGCCCAGGTCAATGAGGGCATCGATAAGTGCCCGTGCGTCGGTCGGGTCGCAATCCAGCGCCAAGGCGAGTTCGTCGGTGGTGAGACGGCCGCGCGCGTTAACGAGCGCGAGCGCGAGCGCCATGCGCTTGTCCTGCGAGAACGCCATGCCGCAGATGCGCGTGTAGCCGCCCAGAAGCGCGAGCGTCGCGCCGTAGCGAATACCGCTGCGCTTGCTTACATGCGACTTCTCGGGGCCATAGGGCATGCCCACGTAGAACTCGGTCACACGCATGCCCGTGAGACGGGCGACCAGGGCGTGCCCGCCCTCATGCACGACGACGATGACGCACAGGATGAGCAGGAAACACAGCACAGTTACGATGGTGTTCAAAACCTCGATGCCGCCTTGTAGGTCGCAGGTACAGTTACAGTTCCGAGACGACCCGTGCGGCCTCGGCACGCGCTCGTGCGTCTACGTCTTCGAGCTGCTCAAGCGACTCGACACGATCGGCCTCGAACGTCTCAAGTGTGCGTCCTACGACGCGCTCGATATCGAGATAGGCGATGCGGCCATGGAGGAACGCGTCAACAGCAATCTCGTCGGAGGCGTTGAGGACGCAGGGCAGGATACCACCGCGCTCGCCTGCCTCAAGGGCAAGGCGCAGGCAGCCAAAGGTCTCGTAATCGGGCTCGGCGAAATCAATGTGGCCCAGCGCGGCAAAGTCGAGCGATGCCGTAGGCTTGCTCCACCTCGCCGGGAAGCTCAGCGCGTACTGGATGGGCACGCGCATGTCGGCCGCACCGATGTGCGAAATGACCGAGCCGTCGGAATATTCGACCATAGAGTGCACGGCACTCTGGCGCTGCACGACAGGATGGATCATCGAAAACGGTGCGTCGAAGAGATGGTGCGCCTCGATTGCCTCGAGACCTTTGTTCATGAGCGTGGAGGAATCGGTCGTGACCTTGGCGCCCATCGACCAGTTGGGGTGGTTGAGCGCCTGCCTGGCATCGACGTGAAGCAGTTCCTCGCGCGTCTTGCCAAAGAAAGGCCCGCCGGAGGCGGTGAGCCAGATGCGCTCGGCCTCCCAGGGGTCGTTGCCCAAAAAGCACTGGAAAATGGCAGAGTGCTCGGAGTCAACCGGAAGGAGCTTACCGGGACGCGCCAGGGGCATGATGAGGTCACCGGCCACGACGAGGGACTCCTTGTTCGCAAGGGCCAGCTCATGGCCGCACGAAAGCGCATTGTAGCTGGCACGCATGCCAGAGAAGCCCACGAGGGCGTTGAGGACGCAGTCGGCCTCGGAAAGGCAGGCAAGGGCATCCACAGCCTCGCGGCCGAACGAGACCTCGCAGCCAGCAGGCAGTGCGTCGGCGGCAAACGTCGCCCTGAGGGGCTCCTCGGCAAGGGCGATGTGACGGATGCTAGGAAACTCACGGGCAAGGCCCGCAAGCTCGTCGGCACTCGTTCGGGCTGCCACGGCGACAAGCTCGACCTTGCCAGGATTGCGACGCACGACGTCGACCGTCTGACGGCCGATGGAGCCCGTCGCACCGAGAAGAACGACCTTAAGGGGGCACGGACGGTCAAAAACCTGGCCCGGGGCGGGAACGACACCGCGAGCGCGCGGCTTTGCATCGAAGCTCATCTAGATGACCCCCATCAACGTGAGGATGAAATATGCCGCGATGGCAACGAACAGCATGGAGTCGGAGCGGTCGAGCAGGCCGCCGTGACCCGGGATGAGGTTGCCGGAATCCTTGACGCCGGCTCCGCGCTTGATGCGCGACTCCACAAGGTCACCGATGACACCGACGACGCCGCACGCAAGGCCACAGAAGACGGCGACAAACGGCGTGATGCCGGTCTCAGGGAAGAGAAGCAGCAGGCACCACACGAGAAGCGAGCCGCACAGGCCGCCAATGAAACCCTCCCAGCTCTTCTTCGGGGAGATGGCGGGAACCATCTTGTGCTTGCCGATGGCGCTGCCCACCAGGTAAGCGAAGGCGTCGTTGAACCAAACGGATGCCATGACGCCCAAGCACAAGATGACGGCGGCATCGTTGGGCATCTCAGTGGAGCACCTAATAGCGACCAGGGCAGAGAGCGTGAAGCCCGTGTACAGGGAACCGAATCCCGTGACGGCGACGTCGGTGATACGGGCGTGTTGGTCAATGACATACCAGAAGCCCAGAACCAAAATGAGCAGGAAGATGAGACCCTCAAGGAGGAACGGATTCACAAGTGCCACGAGCGGCATGAGCACGGCGAAGAGGATGCCGACGATCTGGTTGGGCACTTTGCCGTCGGAACGCATGAGCCGGAAGAACTCCCAGCAGCACACGCCTGCAGTAAGGGCCATCAAAAGTGCGAGCCACCTACCGCCCAAGAAGATGGCAGCGATGTTGAGAGCAACGTAGAACGCACCACTGAGCGAGCGAACGAGAAGGTTGCGGTTCACAAGAGACGGAACGCTCACGTTTGCAGGCTCGGGGCGCGTACGCTTGCTCTCGGCCACAAGCTGCTCGGGAGAATGCTCGACTTTGGAAGAAAACGTCGAGATGAGGTCGGCCTTGAGGCTCGAGAACATATTCTTGGCGAGCTCAATGACGTTGGGGCGCTGCGGCTTAGGATTCGTCGACATCAACGACACCTCCGAAGCGCCTGTGACGGCCCTGGTACTCGACGATGGCGTCAATGAAGTCCCAGCGTGAGAAGTCGGGCCAGAGAACGTCGAGGAACACGAACTCGCTGTAGGCGCACTGCCACAGCAGGTAGTTGGACAGCCTCTTCTCCCCCGAGGTGCGAATGAGAAGCTCAGGGTCGGGAAGCGGGGCCGTCCACAGCTTGGATGCGAAAAGATCCTCATTCACATCGGCAGGGTCGAGCTCGCCTGAGGCCGCAAGCTCGCACAGGGCACGCGTCGCATGCAGCAGCTCCTGGCGGCCGCCGTAGTTGACCGCCACAGCAAGCACCATGCCAGTGTGGCTCGCAGTCTCGGCCAAGCCGCGCTCAAACGTCTCGCGCGTGTCCTGGGGAAGCGCAGCCATGTCGCCCAGATACTGCAGGCGCACGTTCTCGCGCTTCAACAGGGGCAGCTCGTCGATGAGCGTCTGGGCAAAGAGCGACATGAGAAGGTCGACCTCTTCCTGAGGCCGCGACCAGTTCTCAGTCGAGAAGGCATAGACCGTCAGCGCCTCGAGGCCGAGACGCACGGCAGCGGTGATGTTTTCGCGCAACGCGTCGATGCCCGCAACATGGCCGTGGCCACGCGACAGGCCACGCTGCTGCGCCCAGCGACCGTTGCCGTCCATGATGACAGCCACGTGCCGGGGAAGGCGCCCCGCATCGAGCTGGGACATCTTGCTCGATGCGGGGGCGTCTGCGAAATACTCTTTGAAGGCCTCTAAATCTGGGATCACTTAGACCTCCATGACCTCAATCTCTTTGTCCTTAAGGAGCTTGTCAATCTTGGCGACGTGCTCGTCGGTGATCTTCTGGATGGCCGCCTCGCCGCGATGCTGCTCGTCCTCGGAAATCTCGGCGTCCTTGGCGAGCTTGCCATACTGAGCGTTGGCATCACGACGAATGTTGCGCACGGACACGCGGGCGTGCTCGGCGATCTCGCGGCACTTCTTGACCGACTCCTTGCGGCCCTCCTCAGAGGGAGCGGGGAAAGGCAGGCGGATGACGTTGCCGTCGTTGGCGGGCGTGATGCCGATGTCGGAGGTCATGATGGCCTTCTCGATGGCGCGCAGGCTCGTCTTGTCCCAAGGGGTGATGACGAGCGAGTGGCCGTCGGCAGCCTTGACGGCAGCAATCTGGGTCACAGGAGTGGGAGTGCCGTAGTAATCGATGGTAAGGTCGTTCAGGATGGCCGGGTTGGCGCGGCCGGTACGGACCTTCGTGAACTCGTCAAGCATGGCGTCGATAGCCTTGCCCATCTTCGTGGAGGCCTCGGTGCAAATGGCGTCAGACATGATTAATCCTCCCTGTAAACGACGGTACCAACAGCCTCGCCGCGCAGAGCGGCGTCGATGTTGCCTTCCTTCTCCAAGTTGAAGACGAGGATGGGCATGCTGTTGTCATTGCAGAGCGTGATAGCCGTGGAGTCCATGACGTTGAGCTCGCGGGCAATGACGTCGAGGTAGGTAATCTTGTCGAAACGCACGGCGTCGTCGAACTTCTTGGGGTCCTTGTCGTAGATGCCGTCGACCTTGGTGGCCTTCATGAGGCACTCGGCGTCGATCTCGCAGGCACGCAGGGCTGCCGTGGTGTCGGTGGTGAAGTAGGGGTTGCCGGTACCGGCGGCGAAAATGACGACGCGGCCCTTCTCGAGGTGACGGATGGCGCGACGACGGATGTAGGTCTCGCACACCTCGCGCATCTCGATGGCGCTCATGACGCGGCACATCTGGCCATTGCGCTCGAACGCGTCCTGCAGGGCAAGGGCGTTCATGGCAGTGGCGAGCATGCCGATGTAGTCGGCCTGGGCGCGGTCCATACCCTTGGCGGAGCCGGCAAGGCCGCGGAAGATGTTGCCGCCGCCGACGGTAATGGCGACCTGGACGCCCTGGCGGACGATGTCGGTGACCTCGCGGGCGATGCGCTCGGCAACCTCAGGGTCGATGCCGTAGCCCATATCACCCATCAGGAATTCGCCGGACAGCTTGAGAAGAACACGCTTGTACTTGATTTCGGCCATAACCGCCTCCTTGAACTTGCGGAGCTCGTCAATTTCAGGTGCCATATTAGCAAAAAGGCGTCGGCATACACGCATGCCGACGCCCAAAGCATCAATATGTGAGACTAACTACTCACCGAGAACAAAGATGTCGAAGCCCTTGACGGCGATGGTGTCGCCGGCAGCCTTGGCAACGCTTGCGACATACTGGGAGATGGTGACATCGGGGTTCTTGACAAACTCCTGGTCGACCAGCGTGTTCTCCTTGTAGAACTTCTCGACACGACCCTGAGCCATCTTCTCCTGAATGGCCTCGGGCTTGCCGGAAGCGGCAGCCTGCTCACGGTAGATGGTGAGCTCGTGCTCGACAACCTCGGGATTCATGTCCTCGCGCACAGCGCAGAGAGGCTTCGTGGCAGCGACCTGCATGGCAACGTCGTGAGCCAGGGCCTTGAACTCGTCGTTCTGAGCGGTGGCAGCGTTGCCAAGCTCAAACTCGACGAGGACGCCGATCTTGCCGCCCATGTGGATGTAGGAGGCAACGGCGCCGTTCTCAACAACGCGACGGGCGAAACGGGTAAGGGTCATGTTCTCGCCCATGGTAGCAATGCCGTTGGCGATGATGGCCTCAACGGTTTCACCGTCGACAGTGGCGGCCTTGAGGGCCTCGACGTCGGCAACGTCGTTGAGAGCAGCAGCCTCGGCGACCTTGGCAACCATGTTCTTGAACTTGTCGGTGCCAGAAACGAAGTCGGTCTCGCACTTGATCTCGGCGATGGCGGCAGTCTTGCCGTCCTCGCTCACGAAAGCCATGACGGCGCCCTCGTTGGTGGCGCGGCCAGCCTTCTTGAGGGACTTGGCGATGCCACGGGTACGCAGAACGTCGACAGCCTTGTCCATGTCGCCGTCGGCCTCGACGAGGGCCTTCTTGCACTCCATCATCGGGGAGTCGGTCATCTCACGAAGCTGCTTAACAAGAGCCGCGGTAATCTCAGCCATGATCTTCCTTTCGAGATAGTTGCAGTGCTTTCAGATAAGGCAGTGAAACTTAGGCCTGAGCCAGAACCTCGTCGAGGGTCAGGGCCTTCTTCTCCTCAGCTGCGGGCTCAGCAGCCTCGGCGGGAGCAGCCATCTCCTCAGCGGTGATCTCCGTGGTGCCCTTGCCGGCGAGGATGGCGTCAGCCATGATGGAGGTCATGATGGAGATGGAGCGGATGGCGTCGTCGTTGGCGGGGATGCCGTACTCGACAACGTCGGGATCGGAGTTGGTGTCGATCAGGCCGACAACGGGGATGTTCAGACGGTTGGCCTCGCGGATGGCAATCTTCTCGCGAGGGGTGTCGACGACGAAGAGGGCCTTGGGCAGCGTGGTCATATCACGGATGCCGTCGAGGTTGGCCTGCAGCTTGGCGAGCTCCTTGCCCAGGACAGCCTGCTCCTTCTTGGGGAGGGCAGCCATGCGGCCGTCCTCGACCATGGCCTCGAGCTCCTGCATACGGGCAACGCGGGAACGCATGGTCACGAAGTTGGTGAGCATGCCGCCGAGCCAACGATTGGTGACGTAGGGCTGACCAGCACGCTTGGCCTCAGTGGCGATAGCCTCCTGAGCCTGCTTCTTGGTGCCGACGAAGAGGATCTCGCCGCCCTTGGCAGCGGTCTCGGCCAGGAAGCTGTAAGCCTTGTCGGCCTCGATGATGGTGCGCTTCAGGTCGAGGATGTAGATGCCGTTGCGCTCGCCGAAGATGTAGGGCTTCATCTTGGGGCACCAACGACGGGTCTGGTGACCGAAGTGAACGCCAGCCTTCAGAAGGGTGTTGATAGTGATCTGAGCCATTTCGAACCTCCATGGTTTGACTTCCGCACGATGTCGACCCCCAAATGCGACCCGACTATATGAGCCAGGCACCAGAGCACCGGAGTAGTCGTGCGTGAATGATGAATGCTGCCTTTTGGCAACCCTCTAATAATAACACGGGAATTGCACACACCCCGTGCGTGCGTCAACATAATCTGCATGCGCAGAACTTCCGCACAATTGGACGATGTGCAGAAACGGCCGACTTGTGAGCCCTAGCGCCCAGAGGGAACCAGGAACGACAGGAGCCAGCGGGTAAGAACGAGCTCCTTGTCGGGGTTTGACTTGAGCGCCGCGTCACAATCAGCTGCAGACTCCAGGGCGTGGCGCAGCTCAGGCAAGGTGTACTTGCGCGAGGAAGCCACATGGCTCTTCAGCTGCCAGGACTGCACGGGGCGGCCACGCAACTCCCCCACCCGCTCGCCGAGCTCGCCTACCCGCCCGCTGCCGTCGAGGACTTTGGCGCACAAAAGCTCACGCAGGGTCGAGACCGTCTGCAAGAAGAGGCCGTAGAGGTCACCTGAGGGAATCTGGGCGAAGATCTCCATGGCGGCGCGGGCATCGCGCTTCATGACCTGGTCGGTGAAGTCCCAGGGCTTGAACGGGGCGACACGGCTGACATTGGCCTCAACCTGCGCTGCGCCGATGCGTGCTTGGGGAAACATCCCCGCGAGCTTGCGTAGCTCGTTGTCGATGAGCATCGTGGACTCGCCCAGCAGGCTCACGAGCTTCTGCGCCGCCTCGAAGTCGAGGGCCAGGCCATGCGAGCGGCCCATGTCCACGACCTGCGGCACGAGTTCGCGGGCCTTTTTGGGGGCGCAGTCGATGATTGCGCCAGCGCCGAACTTCGCGACCGCTTTGTAGAGACGGGTGGTCTTGGCAAGCTTGGAGGCGCTCATGAGCAGCACCGTGGTGGGGTTTGGGTTCTCCAGGTAGGAAACGATGGCCTCGGTCACGGGTTTGGGGGCCTTGTCCACACCGTGCAGCACCACGAGGCGCATCTCCGAGGTGAAGGGCAGCACGTCGAGTGAGGAACGCAGAAGCGCTGGGTCGTCGAGCTTGTCACCTGCAAAGACCTCGCGGTCGAAGTCAAGGTCACCGCCGGCCTCCTCGAGACGCTTGTCCATACGTTCGAACACGCGGCAGGCCTTGAGCTCGTCGGTGCCTACCGTGACATATGCCGCAAGCAGGGCGGCGGGCTCAGACTTGGCCACAGGACTCCCCTTTTGAAAACGTTACAGTCTAATGTGCGCATTGCTCGGGTCATGCCAACCCAGGCTGGTATCCGTGCGCGATGTGCGACAGGCTACCACATCGTCATGCTGCAAACGGCAGCTCCCGAGCACAACTCACCCTTATCGCATCGACCTGCGGGTAAAACGTGACATCTCCAGCCGTTGCGGTGCAGACAAAGCGGGCGCCTCCCTCAAGCACCGCGTCAATGCACTCTTGCCGAGGATGGCCGTATGAGTTGTCCTTGCCGGCGCTCGCCACACCTACCTGAGCCGAAAGCCCCCGCACCATCTCAGACGTAGTGGAAACCGCCGAGCCGTGATGACCCACCTTGAGCACGTCGGCATGGCCCACGGCACCGCGCTCGATGAGCGGGGCGACCACCTCGCTCTCAGCGTCGCCGGTGAGCAAGGCGGTCATGGACGGGGTGCCTGACGCCCGAGACGTGTCGCCAGGGTTTCCGGCAGGAACAGCAGCCGCCGAGCTCGCCGACGCATTTCCCCAGGTGGCAAGCATAACTATGGAGTCGACGTTCTCATCTCCTGCAACCGGCCCCTGCGGCCACAGGACCGAAAGGGTCAGGTCACGCGCCCGCAGCGTATCGCCTGCGCAGACCTGCCCCACCTGGGCATGCAGGCCCTCCTGCACTACGTCCACAAGGTCGGAGGACTCTTGCACAAGCTTGTCCCAGACCCCTTGCGCAAAGACCACGCGGTCGACGCCCACATGTCCCACGAGCTCGGCCAGGCCGCCTGCATGGTCGAGGTCGGTGTGGGTGATGACGACTGCGTCGAGTTTCCAGACATGCTGGCGGGCAAGGGCGGCGAGCACCGCGTCGTCGGGCCCCGTGTCGACCAAAACGGCAGCACCGCCCGACTGCAACAAGATGGCATCGCCCTGCCCGATGTCGAGCACGACCATCCGCTCCACAGGCCAGATGACCACGATTGTGAAGGCTAGGATAGCGGCGACAGACACCAGGGCAAACGCACGTCGCGCCACCCGAGGGCTGGGACTGGGCCACACGGCATAGACAAGAGCCACCGCAATGAGGAACGGCGCCCAAAGGGAAGCATCCCCCAAATCGACCACGGGTGCGACCGCACCCAGGCCTGCCAGGCCATCCGCTGCGCGGCAGACGACGGCCGAGAGCGCCTGGGCCACCCAGAGCACAGCCGCGGCAAGCGGGGGCACCCACGGGGCGAGCACACACCACACAAGACCAGTCAGCAGCACGATGCTCACCAAAGGAACGAACACGACGTTTGCCAATGGCGACAGCACAGGCACGGTACCAAAGACGGGCAAGGTCATGGGCATTGTGGCTGCTTGTGCCAGCAACGTCAGCGAGAGCGTCTCAACAAGCCCCTGGGGACAGCGTCGCGGCAGAAGTGCCTCCATCCACGATTGCACGAGACGACCGAACATGACGAGCGCGAAAACCGATGCCACCGAAAGCTGGAAGCCCAGAGAGAATACGCATGCCGGGGAGACGAGCACGAGCACGAGTGCGGCCAGACCGATCGATGCCAACCCATGCGACCGCCTGCCCACAACAGCAGCCAGCAATCCCACAGCCGACATGACGAAGGCACGCAGCGCGGAAAGCTGGAATCCCGTGAGACACACATAGAAGGCCAGCAGCGCCACGAGAACCGTCGACCTGACCGAGGGCCTCAACCGTGCGCGTGCCACAAGAGCCGAGGCGAGACTCGCCACCAGGGCAAGATGCGAACCTGACACCGCGACAAGATGCGAAAGGCCCAGTTTTGAAAACGTATCGTAAACACCGCTCGCCGCGACAGCCGCCTGGTCACCAAACGCGACACCCGCGATAAGAGATGGGGCCGCCTCATCCAAAGGGCCCAGACGGGAGAGCATCTGCGCCCTGAAAGAGCGGACGGCGCCCACGGGGCCAGCCGCAAACTCCCGCGAGCCAGCGTCGATAGCACGGACTGTAAGCGCGCATCCTTGCAGGTAGAGGCTTGCCTCATAATCCTGCATGCGGTCGAGGTTCACGAAGGCGCCGCGCAAATCGAGGACCTCCCCCAGATGCGGGACCTCTTGGGAGCCCTCGGAGTCGAGACTGAGGCTCACCCACACGTCGAAACTCGGCGCATCCACCCCTTCGCGAGGCACCGCACGGGCACGGAAGCGCACGCTTCCGTACGAGGACGTGCGCGGGTCTGTCTGCACCACATAGGCAAAGGAGGACACACCTTGGCGCTTGCCAGCAACCGCCGCCGCGTCTTGCTGGGCAAAATGTAGGCTTGCTGTTACAAAACCAAAGGTCCATGACGCGGCAAGCGCTGCAAACAAGAGCGCCGCGGGCTTACCGAACCATTTGCCGACCATAAGCGCAGCTATCGCCAAAGATGCGACGGGAACAACCAAGACCGGGACGGCAACGCCGCCATCCCAGCTCTGACCCACCCACCACACCGCCGCCCACACGCAGAAAGCACACGGCAGCGTCACAGGAAGCGTAGGCCGCACAGGCATGTCAGAATCTTTCCTGCGGCTCCCTCCCCTCATACGCAGACCTTGTCCGCGAACCTCGCAAGCGTCTTGGCTCCGATGCCGCTCACGCGCACGAGATCGTCGACGCTCGTAAAAGGCCCATTGCGCTCCCGGTCATCGACGATGGCTTGAGCGAGCGAGTCACCAATGCCGTTGAGCGTCTTGAGTTCCTCGACACCGGCCGTGTTGATGTTGACAGGCCCGGAGCCCTGGGTGCCCCCCGCAGCAGACGTCGTGGTCGCGCCCGTCGCATACGAGGCCGACGGCGTCTCCCCCTCCGCCGGAACATAAACCATCTCGGCATCAGTCAGGGGTTTTGCGAGGTTGATGGAGGCCAGGTCTGCCCCGGGAGCTGCTCCGCCCGCCATTTCGATTGCCTCATACACGCGCGAGCCCTCGGCGAGGTTGTACACACCTGGATTGATAACGCTACCAGCCACATATATGCATATGTATGCATCACTGACAGTATCAGGCGCAGCGGCATCGGCAGAATCGACAGACTGCACGCTTACACCGGGATCTCCCGCCCCCGCAGCAACCGAACTCATCGTATCCGGCCCCGCCACCGTCGAGCTCGCCGCAACCGACCCTGCGGCGTCCGAACCCGCATGCGACCCCGGCGTTCCCGACCCTTCCGCAGACATGCCTGACTCAGGCCGCGTCTCCCCCGACCCGGATCCTGGCACGCTACTCCCCTGGGCTGTTGCATCGCTATTTGATTTCGTCACATAATCTGAACCGCGCATAATAACAACGCCGGTGTCAAAGACGCCACGTACCGCAACGACTCCGAGCGCAATGCAAACCGCCATGAGTACGGCGATGGCAACCAGCACGGGCTTCGAGGGCATCTGCACCTTCAGCGCCTGCCGCGCCCTCTGACGCACCGTCCCCATGCGGCTCGCATAGTCGAACGAAAAGGACCGACTCTCGAAAGGCTGGCCTGCAGCCGGCCCGCCTCCTGCGGGCTGACTCCCCGCGTTGCAGCCGACGTCCACCCCGCCGTTGCAATCATCCACAGGGCTCCCCACACGCATCTGTTTGAACTGAGACGACTTTACCTGAGCCACAACAAAACACCCCCGCAGCGAACCATACGGCTCCCGGCGGGGGTGTGTCTTGTCTCAATTGTGTCAAACCAGCAGGTAGACACATTAATTTTGTCACAGGCGCGTCACATGTGACCTACGTCACGTGGTGTGTGACGCCCGTCACGCGTATCGCGCCCTAAGCGGCTAGAGCCGCAAGGCGGGAGCGAGCTCGGGGTGGATCTCGTGGAACTGCTTGGGAGCCACGTAGGAAGGGCAGTTGAAGCTGCGGTACTCAAGCAGGTCCATCATCTCATCGAGCATGGCCTCGTGGTCAAACGAGTCCCACACCTCGTGAGCCTCAGAAAGACGTACATGCGTCTCAGGGCTGCGCGGCATGAAGAGCGTGCAGCAGTCGGCCGCCTTCTGGTTGGAGATCTCAAGTGTGCCGAGGCGCTCGGCCTCCGCCATAATCTCGCGCTTGTCGCTGCCGATAAGCGGGCGGAACACGGGGATGGTGGACATCTCGTCGACCGCCATGATGTTCTCAAGAGTCTGAGAGGCAACCTGGCCCAGGCTCTCACCCGTGACTAGGGCCTTTGCATGCTCGATGGCAGACAAGCGGCAGGCAAACGAGAACATCATGCGGCGATACATGATGATGCGCAGGTCATCGGGCACGGCGCGGGCAATGCGGCGCTGAATGTCGCCGAACGGCACCACGTAGAGCCTTCCGAAACCGCCAGCAGGCGACAGCTTCTCGATGATGTCCTGTACAAGCCACTCGCTCGTGTCGGAGGTCTGAGGACGGCCAGAGAAGTGCAGGCCCACGACGATCGCCCCTCGACGCAGCATGCGCCAGGAAGCAACCGGGGAGTCGATGCCGCTGCTCAGAAGCGAGATGACCTTGCCAGCCGAACCGACCGGAAGGCCACCGACGCCCTCGTCGGTCTTGACGTACACGTAGACCGATCCCTGGATGACGTAGACGTGGACCGTGCGGTCCTGCCCCTTCATGCGCACGACCTTGTCGGGGAAGCACTCGCACAGATACGAGCCGACCTCCCTGTTGAGGTCGAGCGAATTGAGGGCGATGTTAGTGTTGGAGCGACGCGAGTCGACCTTAAAGCTCTCGAAATCGCCGGATGCGGCAAGCTCGAGATAGGCCGCCTCGCAATACTGCTCGCTTGAGACCTCGCAGCAGCGAGCAAACGACACGCGGGCAACGCCAGGGGTCTGGCGAATGCGCTCATAGACAATCATGGCCGCATCATAGTCGGCAGCAGGGGCAAGCCTCACAAGCAGGTGTCCAGAGATGCGCTCGACAGACGAAACGGGCAACCCCTTGAGGGTTGCCCGCAAGTTGTCGATCAACTTATGCTCGAACGTACTGCGATTGTTTCCCTTGAGACCGATCTCGTGATAGTGGACCAGGCAAACAAACGCCGCCACGACTAAGCCTGCGCAGGCTCGTCGTCGGCAGCAACCTCGGCAGCCTCAGCGGGCTGAGCCTCGAGGGCCTCATCAATCTGGGAGACGAGGTCGTCGATGGAGACCTCTTCCTCAGTCTCGGGGGCCTCGGCAAGGCCGAGGGCCTTGTTGAGGTTGCGCTCGTCAAAGCTCAGGGAACCCGGCTCCAGGTCGCCATCCTCGTCATGCTTGGGAGCAATCTCGCTGAAGGCGATGGAAAGCGGGTTGGGAGCATGGCCCTCGTCGTCGCTCATGAGCATCGAGATATCCTCGATATCGGCAAGCTGCTCGGCGCGGTTGTGCTGGTTGCGCATCATATCGTTGATGTCACGGGCACGGCGGGCCGCCATCTCGCACAGGAGGAAGCGGTTCTCGTCGGTCACAGCAAGCAGCTCGTCAATGGTGGGATCAACTACGGACATTATCCATCCTTCCAGACCCGCCCGAATGGGCTGAGTGTTGCAGGTTAAAGATTACTAGTCTTCGTAACGTTTCATTATCTCCATGAAACGCTGAACTGCAACGTCGAGATTGTCGTTAACTACAACCTCGTCATAATCTTTGGCGGTCAGCATCTCTTGCTCGGCGTCGGCCAAGCGCACGGCAAGCGTCTCCGGCGTCTCAGAGCCGCGTCCGATAAGGCGTTCGCGCAGCACCTCCACACTGGGCGGGGCAATGAAGACAAGCACGCAGTCGGGCATCATGCGACGCACGTTCATGGCGCCCTGGGGATCGATCTCCAAGATGAGCGAGGCGCCCTCGAGCCTGGAGCGAACCTCGCTCACCAGTGTGCCGTAGAGGTTGCCGTGAACGTTGGCCCATTCGAGGAAGTCGCCAGCGTCGATGCGACGGCGGAACTCCTCCTCGGTGAGGAAGTAGTAGGAGACGCCCTCCTGCTCGCCGACACGCGGGGCGCGCGTCGTAGCGGAGACGCTGAGCGCCAGGTCGGGGCGCTGCTCGCGCACGCGACCCAAAATGGTGCCCTTGCCTGCGCCGGCAGGACCGGAGACGACGAAGAGACGGCCCATGCTACTCACCCTTCGCCTGGTCGAGCACGCCCTGCACCTCGTCGAGGATGGCAGACAGGGCCGTGGCAGGAACGTCGGCCTTGGTGACAGGACGGCCCACGACCAGGTGGGTCGAACCCTCGCCGATGGCCATGGCAGGCGTCGCAACGCGGGACTGGTCGCCCGCGGCGGCACCCGCGGGGCGGATGCCGGGCGTCACAATGAGGGCCTGCTCGCCGAGGGAGCGGCGCATGGCTGCAGCCTCGAAGGCAGAGCACACCACGCCGTCGGCACCGTTGTCGAGCGCCATGCGGGCAAGCAGGTCGGCCTGCTCGGCAATGGGATGCTCCACGCCCACGGCGGCAAGCTGGGCGGCGTCCATGCTCGTGAGCACCGTGACGGCGAGGAGCTTGGGTGCGGGCAAGCCAGCGGCCGCTGCGCCCTCGTCGAGACCCTCACGGGCAGCCGCCACCATGGCGGGACCGCCCGATGCGTGGATCGTCATCATGTCGACACCCAGGCCGGCAAGCACGCGCGAGGCACATTTCACGGTGTTGGGGATGTCGTTGAGCTTGAGGTCGAGGAACACCTTGAGACCACGGGCTTTGAGATCGCGCACGAGGTCGGCTCCGCAGGCATAGAAGAGCTCCATGCCGACCTTTGCCCAGGCAAGCTGGCCGGAAAGCTCGTCGGCGAGCTCGTAGGCGCGCTCCTGGGTGCAGTCGAATGCGACGATGACGTGATCGGCAGCCTCTAGCATATGAAACCTCCCACGAGCTCGTTGATGTCGGACACGCCCTGGCTGGCGGCCCACTGCTCGAGCTCACCGAGGATGCGCACGGCGGCGGCGGGTTCCACCATGTTCTGGGTGCCCACCGACACGGCGCGGCAGCCTGCGAGGATGAACTCGGCTGCGTCCTCGCCGGAGGTGATACCGCCGATGCCGCACACAGGGATGCTCACAGCCTGGCAGACCTCCCAGGCGATGCGCACCGCGATGGCGTGGATGGCAGGACCGGAGAGACCGGCCGTGGGACGCGACACGCGGCTCCTGCGCGTGCGCACGTCGATGGACATCGCGGGAATCGTGTTGATGACGGTGAGACCATCGGCACCGGCAGCCTCAACGGCGGGAGCGACCTCCTTGGCGCGGGCGGGCGCCAGCTTCACGATGAGGGGGCGCTTGGTGTGCGGGCGGCATGCAGTCACGACCTCCGCCGCGCTCTCGGGCGTGGCACCCATGGCCAGGCCGCCCTTCGAGACGTTGGGGCAGGAGATGTTGAGCTCGAAGCCGCTCGCCCATGGGGCAAGCTCCTCGTAGAGATCGAGCGCATCGATGTACTCTTGGACGCTGTGACCGGCAACCTGGCAGATGACCGCCGTGCCAGCCTTCGTGAGGCCCTCGAGATACTCGCCGCAGTCCTCCACAAGAGCACGCACACCGGGGTTGGTGAGACCAACCGAGTTGAGCATGCCCGAGCAGACCTCGGCCATGCGGGGCTGGGGGTTGCCCGGCCACGGCACGGCAGAGGCGCCCTTGGTGGTGATCGCACCCAGGGCGGTGACGTCCATGAAGTGCTGGAACTGATAACCCGCACCAAACGTGCCGGAGGCGGTGTTGATGGGGTTCTTCATCTTGATGCCGGCAAAATCGACGGCCATGTTCACGCCGCTCACCAGATCACCTCCGCTGCGTCGAAGACGGGGCCGTCCATGCAGGCACCCTTGCGACCCATGATGGTTTCGCAAAGGCACGTGGTGCACACGCCGAAACCGCAGGCCATGAGCTTCTCCATGGAGACCTGGCATGCGACGCCGTGAGCCTGCGCAAGCTTCCAGATGCCGCGCATCATCGGCTGGGGGCCGCAGGTGAAGACGACGTCGTAGTCGCGCTCGCCGAGAAGCTTCTCGGCGACGGCGGTGGTGAAGCCGTGCGTGCCGCGCGTGCCGTCATCGGTGCTGATGAAGAGCTCGGCGCCGCCCTCGCAGATCTCCTTCTCGTAGATGACGCGGGCGGCCGTGGGGGCACCCTGCACGAAGTCGCAGGCCACGCCTGCCTCGCGCAGAGCGCCTACGAGCGGCACCACAGGCACGATACCCGAACCGCCGCCCACGACCATGGCACGCTTGGCCCCGGCAGGGACCTGCCAGCCATGGCCGGCAGGTCCAAGAAGGTCGGAGGTCGTGCCCACGTGGAGACCGGCAAGGCGCTCGGTACCCTTGCCGATCACCAGGTAAGCAAACTCAACCCAGCCAGCCTCCGCGTCCTTGCAGGACCAGGAGAACGGCAGGCGCAGAATCTCACTGGGGTCGCCCGGAACCCTCAGGTTCATGAACTGGCCCGGCTCAATGGAGCGGGCAAGCTCGGGGCACTCGAGACGCAGGCGCATCATCTGGGGTGCTACCTGCTCGTTCTCGAGGATTTTGAAATCGTAACAATACGCGGTGGAAGGTACGGGCATGCCCTACTCCTCCCCCATCGTCGCCAGATCCTGCAGTGCGAAGGCCTCGAGCTTGGAGCGCTGCACGAGCTGGATGGCCGAGACGAAGGCGCTGGCGGCCGACAGCGTGGTGACGTAGCACAGGCTGTGACGAACGGCTGCGCTACGCAGCTTGAAGCCGTCGTTACGAGTACCGGCACCGCCGGGGGTGTTGATCATGAACTGGATGCCACCGGCAGCGATGACGTCGCCGATGTTGGGGTGCATCTCGCTCATGCGGCGGGCAACCTCAACCTCGATGCCAGCGGCGCGCAGGGCCTTGGCGGTACCGGAGGTGCTCACAATCTTGAAGCCCAGGTTGGACAGGTCGCGGGCAATCGGGATGACGTTGCGCTTGTCGCGGTCGTTGACCGAGATGAAGCAGGTGCCCTCGGTGGGCAGCGAGTAGTCGATGGCAAGCTGGGTCTTGGCGTATGCCTCAGGGAAGCTGCGACCAATGCCCATGACCTCGCCGGTCGACTTCATCTCAGGGCCAAGCACGACGTCGGCGCCGGGGAAGCGGCCGAAGGGCATGACGGCTTCCTTGCAGGCGTAGTAGCCCAGCTCGCGGTTGGGGGCCGGCAGGTTGAGATCAGCGATCTTGGCACCCTGCATGATAAGAGCTGCGTACTTGGCCAGCGGCACGCCCGTGGCCTTGCTCGAGAAGGGAACGGTGCGCGAGGCGCGCGGGTTCATCTCGATGACCGAGACGGTGTTGTCCTTCACGGCGTACTGCACGTTCATGAGGCCGCGCACACCCGTGGCAAGGGCCAGCTGGCGGGTGATCTCGCACACGCGCTCGACGAGCTTGTCGGAGAGGCTGAAGGGCGGCGTGCAGCAGGCAGAGTCGCCCGAGTGGATGCCGCACTCCTCGATGTGCTCGAGAACCGCGCCCACGTAGCACTCGGTGCCGTCAGCCAAGGCATCGACGTCGAGCTCGACGGCGTCCTCAAGGAAGGAGTCGAGGTAGACGGGGTGGTCGGGCGTGACATGGGCAGCCTCGTCCATGTAAGTGCGCAGGCTCTTGGGATCGTAGACGATGGCCATGCCGCGACCGCCGAGCACGTAGCTGGGACGGACGAGCAGCGGGTAGCCGATGCGGCCGGCAACCTCGACGGCGTCCTCGTAGGTCTCGGCCGTGGAGGAGGCGGGATAGGAGATGTCGAGCTTGTCGAGCAGCTCGCTGAACAGCTCGCGGTCCTCGGCAAGGTCGATGGCCTCGGGCTGGGTGCCCATGATCGGCACGCCGGCGTCGGCAAGGCGCTTGGCAAGCTTGATGGGCGTCTGGCCACCGAGCGTTACGATGACGCCTGCGGGCTTCTCGGCCTCGACGATGTCCATGACGTCCTCGAAGGTGAGCGGCTCGAAGTACAGGCGATCGGAGGTGTCGTAGTCGGTGGAGACCGTCTCAGGGTTGCAGTTGATCATGACGGTCTCATAACCCTGGTCGTGCAGGGCGTAGGCCGCATGGCAGCAGCAGTAGTCAAACTCGATGCCCTGGCCGATGCGGTTGGGGCCGGCCGACAGGATGATGGCGCGGGGCTTCTCGGCCTCATGGAACTCGCTTGCACCCTGGCCCTCGTAGGTCTTGTAGTGGTAGCTCGTGCGGGCCGGGAACTCGCCGGCGCAGGTGTCGACCGTCTTGATGTTGGGGACGACGCCGAGCTCCTTGCGGCGGGCGCGCACCGTGTCCTCGTCGGTCTTGGTGAGCCAAGCGACCTGGCGGTCGGAGAAGCCCATGGCCTTGACCAGGTGCATCGTCTCGGCGTCGAGGCCAGCGAGACCCTTGTCGGCGATGACCTTCTCAGCCTTCACGATGTCGGCGATACGGTTGAGGAACCACGGGTCGATGTTGTTGAGGGAGTTGACGTCCTCGATGCTCCAGCCGCGGCGCAGGGCCTCAGCCACGTAGTAGATGCGCTCGGGCGTGGGGCGGCTCACGAGCTCACGGAAGCGGCTCTCGTCGAAGTCGTCCTTGCCGTCGGCGCCCAGGCCGTCATGGCCGAGCTCGAGGGAGCGCATGGCCTTCTGCAGGGCCTCCTCGAAGGTGCGGCCGATAGCCATGACCTCGCCGACCGACTTCATGCGCGTAGTGAGGGTCTCGTCGGTGCCCTTGAACTTCTCGAAGGCAAAGCGGGGAACCTTGACGACGCAGTAGTCGATGGAGGGCTCGAAACAGGCGGGAGTCACGCGAGTGATGTCGTTGAGGATCTCGTCGAGCGTGTAGCCCACGGCGAGAAGCGCGGCAGCCTTGGCGATGGGGAAGCCCGTGGCCTTGGAGGCGAGAGCGGAGGAACGGCTCACGCGGGGGTTCATCTCAATGATGATGATGCGGCCGTCGGTGGGGTTGACGGCGAACTGCACGTTGGAGCCGCCCGTGGCGACGCCGACGCGCTCCAGAACTGCCAGCGAGTAGTCGCGCAGACGCTGCAGCTCGACATCGGTCAGAGTCTGAGCAGGGGCGACGGTGATGGAGTCGCCGGTGTGCACGCCCATGGGATCGAGGTTCTCGATGGAGCAGATGATGATGCCGTTGCCGGCAGCGTCACGCATGACCTCCATCTCGATCTCTTTCCAACCCTCGATGGACTCCTCGACGAGGACCTCGTGGGCCGGAGAGAGCTCCAGGCCCTGCGAGACGATCTCACGCAGGCCGGCCATGTCGTAGGCCACGCCGCCGCCGGCACCGCCCAGCGTGAAGGAGGGGCGGATGACGACGGGGAAGCCCAGGTCAGCGACGATGTTCTCGGCATCGGCCATCGAGTAGGCGAAACCGGAGCGGGCAACTTCAAGGTTGATGTCGGCCATGGCCTCGGCGAAGAGCTTGCGGTCCTCGCCGATCTTGATGGAGTCGACGTCGCAACCGATGGTCTCGACGCCGTACTTGTCGAGGATGCCGGCCTCGCCGAGGGCGACGGCGCAGTTAAGCGCGGTCTGGCCGCCCATGTTGGGGAGCAGCGCGTCGGGGCGCTCCTTGGCGATGACGCGCTCCACCGACTCGGGCGTGATGGGCTCGACGTAGGTGCGGTCGGCCGTGTCGGGGTCGGTCATAATGGTGGCCGGGTTGGAGTTGACCAGGACGACCTCGTAGCCCTGCTCGCGAAGAGCGCGGCAGGCCTGGGTGCCGGAGTAGTCAAACTCGCAGGCCTGACCAATGACGATGGGGCCCGAGCCGATAACGAGAATCTTCTTAATGTCGGTGCGCTTCGGCATCTAGAAGCGCCTCCCCTCGCGAACGTCGATGGCTAGATAGTCTTCCTTGCCCTCCATGAGGCGGCAGAAGGCCTCGAAGAGGTAAGCGGAGTCGTGCGGGCCGGGGCAAGCCTCGGGGTGGTACTGCACGGAGAACGTAGGCGCATCGAGGAACTGGATACCCTCGGGCGTGCCGTCGTTGAGATTGACGTGGGTCAGGCGCACGCGGCCGAGCTCCTTGGTCATCACGACGGGTGCGATGCCGCGGCGGCTCCACTCGCGCATGTCATCGAAGTGCTCGGTGACACCGCCGGACAGCTCGGGAACGAGCTCGCCCATGGTCTTGAAGACCAGGCCGTAGTTGTGGTTCTGGGCCGTGATCTCGACCTTGCCAGTGAGCAGGTTCATGACCGGCTCGTTGCCGCCATGGTGGCCGTAGGGCAGCTTCTCAATCTCGGAGCCAGCGGCGATGGAGATGAGCTGGTTGCCCAGGCAGATGCCGAACACCGGCTTCTTGCCGATGATGGCGCGGGCAGCGGCGGCCGTGGGGCCGACCTGCTCGGGGTCGCCCGGGCCGTTGGAGAAGAAGACGCCGTCGGGATCCATCTCGAGGACCTTCTCGGCGGGGGTGTCCCACGGCACGACGGTGACCTCGCAGCCACGGCTCGTCAGACCGTCGAGAATGCCCTGCTTGACGCCGCAGTCGAAAGCGACGACGCGGAAGCGGCGCTCGCCCTGGGCGGGAAGGGTGACAATCTCCTTGCGGGAGACGTCGGGCACGAAGTTGTGCTCGGAGATGCGCTCGCTTGCACGCACACGGGCGACGAGGCTCTCAGGATCGAGGTCGACCGTGGAGATGGCGGCACGCATGGCACCCTTGTCGCGGATGGTGAGCGTGAGGGCACGGGTGTCGACACCCTCGATGGCCACGACGCCGTGGTTGCTCAGCAGCTCAGGCAGACTGCCCGTGCTCGTCCAGTTGTTGGGGGTGCGGCACATATCACGCACGACCAGACCGCGCAGATAGAGCTCGGGGGACTGCATGACCTCCTCGCACACGCCGTAGTTGCCCACCTGCGGGTAGGTCAGCGTGACGATCTGGCCGGCGTAGGAAGGGTCGCTCACGATCTCCTGGTAGCCCACCATGGAGGTGTTGAACACGACCTCGCCGAAGGTCTCACCGGCGGCGCCGCAGGACAGGCCCTCGAATACACTGCCGTCTTCGAGTGCAAGAAGGGCCCTAGGGGTGGAGCCGTCATCAATCAAAGGGTTCACTGGGAAACCACCTCTCCGTTAGCAAGTATGGCTTTGCCTTCGACGAAGGCGTACACGGCGCGGCCGCAAAGCTCGGCGCCGATGAAGGGCGAGTTCTTGGCACGCGACTCGAGGAAGTCCTCGGTCACGGTAAAACGCTCGGCGGGGTCGACCACAGTGAGCGTCGCCTCGCAGCCGGCCTCGATCGCGACGCGCGGCAGGCGGCAGATCTGGCGGGGACGTACGCACATGGCGTCAACAAGGCGGTTCCAGCTCATCTTGCCAGTGTTGACCAGGTGCGTGAGGACGAGCGGCAGCTCGGTCTCAAGGCCGACGATGCCGAAGGGAGCAAGCTCGAATTCGAGTGCCTTCTCGTGCGCGGCATGAGGGGCATGGTCGCTCACGATGCAGTCGATACGACCGTCGCAGAGGGCATCCTGGAGAGCCAGCATGTCCTCATGCGTGCGCAACGGCGGGTTCATCTTGTAGTTGGTATCGTAATCGTCGGTGATGTCGTCCTCACAGAGGAACAGGTGGTGCGGGCAGACCTCGCAGCTGACCTCGATGCCGCGCTCGCGACCGCGCACGACCATGTCAACGGCTTGGGCCGTGGTGACATGGGCGATATGCAGGGGGCAGCCCGTAAGCTCAGAGAGGAGAATGTCGCGACCGACCTGGACTTCCTCGCCCTGGGCGGGCCAACCGGCCAGACCCAGGCGGCTCGAGACGACGCCCTCGTTCACGACACCCTTGCCCACGACCGACTCATCCTGGCAGTGACTGATGGCGACGCGGTCGAACTGCGCGATGTAGTCCATGGCCGCGCGCAGCATGCCGGCCGACTGCACGCCGCGGCCGTCGTCGGAGTAGGCGCACACGCCTGCCTTGTAGAGGTTGCCGATCTCGGCCAGGCTCTCGCCGGCCTCGCCCTTGGTGATGGCGCCGATGGGGTGGACGCGGGCAAGCCCGGCGGCGGCAGCCTTGGCAAGCTGGTAGACGACAACAGAAGCGTCATCGCACACGGGCTTGGTATTGGGCATGGTGCACACATCGGTGTAGCCGCCCTTGGCAGCCGAGCGGCAACCGCCCTCGATGGTCTCCTTGTACTCAAGGCCGGGGTCGCGGAAATGCACATGGATGTCCACAAGACCGGGGATGACGTACTTGCCGGCCGCATCAACGACCTGGCAACCCTCAGCGGGCTCAATACCTTCGCCGAGCTGGCAGATCTTGCCGTCGTCGCCCACGAGAACGTCGAGCACGGCGTCGAGCCCAACCTGGGGATCGACGAGATGGCCACCCTTAAGCAACAACATTGCCTTCACCTCCAAGAAGAAGATAAATGACGGCCATACGCACGCTCACGCCTGCGTTGACCTGGCTCGTGATAAGCGAGTTTGCGGCGTCTGCCACCTGGGAGCACATCTCGACGCCACGGTTGATGGGACCGGGGTGCATGACGACGGCCTGCGGGGCCATGAGTTTGGCACGGCGCTCGTCAAGACCGAACAGCAACGAGTAATCCCTCGTGGAGGGGATGGAGGCACCCTCCATACGCTCCTGCTGCACACGCAGCATGTACACGACGTCGAGGTCGGGAAGAAGCGCGTCGAAGTCACGGGTGCTCTTGGCGCCAAGCACGTCGGGGCGGACCGGCAGGAAGGGACCCGGGCCCACGAGCGTCACCTCGGCGCCCATCTTCACAAGCGCCGGGGCAAGAGAGCCCACAACGCGGGAGTGCACCGAGTCGCCCACGATGCCCACGCGCAGGCCGTCGATGTGGCCGAACCGCTTGCGGATGGTATACAGGTCGAGCAGGGCCTGGGTGGGATGGGCGTGCTTGCCGTCGCCAGCGTTGACCACGCGAGCCTGGGAGGTGGCGGCCACGATGTTGGGGGTGCCCGCGTTCTTGGCGCGGCAGATGTACATGTCCACGCCCATGGAGTCGAGCGTCTTGACGGTGTCGACGAGCGACTCGCCCTTCACCACCGAGCTCGAGGAGCCTGCAACAGAAAGCGTGTCGGCGCCCAGACGCTTGCAAGCAAGCTCAAAAGAGCTCTTCGTACGCGTGGAGGGCTCGAGGAACAGGTTCACCACCGTGCGACCGCGAAGGGTCGGGAGCTTCTTGATAGTGCGGGAGTTGACTTCCTCGAAGGTGTGTGCGCAATCGAGAATCTGCTCGATGTCGTCGCGCGTAAGCTCCGGGGTATTGATGAGGTTGCGCACGCTTAGCATGCCGTTCTCCCCTCGTGACGGGCCGCTTTCACGGCCGCCCAATCCTGGGCGTCCCAAATCTCAACAGCCGTCTTGCCGTCATACGGCTCGAGGCACACATGCACGGTCTCAGCGTGCGAAGAGGGCACGTTCTTGCCCACGTAATCGGCCCTGATGGGCAGCTCGCGATGGCCGCGGTCAACGACGACCGCCAGGCGCACCGCATCGGGGCGGCCGTAGTCCATAAGCGCGTCAAGCGCGGCACGGATGGTACGGCCCGTGAACAACACGTCGTCTACCAGGACGACTGTCTTGCCCTCGAGTGAAAAGGGAAGAGAGGTACCGTGCAGGACGGGCGCAATGCGCCTGCCGTAGTCGTCTCGGTACAGGCTGATGTCGAGGGTGCCCATCTCGGGGCGGGTGCCCTCGATAGACTCGATCCTTGTGCAGAGATCCTCGGCGAGGTCCTTGCCGCGGGTCACGATACCGACGATGACAAGGTTGTCTGCCCCGCCGTTGGCCTCGAGAATCTCGTGCGCTATGCGCGTCATCGCACGCGACACAGCATCGGCGTCCATGACGACCGCCTTGGGCTTGAGCTCTTTTGCCACCTCACGCTCCTTTCATGAAAAAAGCGCCCAACACCCGTGAGGCATCGGACGCTCTAGCATTCATAACGCGAGCACTATTTCGCTGATGGTCCTTGGCGGTCTCACGGTACCGCACTTAAAGGTTAGCAGTATTATAAATCTACCTCCGGAGACTGTCGAGTTTCTTTTGACTGTCTACGCCAAGAACATGAAGAACCATCGCCTTGCGGTAGTGCGAGTCCGACAAACGGGCGACATCCGGGTGGTTTGCGCGCAACGCGGCACGATAGGCTTTGGCGCGGCGTGCGCCACGGGCACGGTCCTTGTCAAAGATGAGGGCGATGTTGTAGTGCGTGTTGGACAGCAGCGCGCATCGACGCTGCAGGTAGGCAAGGCGTATGGGCGACAGATTCTCCTTGCGGTCGCTCAGGAGTGCCAGGAGTTCCTCGCAGACGCGCGTATGGTCGTCCCACCTGCGCACATAGCCCTCGTCGGCCACCGACTGGCTGGCGTTGCCCACGAGGTACTGGTAGACGCGCGTGTCGACGAACTCCACGTCGGCGGCGTCGAGCGTGGCCTTCACCACGAACTCGAGGTCCTCGTAGAACGTCTTTTCCAGAAGGCGAAGCGAGATGGAGCGCAAGTAGGCGACGCGCGCAGTGAGCGTGTGAATCATGACGTTGGGCGCGAAGGCATCGAGCATGCACACGCTCTCGAGGTCGCAGGCCTCGCCTTGCACAAGCTCGGCAGGAAGCGGGAAAACGCGCGGAGACATGGTCGCCATGTCCACTTCCGTCTTGACGTCAACCACAAGGTCGGACGTGGCCTGGACAAGGAGCTGCGCAAATCGCACAAGCTCGTCGGTATCGACCCAGTCGTCGCCATCGACGACACGGAAATACGTGCCGCGAGCCTGCGTCAAACCCGTGTTGACCGCAGAGCCGTGGCCACCGTTGGGCTTGCTGATGAGACGAAAGACCTGGGGTCGGCGCTCAACAAAAGCCTGCGCAATGGAAGCCGTGGCATCGGTGGAACCGTCGTCAACCACAATGAGCTCGACCAGACCCTCGAGACGGGCGTCGTCGAACGAGGTGAGGCCGCGCTCGAGGTAGCGTGCGACGTTGTAGCAAGGCATGGCGACCGTGAGAGCGGGCGCCACTTGGCTAGGAGCAGGCATGACGGTCATCTCCCCGACCGCAGGCGCGTGAACACGCCGTAGGCCTTCGTGTGGACGAGGTATATGGTGCGCGCAAATGCCACGCACAAGCGCGGCGAAGACGTCTTGAGTACGGAAAGTCCCGCGCGAAGGGCGCGACTGCCCTGATCGCACGCCTGCGGCAGCAACGTGTGAGAAAGCTCGATGCCCAAAATCTCTCGGCACCATGCAATGCGCTGCCCGTGCGAAAGCCCCTCGCGAGGATAGCATGCGCGCTCCAAAGCCGAAAGGACATAGCGGCCATAAAGCCCGCCCAAGATGCCGGCAGCATGCTCGTCAAGCACGTCCCATGAGCACAAAAGGTCGCGCAGGGCACTCACGCGACGCACATGCAGGTCAAAGTACTCGCGTGCGCCGTAGGCGTTTGCGTTCGTGAGGCTCGAACCCTTGCGCTTGGCATAATGGTAGGGAGTGCCGTCTAAAACCACAACGGAGCGCGCCCGGGCAAAGAACTCGACGTTGAAAAGCACGTCTTCGATGAGGCGCACATTCTCATAGGAGCAAGAGCCCTCGTCGATACATGCGCGACGATAGATTTTGTTCCACGCGTACCCGAAGTGCGTGGAGCTCTCCCAAGCGATGACAAGGCTGTGCCAGTCTTGCGGTGAGAGGTACTCCCCCGCCTCAAGCGGCAGGTCGTTGCGGTACATGAAGGCGCCCGACTCGTCGTAATACTCCTCGCAGTAGCCGAAGAGGCACACATCGGCATGGCTGCGCCCGAGAATATGCCGCGCTCGGCTCAGCACATCGGACTCATAGGTATCGTCAGGATCGCAGATCCATACATACTCGCCCCGAGCCAGAGAGATTCCCGTATTGCGCGCACCAGACAAACCGAGGTTGCGCTCATGGTGCACGACACGAATGCGCGCATCACCCGCAGCCGCACGTTCGGCAATGAGGGCCGAGCCGTCGGGCGTGGCGTCGTCGACCACGATAAGCTCCCAAGAACGCTCGGTCTGCTTCAAGATGCACTCAAGGGCCTGGCCGATGTAGGCCTCCACACCGTAGCAGGGCATCACGATGGAGAAGAAAGGGGCGGCCTCCCCCATTGATGCACAAGCGCCTGTAACGCGCTCGCCCTCGGGCGAGACGCACGCGGCGCACGCAGAAGCGACAGGCGACAGAGGAGTCGAGACGTCGGGAGTCATCGCACTACTGTCCCAGGGAGCGGTACGCCTGGCAGACCTCCTGGGCGGGACCCACCATGCGCAGCTGGCCCTTCTCAATCCAGACACAGCGGTTACACAGGCGCTCGATCTGCTCGGTGGAGTGAGAAACAATGAGGACGGTGACGTGGTCGTCGTTGATGAGGCTGTTGATGCGCTGCTCGCACTTCTGTTGGAACAGGAAGTCGCCCACGGAAAGGACTTCGTCAACGATAAGCAGGTCAGGCTTGGTGGCCGTGGCGATGGCAAAGGCGATGCGCGCCACCATACCGCTCGAATAGTTCTTGAGCGGCACGTCGAGGAAGTCGCGCAGCTCGGCAAAGTCGACGATATCGTCGAACGCTTCCTCGATGAACTGCTTGGAATAGCCCAAAAGGGCTCCGTTGAGATAGATGTTCTCACGGGCCGTGAGCTCGAAGTCAAAGCCTGCACCCAGCTCGATGAGCGGGGCAATGGTGCCGTTGACGCGGCAGGAACCGTTCGTGGGCTCAAGTACGCCAGCGATGATCTTGAGCATGGTGGACTTGCCCGAGCCGTTCGTGCCCACCAGACCGAAGACGTCGCCGCGGTTCACAGTGAACGAGATGTCGTTCAAGGCACGGAACTCCTTGAACATGAGCTTGCCCTTCACAAGCGCAAGGAAATACTCCTTGAGGCTGTTCAGACGCTCGCTGGCCATATTGAAGACCATGTTGACATGGTCGACCACAACGACGGGCTCGGGAGTGGCCGCAGTGCTTTCAGGCGTGTCGGTTGCAGACATCGGGGCCCTCCGTGACTAAATGTACAGAATGAACTTGTGCTCGGTCTTGCGGAAGACAAAAAGTCCCACGGCAAACGTGACCACGGCAAAGAGCAGGCACATCAGGTTGAACTGCAGGTCAGGCATGGTGCCGTACATCATGATCTGACGCATGTAGGAGATGAAGTAATACATGGGGTTGAGATGCTCAACGGTGAGCAGAAGCCCCTGCAGACCACCCGAGAGATTGTCAAGGTAGCTCTCAGGCCAGAAAACAGGCGTGAGGTAGTTCCAGGCGGTGATCACGACGCTCCAAAGGTGAATGACATCGCGGAAAAAGACCGTAAGCGCACTCAGCAGAAGCGACACACCGGCACAGAACAGGAAAACGTAGATGAGCAAGAGCGGAAACGCCAGCATCGTAGGTGAAGGCGATATGCGAAAGAACAGCATGACGCCCAATACGGCGATGAACGAGAAAAGGTAGTTGACCACCGCGAAGAAGACTTTTTCGAGCGGGAACACCACCTTCTCGATGCGCACCTTCTTGAGAAGGGCCGACGAGTCGATGATGGAGAGCATGCCGGCGTTGGTGGAGTCGGCCATGAGCGAGAACAGCGTCATGCCCAAGATGAGGTAGACGGGATAGTTCTCGATATCAAAACGGAACATGGTGGAGAAGACGAGCGTAAGGACCGCCATCATAAGAAGCGGGTTGAGAACGCTCCAAACCACACCCAGCACGGAGCGACGATACTTGAGCTTGAAGTCGCGCGTCACGAGCTGCTTGAGGATGAAAACCGTGCTCTTGCGAATTTGCTTGCGTCCCTCGGCGTCGATCGTGACGCCTGAAGAGACTGCGGGGGTGAGTGCGTCAGACAAAGAGTCCCTCCGAAACCAGCGAGGTTGTTGAAAAAGGCATGCGCCGGATACGAGAATGCACTTGAATACTAGCATAGCGCCCGGACACAAGCGCACGCAGGAGCCAAAAGACAAAAGGACACCGCGGCCCCTGAAGAAAACGTGCAAAGAAAAAGCCCCATACGCTGCACGTTTGCAGTGTACGGGGCTTGCGCGATCAATGGTGCCCCCTGACGGGATCGAACCGTCGGCCTTTCGCTCCGGAGGCGAACGCTCTATCCACTGAGCTAAGAGGGCGATACAAAAATGGCCGCCAAAATGGCGGCCATAGAGTTAACATGGCTCCCCGAGCAGGGCTCGAACCTGCAACAACTCGGTTAACAGCCGAGTGCTCTACCATTGAGCTATCGGGGAATGCGGTTTTCAGAAACGCGCTTGCAAGAAATAAAGATACTTTATCTCAGCGGGCGAAGCAAGTCCTAGTTGTTGGAATCTTACTTCAACACATTTCGAACACATATGAGGATTACTCCTCCATGAAGTCCTTGAGCTTGCTCGAACGAGAGGGGTGACGCAGTTTGGCAAGCGTCTTGCTCTCGATCTGGCGAATACGCTCACGGGTAACGCCAAACTCCTTGCCAACCTCCTCGAGCGTGCGGGGATGACCGTCGGCCAAGCCGAAGCGAAGCTCGATGACCTTGCGCTCGCGCTCGGCAAGCGTGTCAAGCACCTGAGAGATCTGCTCCTGAAGCATCGAGAAGCTGGCAGCATCCGGAGGAACCACTGCCTGCGAGTCCTCAATGAAGTCGCCGAGCTGGGAGTCTTCCTCCTCACCGATAGGCGTCTCGAGCGACACGGGCTCCTGGGAGATCTTCTGAATCTCGCGGACGCGGTCGGGCGTCATGTCCATCTTCTCGGCAATCTCCTCGGGTGTAGGTTCACGGCCGAGCTCCTGGAGAAGCGCACGCTGCACGCGGACGAGCTTGTTGATGGTCTCGACCATGTGCACGGGGATACGGATGGTGCGGGCCTGGTCGGCGATGGCGCGCGTAATGGCCTGGCGAATCCACCACGTGGCATACGTGGAGAACTTGAAACCCTTGGTGTAGTCGAACTTCTCGACAGCGCGGATAAGGCCAAGGTTGCCTTCCTGGATGAGGTCGAGGAAGAGCATGCCGCGACCGACATAACGCTTGGCGATGGAGACGACGAGTCGCAGGTTGGCGCTGATGAGCTTCTGCTTGGCCTCGACACCGATCTGCTCAATCTTGGTAAGACGGCGCAGGTCGGAGCGGGGAAGCTGGATGCCGTTGTCATGAGCCTCGTCGAGCTTGCGCGAAGCCTCCAGGCCAGCCTCGATCTTCATGGCAAGGTCGACCTCGTCGGAGGCGGTCAGAAGGTCGACTTTGCCGATCTCCTTGAGGTACATGCGCACCGGATCGCCCGTGAGCTGAGTAGGCTGGGGCGTCTGGTCGCGACGCGGGGAATGCTTGCGGCGCTTCTTGCCGGTAATCTCGGTGACGGGTGCATTGCCGAGCTCGGCATCAACGACGGCGGCCTCGGAGGTGTCGATCTCCTCCTCGATTTGCTCCTCGGCGAACGACTCGTCGTCCTCCTCGGAGATTTCAGCGGAGCCAGCGGTCGTGATCTCGATGCCAGCACCGCGGACCTGGTCATAGATGACATTGAGCTCATCGGCGTCGACGTCGACGTCCGCCAGGGCAACCTGAATCTCGTCTTCCGTCACCGTACCGAGGGGCTTGCTCGTCGCAATGAGCTTCTCGATAGCCGATGAGAGTTCGCTAGAAAAAGCCACCACACTGTTTTCGCTGCTCAAACCGGGTCCTTTCGCCTCTAAGTGCCGTAACGAGCGTCTGATTCATTCAACCGATTGAAAACAGGACACAATACGACTAGTGTGCAACTTATTGATTATGACGATTTATACCCCTAAAGTCAATCCTAGTTGCGCTTTCTTCGCCTATCTTCCAGCTGCATAAGACGCTGCTGGAGGTCGGAAAGAGCCGCCATCTTGTCGCGCAGGGTCGTCGTGTCCTGCGGATCGATGGTGCGCAACCCGCTGCGGCCCGCCTCGATAGCGCGGCGCAGCTCGCGCGCCTCAATGTCGTCGAGCAGCACCTCCACCGCGCAGGCGCTCTTGTCGGCCTCAATCTCGCGCGCGCCCGAAGCCAGGATCTGCGCGGCGCCCGGGCACACGGCCTCGGCGTCATCGAGCACCTGCAGCGGAGTCGCGTCGTCTTGAACCGCCATGATGGCCCAGGCAATCGCCTCATGGCTGGGATCACGCCAGGTGAGCTGGGCAACGCGGTCGGCATAGCACTTCGCAACACGCACGTCGGCCGCCAAGGCGCTCAGAAGCTCGCGCTCAAGCTGCAGGGCGCGGGCGTCCTCAGGCAAAAGCGGAACAACGGGCGCAGGCTGTACGTGCTCGTAGGACGGCTCGGGGTCGCGCACATCAAACGACTGCTGACGCACACTGATGAGCGGGGCTTCATCTGAGTCGTCTTCGCGAGGAGCCACCCAACGCACGTTGGCAAGTGCGGCACGCACCGTCGAGACGTCGGCCAAGAGCCTTCCGGCCACATAGTCGACGTACTCGTCGGCCAAGACGCTACCCTTGATCGGCCCCATGGCACCCACGACGTCAGCAAGCGCCAACGCCCTCGCCTCGGGCGTAGAGATGTCGAAACGGTCCAGATGGCGGTCGATGACGAAACGCACAAGCGGCACGCACTCGGCAATGCGGTCGCGCATGGCCTGCACGCCCTGCGCGGCAATGTACTCGGCAGGGTCCATGCCACCGGGGAGAACGACGCAGTACATGCCCGCGGTCGTGGTCGTGACGTACTGCATCGCACGCTCGGCCGCCTTGAGACCGGCCTCGTCGCCGTCAAACAGGCAGACGATACGACCGCGTGACAGACGCTCCCCTGCCGGCGTGAGATAGCGCGACAGCATCTTGACCTGCTGAGAGGTAAACGACGTGCCCAAAGGGGCAACGCAGTTCGTGATGCCCGCCTCGTGGGAGGAGATGACGTCGGTGTAGCCCTCCATGACGATGGCCTCAAGATTGGCGGTGATAGACGCCTTAGCCCGCTCGAGGGCGAAAAGGTTCGCCTTCTTATGGAAGACCGCCGTGTCGGACGTGTTGAGGTACTTGGGCTTGGAGTCATCGAGGACGCGGCCGCCAAAACCCACGGCACGGCCGCGCTCGTCGCGGATGAGGAACATCACGCGGTTGTAGAAGCGGTCGGCAAGCGTGCCGTCGTCGCGGCGAATGGCCAGGTTGGCGTCGACCATCTCGCGAGGCGAAAATCCAAGCGAAGACAGATGGCGCGACAGTGCTCCCATGCCCGGCGCATACCCCAACGTCCAGTTCTGTGCCACCGCCGAGCCGAAGCCGCGATGCCCGAGATAGTCACGCGCAGCCGCCGCAGCTGGAGTGCGCGAGCGGGTGAGCTGGGCGTGATAGAACTCAGCCGCCGCCTGCACAACCTCATACAAGCGGCCCTTTTGCGTCGCGTTGGGATCGCGCTTATAACTCGAGCCGTCATCGGACAGCACGATACCTGCACGGTCGGCCAGGATGCGCACGGCCTCGGGGAACTCGACGTGGTCGCGCTCCATCACGAAGTTGAAGCAGTCGCCGCCCTTGCCGCAGCTGAAGCACTTCCAGAATCCCCTGTCAGGCATCACATGAAAGGACGGGGACTTCTCGTGATGGAAGGGGCAGCAGCCCCACATGTCATGGCCACGCTGGCGCAAAGCCACCGTTTCGCCGACAAGCTGCACAAGGTCGGTTGCCTCGCGCACCTTCTGCTTCTCTTCGGGAGTGAACACGCTAAATCCTAAAGCCGGTCGGCCCGATGTTGGTCCTCACCCAGTCGATGTTACCGTTGACCGCAGCCATAAGCTCGTCAAGGGAGGCGAACTTCTGCTGGCCACGCAGCTTCTCGATAAACGCAACGGCAACCTCGCGACCGTAGATGTCCTCGTTGAAGCCCACCATATTCGCCTCGATGCTCGCACAGTTGGGCTCGTCGGCAAAGGTGCGGGGAATGCCTACGTTGATGGCAGACGGCCATGCCACGCCATCGACGAGCACAAGGCCGGCATACACGCCTTCGGCCGGCACGACATAAGGGTACGAGAGAGAGACGTTTGCCGTGGGGAAGCCGAAGGTGCGACCCTTCTGCCTGCCACGCACAACGGTACCGCGGACAAAGTGGGCACGCTGGAGCAGGTTGTTTGCCGTGCGGCAGTCACCCTCGTCGATCAGAAGGTGACGAATGCGCGTAGCGGAAACGGGGGCCGCCCTATTGCAGAGCAAGTCGTACCCGTTGACCTCCCAGCTACGGCCACGCACCGAACCCAACTGGCGAAGCTCCGCCACGTTGCCGGCATTGCCCGCGCCCAGCTTGAAGTCGGCTCCCACGTGGATGGCCTTGGGCATAAACGTGGGGAAGACATACGTCTTGAAAAACCCCTCGGTGCTATGGGCGGCAAGCTCGCGGTTGAACGGCAGGCACACGACGAAGTCGGCCCCGAACTTGGTGAGAAACGAAAGTCGGTCTTCGTTGTTAAGCAGCTTGTGGATGCGTGCCGTTGGGAAAAAGAGCTCGTCGGGATCGGGGTCGAACGTCAAGATGACGCTGGGAACCCCACGGCGACGGGCGTCTTGGATAGTTGCCTGAAAAAGGTAACGGTGTCCGCGATGGACTCCATCGAAGGCGCCGATGGTGCACACGGCATCACCGATGAAACCCTCGTGTGAAACACCGGGGCGGATGATTCGCGTATCAGGATGGCCGAAACCACGCACCGCGCACGCGTCGAGGGGCACATCACGGAGAAACGTGCGGCGCGCGAGGTCCAGTATCGCCGAATTCGTCAATGCAATCCCTTTCGGTTCTCGAGGACGACGTCCCCACGGCTTACGCCGTCTGAAAAGACACAAAGAGCTACTATAGCCTTTTGTGAGCGAGTTGCGATTGCAAAAAGCCTGTTTTGACCCACCAGGCACAGCGTTTGCCCCTCGGGCAACTCAAGAGCACGGCCGCCATCGGTGCGTGCGCACGACAGCTTCTTGCCACACTTGATGTCTGCCACGCCCTGTTCGTCGAGCTGAACGACGGGAAATCCAAGAAGCTCGACTGGATCGATGACGCGCAGCGTCTCGGTTTGCTCGAGTTCAGACAGACTCATGCAACTTGACCGATCAACTTTGCCGCTTGAGGTACGCGAAAGCGCGCTCAGATATGCGGCGCTTTTGCACATGCGGCCCAAATCGCGTGCCAGGGCGCGGATGTAGGTGCCTTTCGACACCGTGAAATCAACGTCCCACCAAGGCCCGCGCTCATCGACGCCCATGGCAAGAAGCTCGGCCTGGCGCACCTCGATGGGGCGAGCAGCCAGCTCGACCTCGTGGCCCTTGCGAGCCTCGCTGTAGGCGCGCACACCGTCGACCTTAATCGCGCTGAACGCCGGGGGCACCTGCTCCGTTTGGCGAGAAAGCCTCTCGAGAGCCGCTGTGGCGTACTCCTGGTCGAGAACCGCTTCGGGAACGGGTGCCTCGCAACGAACCTCGCCCTCGAGGTCGTCGGTCAACGTCTCCATGCCCCAGCTGATGCGGGCTGTATATGACTTGAAGTCGCTCGTGGCATATTGCATGAGTCGTGTGGCCTGACCGACGCCAACCACGAGGATGCCGCTGGCAAAGGGGTCGAGCGTGCCGGCATGCCCAACTCGGCGCTCCCCCAACGCGCGACGCACCTTGTTCACGACATCATGCGACGTCATTCCACAGGGTTTGTCGATGCCCACAAGTAGGTTCAGACCGCTTGGCGTGCGCTTCATTGGGAACCGCCTTCAGCGTCAAGATACAGGTCGGCATATATCTCGCAGACACGCGCCACGGCCTCTTGCGCCGTGCCGGCAACCGAAAAGCCCGAGGCCATCTTATGCCCGCCGCCTCCAAGCCTGCGTGCGATGAGGCTCACATCGCGAGATGCGTCTTTGGAGCGCAGATTGCCACGGAACCCGCCCTCGGGCAGTTCGCGCAAGAACAGCACGCCCTTGATGCCTCCCAGCGAGCGAACGCTGTCAACCAGCTCGTCGCAGTCAGCGGCAGATGCGCCGAAGCAAGCAAAATCGGACTGGAGCACGTAGCTGTACGCCAGTTCATCGTTGCATGCCAGGGCAAGCCGGTCGAGCGTGACCTGCTGAAGCTTGAGCTGCGCCATGGTTTTACTCTGATAGACATGCAAGCAGATATCCGAAGGGTCGGCACCCACTTGCACGAGACGCGAGGCGCTTTCAAGCGCATGGGGGTCGGTGTTTTGATACTGGAAACGTCCCGTATCGGTGATGATGCCCGCAAGCAGGCACGTTGCGATGTCGCAGGAAAGTCGGGCTCCCAAGTAGTCTGCGAAATCGAGAACCACGTCGGCGCAGGATGCAGCCGAAGGATTCGTATATGCGCAGTCGAAAGAGTCCTCCACCGCAGGATGGTGGTCAAAACTCACGCATGCGGCCGCGCGCACCAGAACCTGGCCCGAGTCGGCCAGACGGGCACAGGTAGGCGTGTCGACGCTTATGAAGAGGTCCGGGGAGCACGCAAAGCCCTGCGCGGGGCGGAGACGCTCGGCCGCAGGCAAAAAGGCAAGGTTGGCAGGCACTGGGCGGTCGTTTGCCAAAAGCGGCATGACCGTCTTGCCGGGCCAAATCTGCTCGATAAGCAGAGTCATGGCAAGAACGCTGCCCAGGGCGTCGCCATCGGGGTCGGTATGACCCGATACAGCAATCGAGGAGGCCCCCTCGATCATCTGCCGGGCGCGTTCGAACATCTCGGACGCATCGTCAAATCTCATCGAAAGGGCCCCCTCGTGTTGGGTTACATCAAAGTGCTGTTACAGGTTCTCGTCGCCTGCTTCGACCTCATCGGACTCGTCGGCGTCAGAACCCTCCTCTTCTGCGGGAAGAGGATAGCCAAACTCGTCCTTCGGAATGGACATAGTCGGCGGCACGTTCTTGAGCGCCTCTGCAATACGCTGGGCCTCGTCAGTGGAGCGGTCGATCTGGAAGATGAGCTCAGGAGTCACCCTCCAGGTCAGCGAACGGCCAAGAAGCGAGCGAATGCGGCCCTTTGCGGACTGCAGGCCTTCGAGCACCTCGTCATAAGAGTCGGGATCGGCACTGACCCAGACCTTGCACACCGAACGGTCGACGGATACCTCGCACCCCGTAACGGTCACAAGGTCAAGGCGTGGGTCGGAAATCTCCATCATGAGGATGGTCGCGATCTTTTCCCTTGCCTCTTCGGCAAGGCGACGAGTTGCGGAGTTTTGCTTCATGTCTTACTCCTTTCGCGCGATCTCGACGGTCTTATACCCCTCGATGATGTCACCAAGATGGATATCCTGGAAACCTTCGACGCCGATACCGCACTCGTAGCCGCTCTTGACGGTCTTGACGTCGTCCTTGAAGCGGCGCAGGGAGCCGATCTTGCCCTCGTACACCACCACACCGTCACGCACGACGCGAACGTTGTCGTCGCGGCTGATCTCGCCATTGAGAACCATGCAGCCGGCGATGGTGCCCACGCGGGGAACCTTGAAGGTCTCGCGGACCTCGGCGCTACCGGTGTCGCGATCCTCGAACTCGGGGGCAAGCATACCGACGCGGGCAGCGTTGATGTCGTCGAGAGCCTGGTAGATGACGCGGTACGTCTTGATCTGGACGCCTTCGCGCTCTGCGGCGTCACGAGCCTTGGCGTCGGGGCGCACGCCGAAGCCGATGATAATGGCGTTGGAAGCAGCGGCCAGGGTGACGTCGGTCTCGGAGATGGCACCCACTGCGGAGTGGATAATCTCGATCTTGACCTCAGACTGGTCGATCTTGGACAGGGCGTCGGCCAGAGCCTCGATGGAGCCCTGAACGTCGGCCTTGACAACCAGGTTGAGCTGCTTGAAGTCGGCCTGGTCCATGGTCTCGAAGAGATTCTCGAGCGTGACGTGCGTGCGGCGCTCCTGCTCGGCCTGGCGGCGCTTGAGTGCGCGCTGATCGGCCAGAGCGCGGGCCTCGCGCTCGTCCTTGAACACGCGGAACTCGTCGCCGGCATCCGGCACGGAGTTCAGGCCCTGAATCTCGGCAGCCTCAGAGGGGCACACGGAGGAAACGCGCTTGCCGTTCTGGCCGAGCATGGCACGCACGCGGCCATAGGCAAGACCGGCGACGACGGTGTCGCCCACATGCAGGGTGCCGCGCTTCACGAGCACGGACGCAACGGGGCCGCGGCCGCGGTCGAGCTTTGCCTCGAGGACGTAGCCGGAAGCGAAGGTCTTCTTGTTGGCCTTGAGCTCCATGTAGTCGGCCTGCAGCAGGACAGCCTCGAGCAGCTCGTCGATGCCGATGCCCTTCTTGGCGGAAATGTTGACGAACATGTGCTGTCCGCCCCACTCCTCGGGGATGACGCCGTGCTCGACAAGCTCCTGGCGCACGCGGTCGGGGTTGGCGGAAGGCTTGTCAATCTTGTTGACGGCAACCACGATGGGCGCGCCGGCGGCGTTGGCGTGGTTGATGGCCTCGATGGTCTGCGGCATGACGCCGTCGTCGGCGGCAACCACGAGAATGACGATGTCGGTGACCTTTGCACCACGGGCACGCATGGCGGTAAATGCCTCGTGACCAGGGGTGTCGACGAAGGTGATCTTGCGGCCGTTGATAACGGCCTCAGAGGCGCCGATGTGCTGCGTAATGCCGCCGGCCTCGCCTGAGGTAACGGCGGTGTGGCGGATGGCGTCAAGCAGCGAGGTCTTGCCGTGGTCGACGTGGCCCATGACCGTGACGACAGGAGCGCGGGGCTCAAGGTCCTTCGGGTCGTCGTAGAAGGTGAAGGAGTTCTCCTCCTCCTCGTTCATGATCTTCACGCGGCGGCCCATATCGTCGGAGATGAGCTCGATGAGGTCATTGGACATGGACTGCGTGAGAGTAAGCGGGGAACCAAGCAGGAAGAGGCGCTTAATGATGTCGTTGGCCGGAACCTCGAGGGCGTCGGCGAACTCGGAGACGGTGATGCCCTCGCGAATCTTCACGACATCGAGGTCGGCGGGGTTCTGGTCGTTGGCGATTGCGTCGGCAACGGCCTCCTGGTGCCTGGCCTCCTCAGCGGCGAGCTCACGGCGCTCCTTGCGCTTCTTGCGGCGGCCGGTCTCGCGGCTGGCCTCCTGCACAGCGGCGCGGGCCTCGGCCAGGACGCGGTCACGGCTGTACTCCTCGGCGCTGCGGGGAGCACGCTCCTCGGGCTGCGCTGCGGCCTGGGCGTCCTTCTTCAGGCGGGCCTTCGTAGAAGAACCCTCGCCAGTCTGCTGCTTGTTGGCCTCACCACGGGCAGGCTTGCCACCCTGCTTGCCACGGTTCTCGCCACCGGCGTTGCGGCCATTGGAGCGCTGCTGCTTGGGCTGCTCGGCCTTCTCGGCAGCGGCAGCCTCTTCCTTCTGCTTGTTGGCATCGGCGAGCACGCGCTCCTGCTGGGCAATCTGAGCCAGAAGGCTCGAGAAGGAGGGGGCGGACTTGGGGGC
>CABQHM010000024.1 GCA_902464015.1 uncultured Coriobacteriales bacterium | reverse complement strand
CGTAAAGGTCACTAGCACCTCAAGCTAGCGCGTCTGCCTATTCCGCCACTCCGACAACGCGGGGGATATAATGACACAATTTGGCGCGAATCACATCGCGATGCCTCATGACTTCAGATAATTCACAAGTTGTCGACAACTTGCGTCTAAAGTCGCGCGCCACCACTCCCCTCGGCGAAACTTAGACCAGCATGCCCTTGGTATGATCGATGGCGTGCTGAATGGCCTGAGCGGTGAAGCCGGAGTACTTCTTCACGCGGGAGAGCATCTTGCCGTTCTGCTCCTCCTGATAGGCCACGCGGATGAGCTGGTAGCGAGTGGAGGTGCTCTCCTCGTCGAGGCTCAGGCAGCCCTCAGTGGCCTCGAAGGGCCCCATGAACTGAATGAGCTTGGGGTTGTACATGACGTGGACCTTGTTGTTGTCGTCGGCGAAGGCGATGATGGCCTTGTTGTAGCCGATCTGGTTGGCAGCAAGGCAGGCGCAGCTCTCGGACAGGTGGTTCATGGTGTCGACAAGGTCGGTGGCAACCTGGACGTCCTCGATGGTTGCAAGCTCGCTGACCTGGGCAAGGAATTCCTGGTCCTTGACAATCTCTTTGATCATGGTTCTCCCTCGAAGGTGGATAGGATACGTGAGTCGCTAGATTAGCAGGTACGCACGATGATTTGCACGCGGATACGTAACCAGACGGAGATAGCAGAATTGTGTAGAAAATGAGTTCGTCCCCCATATTTGAAAATCATCGTTGCCAAAGACTCTCTGGAGGTGCAATATATCTAAGTCCTGCAGCGAACACCACGCAAGACGCTGACAACCGAATTCCCCGATAGCTCAATGGTAGAGCACTCGGCTGTTAACCGAGTTGTTGCAGGTTCGAGCCCTGCTCGGGGAGCCATTGAAATCTTGTAAGAACCCGTTAGGCAGTGCGCCTAGCGGGTTCTTTTCGTTTCTGCCCAAGATCACGCGAGTACAAGACTCGATCTTGGCCCGGCACCTTACGCCACGACGAGCTCCCGCGCCTGCCGATGTGGCCGTCCCGCCTTCGGCGCCTCCGCAAGCCGGGCCTTCACCGACTCTCGCGTGACAAACGTGGCACGCCCCCTGCGGAATCCCTCGAGCTGCCCGGCGGCAAGCATCTGCGACACGCGACCGCGAGAAACGCCGAGCATCTCGGCGGCCTCACTCGCAAGCACCGTGTCGATGGCCTCCAGCGAGGTTTCAACGCCCACAACACCGATTGTGCCGCCATGTTCCGCAATACTGCCAAACGTCGGGGAAGGCAGCGGCGTGCCATTCATCAAGCTGTGTTCTACTTCACCTTTAAGCCAATCTGCGGCCATACGAACTGCCTGCGCCATGTCTCTTCCCTGGGTACCACCTTCAAGCCCAAAGGGAAAGGCAAGCACCCATCCCTCGTCTTCAAAAAACTCGAACTCATACACCGCAAACATGTACAGCACCTCCGCGATACCCTATTTGAGACCAGCCTGCTTCTTGATTTTATCGAAGAGGATGTTCGGAATCTCACCATGCCGGGGGACCTGCGTCCACCTTTCGCCATTAGTCCAATGCTCGTGATTTGTTCCACCGCAAGGCGTAAAGCCCGCCCTTCTCAATAGGTCCGTGACCTCCTTGCGCTTGACCATAATGCAGCCTTTCAGGGGGAATTATAAATCTGATTTATATTTATTTTCAATACAAAACTAAACTCAATTTAGATAGCTTTTGATTAGATTGCTACCCAAAGCACTCTGCAGAAAACAAAAGGTATCAGACTTGATTGCATGGGATGGATGCAAGGGAGCGAGCCACAGCGACAAGGCTTGCCTTACCCGCAGCGTTCATAGAATGAAAAGCATCGATTAGCTGGCGTTCCATTGAGTCGTTGCTGACTTGCTCGGCAAGAGTTGCGCCGGAATCATCTGGAGAGACCCAGCCATATATTTCGTTGGGCGACAATCCGAGCGCTTCTGCACATCGCCATATCTGATCGGCATCAGGCTGGTTCTCGCCGCGTTCCCACGCACCAACCGTGCGGGCGCTTACGCCAAGCATCGCCGCTAGTTCAGCTTGCGACATCTTTGCCTGTTTGCGATACATCTTGAGTTGAAGTTGCATCGTTGCATCCGCCTTAATAGGAGAACATGTTCATATTAAGACAGGATAATACATCTATATAGGAGAAATGTCACACATTTTAACGCCCACCGCTACATGCTTGAGGTGCGGTCGGTGGTGAGGTGTTCGCCGCAGTGGGCGATGACGATCTTCTTCTTGTCGTAGTCCACGAAGAAATGCACGCGCAGGCTCTCGCCTTTGCGCACGCCGCGGCCCTTGATGTGCATCGTGGCGTCGCGCACGGCGCCCTCGTACTCCACCATGCGCTCGGCCTTCTGGTCGGGGTTGCGGTTGGCGCCCTTCGAGTCACGCAGGGCCAGCTCGTAGCCCGTGCGGTCGCGGAAGGCGTTGGCCAAACCACGCTCGCGCTCGACGAAAAGCAAGCTGTGCAGTGTCACGGCCACCGAGCGCAGCACCGCCCAGACCTCGCCGGGGTCACCCTTCACGAAGTCCTCGGCGCTTTTGCGCGCGCGGTCAAGCACGACGATGCGGTCTGAGAAGGCCTGGGCAGCCAATGAGAGCGCCTCGTAGGGCGTCTCGGGCAGGTCCATGGTCTCCACAAGGCGAGCGCGGCCCTCAAGACCTTGGGCGCGTTCGCGCAGCTCACGTGCCTCATCCTCGAGCTGCCGCGTGCGAAACGCGGCGGCAGACTTCTGCGACTCGAGCTCAGCACGCAGGCGGTCGACCTCCTCCTGGAGCAGGTCGCGCTCAAGCCGGGCCTCCTCTACGCGCTCGACGTCCGCAGATGTAGCAGCGGTCCCTGCGGCCTCGCCGTGTGCAACAGACTCGCCGGAGATACCACCGCACTCGCCGGAGGCGTCCCCTTCATGCACGGCGGCCCGCCCCTCGGCCGCACCGTCATCCGCAAGCGCGGCGGCCCTCCCCTGGCCATCAGAGCCCTGAGCAAGCGCGGCAGCCCGCCCCTGGCCATCAGAGCCCTGCGCACGCGAGGCGGCCTGTCCCTGGGATGCAGTGCCACCAGCCGCAGCAACCTGCCCCTCAGCCTCGGCACCAGCGCCTACTGCATGCGGGGCGATCCGTCCGGCGGCCACGCCGCCGTCCACGGTTTTCCCCTCGGTTGCGACCTCCCCGGCAGACGTCGTCTGCGACGCAGCGCTCGCCTGCTCACCGGCTGCAGCAGCCTGCTCGCCAAGCCCCTCCCCCACATGCACGCCCTCCACCATCTGCAGGCTCTCGGGCTTGCGGGCGCGGACCTTGACCGTCTCGCCGCGGCCCCAGCTCTGGCGCACGAGTTCCACGCGCTCCGAGCACAGGGCGGCCAGAAGACGCCAGGTCACGGCAAACAGCTCGGGCTCGGAGTCGAGCGCCGAGAAGAACTCCTCCGAGGGCGCGGTGGAGAAGCCACCCAGGCATGCCGAGCGCTCCTCCTCAAGCACGCGGTTCGTTGCGCGGGCCGCGTCGCCGAACGTCTCGCCCTGCAGCACCAGGCGTGCCTCGTAGGCAAACGTAAAGCCAAGGTTTTGGTTCACGCCCACGAACATGAGCGCGACGTGGCCGTTCACTGCGTTGTAGGAGGGGTAGACAAAGACCTCGTCGACCACGATATTGTAGAGCAAGACGTTGAGCTTACGCACGTCGAGCGCCACGCAGCCCGGGAAGAAGTCGAACAGGCCGTCCAGCGCAACAGACTGGATGAAACCAGGCTCGGAGTCGAATGCGACCGCCGTGGCGCCCTCGGAGAACTCCACGCAGGCACTGTTGTGCTCCCAGGTGCGCATGAGCTCGGGATAGACGAAGGGCGACAGGTCGTCGAACTCCTTGCCCTGCTCGTCGAAGTCGCGCACGGCCATCTCGTGCTGGAAGGTGAGGCACGGCTGCAGCACGAGACTGCCGAAGGTGGCGTCGGCCACCTCCACGTCCCCCTGGCGCGCTATCTCATTGATTGCCTGGATGCCCTCGTCGCTCCACCAGGCCCCCATGCTCACCTTGAGCTGGCGGGCCAGGCGGTCGCCGAAGGTCTTGCCTTTCTTCTTGGCCACCTAGCAGTCCACCTTGAAGCTGCACGAGCACAGGCCGCCGTGGTCGAGCGCGATGACGCCCTCCTGGCCCAGGCGGCAGTAGAGCCCCGCCACATGCCCGTTGTACTGATAGAAGCCCGGCATCGACTGCCAGCTCTCCACGCGGCAGGGGTCCTGTCCCTCGGCGTGCTCGGGCAGCACGACGTCGACGCGCGCGGGCTGGTAGAACTCCTGGGCGATGTATCCGCGGTCGAGGTTGTCGCGCACCGTGCGCTCCCAGCTCTCCTGGTCGAAGTCGACGCCGGGATAGACGCCGTGCGCGCCGTAATCGTCCTCGGGCTTCACGATCCAGGCATCCTTGTGCTGGAGCACGTCGTCAAGGTCGAGTGCGGCGTTGTCGCAACGCAGGCGATAGGTGCGCGGCGCCGTGCGGTCGATGAAGGCGCACTCCTCAGGCGTGAGGAAGGCGCGGGTGCGCTCGTCGAACAGAGCGACGTTGACCATCTTGGAGTGCACGACGGTGGTGCGGAAGTGACCGATAAGGCAGACTTTACCTGCGGCGACGGCGTCGACGAGCGCATCGCACTCACCGGGGTGCTGCAGGATCTCGCTCGTGACGGCGCGGCGGTAGATCGCGTGGATCTGAGTGCCGTCGGCAGGGTCGATGAGCCTCTCGCCGTCGAACTCGAAGCTGCGCACGTCCACGAAACGGGCGGGGATGCCCGCGCGCTCGAAGGCGGCGATGAAGCGGTTGAAGTCGCTGAACACGCCCGACTCGGCAAAGTCGGTCACGCAGACGTTGGGCACAGGGGCACTGGCAAAGCGGTCGGAACGGTACACCTGCATGAACGCCTCGACCCAGCTGTCAAAGAGCTCGAACTTCTCCACACGCCTGCCCTGCGCGAAGCGGGCGAAAGCCGGGGTCTGCTCAAGGGCGCTGGCCAGCACCAGGTCGCGCGACATGGCGCCCGACCCGTCGGTGTTGAACTCGCAGAACTTGTACGACAGGTCGTCCTCGTTGAGGAACAGGTCGAAGCGGCCCATAGGCAGCTTCTCGTCGTAGCCGCAGGGCAAAAGGATGAGGCGCTTCACTTCCTCGGGGAAACAGAACAGGTCGCGATAGGAGGGGTCGTCCACATAGCGCGCGATGACCTTGGAGAGGATGGTGTGGATCTGCGTGCAGGTGTCCTGCAAGAAGGCCACGTCGGCGGCGTTGAAGAGATAGGGCACGTAGGGGAAGCGCGCGGGAGCCCCGTGCACCCAGATGTCGGAGTGCCCCACGAAATCGAGCGCCGCGCGGCGGCCCGGCAGGTCGCCGTCGAGGTCGCGGATGGCCTGGATGTACGCCGCGCGCTCTTCTTTCATGTGTGCTCCTCCTGATATGCCCTGCTCGATGATGTAGCCCATAAACGGCAACGCGCCGCCCCTGCCCGTATGGCCAAGGACGGCGCGTGTGCCACGGGGCATGCCGCGCCCGTTGCTGTGTTAGTCCAGCTCGATCTTCTTGACGTCCTTGCGGTGCGTGGGACGGTAGACCGAGAACTTGTGGCCGATGACCTGCACGGGCTCGGCGCCGGTGCGGGCGCACAGCTCGTCGCAAGCCTCGCGGGCCGTGAGCTCAGAGGCATCCAGGACCGAGCACTTGATGAGCTCGCGGGCCTCGAGAGCCTCGTTTGCCTGGGCGATGAGGCCCTCGTTGATGTTGGACTTGCCCACGATGAGCACAGGCTCCATGTTGTGTACCATGCTGCGCAGGTGCTTGCGCTGCTTAGCGGTGAGTGCCATAGGCGGTTCGCTCCTAAAAGGAAAGTGCTGAAAAAACCAAACGCAAATCGCTAAATTATTGCAAATTCTGGACGAGTTTTGTCACTGCAGGAAGCATGCGCATAAATACGCTACCCTTTTTGCGCAAAAATGGAGAACAATGCGCACCATATGCGACCGAAGAAGGAGGAGCCATGGCAGATTTCGCCGCAACGAAGGAACAGCACGCCAAGCTTGAGGCACTGAGGGCCCACCTCAAAAGCCTGGGCGCCGTTGCGGTGAGCTTCTCGGGCGGCGTGGACTCGACGTTGCTTCTGGCCGTAGCACACGAGCAGCTCGGCGGCCGCGTCATCGCCGTCACCGAGATCAACGCGCTCTACCCGCAGCGCGAGACCGCCGAGGCAATCGCCTTCTGCCAGGCCCGCGGCATCGAGCAGGTGCTCATCGCCCATGACGCCGAGGGGGTCGAGGGCTTCAGCCACAACCCCAAGAACCGCTGCTACCTGTGCAAGCGCGACCTGTTCGCACACCTCAAGGAGACGGCCGATGCCAAGGCCGCGCAGATGGGCCTCATCGAGGCGGGCGCCCACATCGCCTGCGCGGAGGGCTCCAACGTCTCCGACCTCTCCGACTACCGCCCCGGATCTGCGGCCGTGAAGGAAGCCGGCGTGCTGAGCCCGCTGCTCGAGGCCAGCCTCACCAAGCAGGACATCCGCGACCTGTCGCGCGAGCTGGGCCTGCCCACCTGGGACAAGCCCTCGTTTGCCTGCCTGGCCAGCCGCTTCGTCTACGGCGAGCTCATCTCCAACCCGCTGCTGGAGCGCGTGGACAAAGCCGAGCAGCTCCTCATCGACGCGGGCTTTCGCCAGGCGCGCGTGCGCATGCACGACAAGGGCGAGATGGCCCGCGTGGAGGTGGAGCCCAAGCGTATCGGCGCGGTGTTCGACTTTTTGCGCAACGGCGGCACACAAGCCCTCCACGAACTGGGATTCAAGCACGTCTCAATCGACATGGATGGCTACCGAACCGGCTCCATGAACGAATAAACTACCTGGTAATCATACATGTATCAATTTTTTCAATAGCCAGTTTGCAATAATGCGTAGCTTTCGGGTTGCCCACGAGACGCTAGACTGCGTAGCCACCTTGAGGACAACCCCCGCAAGCCCCCACATGCGGGCTTCGAGACACACGAAAGCGAGACCGCAATGGCAAAGAAAAAGCTGCCCTACGACCAGAAGTACTACGACCCCGAGATCGAGTGCCTGCCCCGCCCCGAGCTCGAGCAGCTCCAGCTCGAGCGCCTGAAGGAGATGGTGCGCTGGTCCTACGACAACGCCCCCTACTACAAGCAGGCCTGGGACGAGGCCGGCGTGAGCCCCGAGGACATCCACACGCTCAAGGACATCGAGAAGTTCCCCTTCATCGACAAGAAGACCGAGCGCGAGACCCAGGGCGTCGGCTCCTTCTTCGGCGGGCTGTGCGCCGTGCCCGAGGAGGACGTCGTGTTCATGGCCACGAGCTCGGGCTCGACCGGCGTGCCCACGATGAGCCCGTTCACCCAGGAGGACTTCGACCTGTGGCAGGACACCGAGGCTCGCCTGTTCTGGCAGGCCGGCATGCGTCCCACCGACCGCTACGTCCACGGCCTCAACTTCGCCCTCTACGTGGGCGGACCCGACGTCATCGGTGCGCAGAACCTGGGCGCCACGGCCATCTGGGTGGGCGCTGTTCCCTCCGACCGTCTGCTCTTCGTGCTCAAGCACTACCAGCCCACCATCATCTGGACGAGCCCGTCCTACGCCTGGCAGCTGGGCAACAAGGCCATCGAGAAGGGCCTCGACCCCAAGACCGACTTCAACATCCACACCATCATCGTCGCAGGTGAGCCCGGCGGCTCCATCGCCACCACGCGCAAGGCCATCGAGGACCTGTGGGGCGCCAAGCTCGTCGACTTCTTCGGCCTGTCCGACATCTACGGCGCCTGCGCGGCCATGTGCGAGGCCAAGGACGGCCTGCACATCGTCGAGGACCAGATCCTCGTTGAGACCGTGGACCCCGCGACGGGCGAGGTGCTCGAGCCCGGCTCGCGCGGCGAGCTCGTCTACACCACGCTGTGCAAGAAGGCCCGCCCGATGATCCGCTTCCGCTCCGGCGACATCGGCTACGTCTCCACCGACACCTGCAGCTGCGGCCGCACCCTGGCCCGCATCCACATCCAGGGCCGCAAGGACGAGATGTTCATCGTCGGCGCCGTCAACGTGTTCCCCACCGACGTCGAGTACGTGGTGCGCGCCGAGCCCGGCCTCACCGGCGAGTACCGCATCCGCGTGTACAACGAGAACTTCACCACCCGCTACGAGGTGAGCGTGGAGCGCTCCTCGGGCATCGAGGACTCCTACGAGGAGATTGCCCGCCGCGTGGAGAACGCCCTCAAGACCCACACCGGCGTGCGCCCCGCAAAGGTGCTCGTGTTCGACGAAGGCAAGCTCAACGTCTCCAGCGAGCACAAGGCGTCCCGCTTCATCGACGAGCGCAACAACTAAGGAGGGCTCACCATGGCTCAGAAATTCGCCGTCTCCGGCCAGCACTACCTGTTCGACGTGCAGGCGTTCGCCCACACCATCCTCGCCCTGGGCGGCGAGGAGTACTCCTATGCCTTGCGCGACCGCACCACGCGCGGCGTCATCGCCGACGTCGTGGAGGGCCGCAGCGAGGTGGGCGTGCTCATGCGCAACACGCACACCGCTGCCGACATCGACCGCGAGATCGAAGCCGCGGGTCTGGAGTTCCACGAGCTCGCGACCTCGAAGCCCCGCGTGGCGCTGCCCGCGAGTCACCCGCTCTCCAACGCTGCGAGCCTGACGCCCGACCAGCTCGCCGACTGGCCCTACGTCTACTTCGAGCAAGAGGACGGCGCCCCTGACTACCTGGCCGAAGAAGCCTTGGGCGATTTGCCGCACGCCAAGAGCATCGCGCTCACCGACCGCGCCTCCCTGTCGGAGCTCGCCGTGGCCATGAACGGCTACACGTTCACGAGCGGCATCCTCGTGGGCATCACCGACGGCGGCTCGCTCACCACCATCCCGCTTGAGAGCGACGTCGAACTGTCGCTGGGCTACATCACCCGCGCCGACGAGGAGCTGAGCCCCATCGCGCAGCGCTTTGTGGAGAAGCTCGCGCGCAGCCTGGAACTCTACGCGAAGTAAAAGGCGCAGCTGGCGTGCGGCCCTAGTCACGCTGTCGCGCGCTGGAGGTACTGTGGGCGTCAAACTGCCTTAAAAGTGCGGAAACACGCAGACAGGTAGAATGTTTGCATCCTGGCGAGGTTGCCGCGGACACCTGCGACGACCTCGCCTTTTGCTTGCATTGAAACGGTTGAGGGAGCCATATGATCGAGATACTCTGGCATGGCCGCGGGGGCCAGGGCGCCTTCACGGCGGCCCGCCTGCTGGGCGCGGCGTGCTCCATGGCACCGGGACGCCATGCGCTGGCGTTCCCGTCGTTCGGGCCCGAGCGGCGCGGCGCCCCCATGCGCGCGTTCACCAAGCTCGACGACCGTCCCATCGGCGACCGCAGCGCCTCTACCAGGGCTGACTTCGTGGTCTACCTGGACGAGACGCTCCTTGCCCCGGGCTGGGAAGACGAGCTCAAGCCCGGCGGGCGCGTGCTGGTGAACAGCACGGCGGCCTTTGCCGACCCGCGCGTCACGGCGATCGACGCCGACGGCATCTCGGCCGAGGTGCTCGGCCGCGCCATCCCCAACACCGTCTTTTTGGGAGCGCTCGCCGCCCTGTGCGAGGAGGTGCACGCCGAGGACGTGTGCGAGGCCATCCGCCAGTACATGCCCGAGAAGCTCCATGCCAAGAACCTCGCGGTGGTCGAGCGCGTGCTGGCCGAGAGGGACGTGTGGAGTGCGGGATGCGCCGGGGCGGCAGGCGAGCCCGCCTGCGGGGGCAGCCACGCGCTCGCAGGCGAGGGCAACCCCACCAGCACGACCGCCACGCTGGGCGCAAACGCCCAGGTAGCAGACACAAAACATCTCGCCTCGGGCACCGCGCCGCAAACCCACGCCAGCGCCGACGCGCCCGAAGGCCTCGCGCCCGCGGCTCCCTCCCCCGCCCTTCTCGGCTGCAATGGCGCGCCCCGCATCATCCCGACCCTGCATGAGACGCGCCTCGACCCGGCCGTCTTTGCCCGCACTACCTGCTTCGAGGCGGGCCACCTGGTCTCCAAGAACGCCGGCTGGCGCTCGGTGCGCCCCGTGCTCGACGAGGCCGCCTGCACGCGGTGTCTGCTGTGCTACATGCAGTGCCCCGACGGCACCATCTACAAGGTGGCCGACGAGGCGGCACGCGGCGGCATCCGCCTGGCTGTGGACTACGACTTCTGCAAGGGCTGCGGCGTGTGCGCCAAAGCCTGCCGTTGCGGCGCCATCTCCATGGTGCCCGAACACGAGGAGGCACGATGAAGCGCTTCTTGTCAGGTGACGAGGCCTTCGCCGAGGGCGTGCGCCTGGCTCGACCCCAGGTGATCAGCGCCTACCCCATCACCCCGCAGACCGTGGTGGTGGAGCGCCTCTCTGAGATGGTCGAGTCCGGCGAGCTTAACGCCAAATACGTCCACGTGGAAAGCGAGCACTCCGCGCTGTGCTGCGCCATGGGTGCCAGCGCCACGGGCGCGCGCGCCTTCACGGCCACCTCGAGCCAAGGCCTGCTCTACATGGCCGAGGTCCTCACCTATGCGGCCGGCGGTCGCTTCCCCATCGTCATGATGAACGCCAACCGTTCCACGGCGCTTCCCTGGAACATCTACGGCGACCAGCGCGACTCCCTGTCGCTGCTCGACCACGGCTGGATCCAGTGCTACGCGCAGGACAACCAGGAGGCGCTCGACATGACCCTCATGGCATATCGCCTGGCAGAGGACCCGCGCGTCATGACGCCCGTCATGGTGAACCTCGACGGCTTCGCGCTCACGCACACCTACGAGACGGTGGATGTCCCCACCCCCGAGCAGGCCGACGCGTTCCTGCCGCCCTACGCCACGACGAACAAGTTCGACTTCGACCACCCCGTGAACATGGGCTACTCGGCCGGCCCCGAGCACAACCGCTACTACAAGTACTACGCCCACAAGGACATGCTCGATGCCATCGACGTCATCGACGAGGTGGAGGCCGCCTTCGAGCGCACCTGCGGCCGCTCCTACACGGGCGCCTTCGAGGAGTACCGCTGCGAGGACGCCGAGTACGTCATGGTTTGCCTGGGCAGCGTCGCGGGCCTCGTGCGCCAGACCGTCGACCGCCTGCGCGAGCAGGGCATGGAGGCCGGCATGCTGCGCATCCGCTACCTGCGCCCCTTCGCCTCGCGCGACCTGGCGCTCACCCTGGCCCACACGCGCGCGGTGGGCGTGCTCGAGAAGGACGTGTCGTTCGGCGCGGAAGGCACCGTCTTCACGAACGTGAACTCGGCCCTCTTCCAGCAGGACGCCCATGTGCCCACCTGCAACTTCATCGGCGGCCTGGGCGGCGCCGACATCACGGCCGACCAGGTGGCAGGCGCGTTCAAGACGCTCACGTTCGCCGCAGGCGGGGCCGCCGAGCGCGTGCAGTTCCTCGGCATCAACTCCATGGCCGACACGTTCGGCTCAAAGAAGGGCAGGTAGGCCATGGCGGTAAACGCTCGCACCATCACCGATGACGAGTACTTCTACGGCCACAAGGCCTGCGCGGGATGTGCCGGGTCGCTCGTGGTGCGCCAGGCCCTCAAGGTCCTGGGACCCCGCACGATCTGCGCGCTGCCCGCCGGCTGCATGAGCGCCGTGGGCTTCAACTTCCCCCAGCTGTGCTTCGCCAACAACGCCTTCATCACGCCCTTTGCGGCCACTGCCTCGGTGCTCACCGGCATTCGCGCAGGTCTTGAGGCCCAAGGCGAGGACCCCGACACGTTCAACGTGGTGGGCTTCGCTGGCGACGGCGGCACGGCCGACATCGGCATCCAGGCCCTGTCGGGCGCCATCGACCGCAACGAGGACATCATCTACATCTGCTACGACAACGAGGCGTACATGAACACGGGTATCCAGAAGAGCGGCCTCACGCCCTTCGGCGCCCGCACCACCACCACGCCCGCCGGCAAAAACGACCACGGCTGCCTCACGCAGAAGAAGAACCTCTTCGAGATCGTGTGCGCCCACGGCCTGCCCTACGCCGCCACCGCAAGCGTCGGCTACCTCAACGACTTCACCGCCAAGGTCGAGAAGGCGAGCAAGATTCGCGGCACGAAGTTCATCCACGTCATCGCCCCCTGCCCCACCGGCTGGGGCCACGCCACCGACGAGACGATCAACATCGCCAAGGAGGTCGTGGACTGCGGCCTGTGGTATCTGGCCGAGTACGAGGGCCCGGCGGTGAGCGGCGTTGCCGGAGGTGCCTTCAAGCTCAACCGCAACCCCAAGGAATTCTTCGACGTGGCCCATTACCTGCGCCGACAGACACGCTTCCGCGCACTTGACGACGAGGAGATCGCCCGCGTCGTCGCCGGCCGCGACGCCAAGTGGGAGCAGATCCGCTCCAGCTGGACCCGATAGACCCGTCTCGTACCCGAAAGGACTCCCCCTCAATGAAAGCCCTCAGCACGTCGACCGACGGCTTCACCGACTCGGTCATCCGCCGCATGACCCGCGTGGCGCTCAAGCACGGCGCCGTCAACCTCTCCCAGGGTTTCCCCGACTTCGACCCGCCCAAGGAGCTCCTCGACCGCCTGGCGCAGGTCGCCTACGAGGGCCCGCACCAGTACGCCCTCACCTGGGGCGCGCAGAACTTCCGCGAGGCGCTCGCCGCCAAGCAGCGCCGCTTCATGGGCATCGACGTCGACCCCAACAAGAACATCGTCGTCACCTGCGGCAGCACCGAGGCCATGATGTGCGCCGTGCACACCGTGTGCGACCCCGGCGACAAGGTCGTGGTGTTCTCACCTTTCTACGAGAACTACGGCGCCGACGCGATCCTGTGCCACGCCGAGCCCATCTACGTGCCGCTCGTGCCGCCCACGTTCACCTTCGACGAGGCCGTGCTCGAGGCCGCCATGGCGCAGGAGGGCGTGAAGGCGCTCATCCTGTGCAACCCCTCCAACCCCTGCGGCCGCGTCTTCACGCGCGCCGAGCTTGAGACGATCGCGCGCCTGGCCGAGAAGTACGACGTGTGGGTCATCACCGACGAGGTGTACGAGCACATCGTCTACGCCCCCAACAAGCACGTCTATTTTGCCAGCCTGCCAGGCATGCAGTGCCGCACCATCTCGTGCGGGTCGCTTTCCAAGACCTACTCCATCACCGGCTGGCGCCTGGGCTACATCATCGCCCCCCAGGAAGTGGTGGAGGTCGCCAAGAAGGTGCACGACTTCCTCACCGTGGGCGCGCCCGCCCCGCTCATGGAGGCCGCCGTGGTGGGGCTCACCATGCCCGACTCCTACTACGACGAGCTCTCGGCTGAGTACACCCACAAGCGCGAGCTCTTCTGCAACGGCCTGGCCGACCTGAACATGAAGTTCGTGGAGCCCGAGGGCGCCTACTACGTGATGTGCGACATCTCCGAGGCCGGCTACGCAAGCGACGAGGACTTTGCCTGCGACCTGGCACAATACGCCAAGGTGGCAGGCGTGCCGGGCAGCTGCTTCTTCCGCGAGCCCGAAAACCGCTACATCCGCTTCCACTTTGCCAAGTCGGACAAGACGCTGCTCGCCGCACTCGAGAACCTGCACGGCTGGCAGGACAAGCTGCCCAGGCGATAGGGCGCACGAGGGCGCCGCAAAGCGCGCATGCGCCCGCGCCGCAGCCGCGCTGGGACGATGAGGCCGCGCAAGGGCGCCTCAGCCTGGCGATGCCGCAAGAAGGCCGCTGCAATGCCGGCGACGCACAAAGAAAACCCCCTGGGGCCGCGAGGTTTTCCCGCACGCCCCAGGGGGTTTCGTGTGTCTTGCAGGCCTTTCGCGGCGGCTACACGCGCCGCAACCGCTTACTTCAGCAGCGGGTCGTTCTTGAGGTCCTTGATGAAGGAAGAAACCATGAATGCGGAGATGACCGTCATCACACCGCGGATGATGAGCATGATGCCCAGGTAGATGATGAAGAGGCGCGGGGCCATAAGAATGAGGACGCCGCAGATGACCGTGACGATGGCACCAATGATTTCCAAGACCATGGGGCCCGTGCCGATGACGCGCTTCATGCGCAGGCTGGCCACGACGTCCATCACGCCGGTGACGATAAGGGCGATACCACCGAGCATGGCGATGGTGATGCCGCCGATGAGGGGATGGATGAGGAACATGATGCCCACGATCACATCAAGGATGCCCATGAACAGCGACGAGGCACCGAGGAGGGCGCTACCCAGGTCGAAGAACGTGGTGATGCGCGTGATACCGCTTGCGAGGAAGCAGATGCCGGCCACAGCAGCCACCACGGCAAGCGAGATGGCAGGCCACGTAATGCATGCGACACCGGCCAGCGTCACCAAGACGCCCAGAGCGACAAACCACCACTTGTAATGGCGGGACTTCTTCTCAGGCTCAATGACTTGGGCCTGTACCTCGATGGGTTCGGACATACCGTGCCCCTTTCTCGCGTTTATGCAGTGCGGCTGCGCGCCTATCCAAGTGTGCCCGCCACATCTGCAACCTTACGTTCTTAGCCTCGTTATACCACACTCGGGGCATTTCACACGCGTCTGTTAACGAAGCAAAAACATGTGAAATATGTCAGCCCTATGGTGAAGTGTTTCAAAAAGGCTAACGCAAAGGGTAAATAAGCACTTTTCCTTGCGCTAGCGCGAAACAATCGTTAATAATGCGCCACGTGCTTTCGTTGAAGCTTTCGGAATGCCACAGGGCAAACCGGAAGCGGAGAAACCTCTGGAGAACTCTTAAGTGAGTGCCGAAGGGGCAAGGCGGTACAAGATGTACCAGCCGAAACTCTCAGGCAAACGGACAGAGGCGGTGCGCATCCTGGCAGCGGGGAGACTCGTATCTCCTGCGCTCAATGGGCGACAAGCCGACCTACGTCCTTTCTCCAGCCGTAAATGTATGTGTTACGACTTGGAAAGGAACGACCCAAAGTGCAAGAAGAACTGCTCGAGATCGTACAGACGATCAACTCCTACCTTTCAAATTACGTGCTCATCGTGCTGCTCATCGGCGCGGGCCTTTTCTTCACCATCCGCACCCGCGGTGTGCAGTTCCGCTGCTTCGGCGAGGGCATGCGCCGCGTGTTCGGCAATTTCTCCCTCAACGGCAAGAAGCATGAGAGCGGCATGAGCTCCTTCCAGGCGCTCGCCACCGCCGTTGCCGCCCAGGTGGGCACCGGCAACATCGTGGGCGCCTGCGGCGCCATCCTCGTGGGCGGCCCGGGCGCCATCTTCTGGATGTGGCTCATCGCCATCCTGGGCATGGCCACCAACTACGCCGAGGCTGTCCTGGCTCAGAAGACCCGCAAGGTCGACGCCGACGGCACTGTGCACGGCGGCCCGGTCTACTACATCAAGACTGCCTTCCACGGCAAGTTCGGCACCTTCCTGGCCGGCTTCTTCTCGGTCGCCATCATCCTGGCCCTGGGCTTCATGGGCTGCATGGTGCAGTCCAACTCCATCGCCTCCACCTGCGCCACCGCTTTCAGCATCCCCGCGTGGATCATCGGCCTGCTCGTGGCCGCTGTCGCCGGCTTCATCTTCCTGGGCGGCGTGAAGCGCCTCGCCTCCGTCACCGAGAAGATCGTCCCCTTCATGGCCATCATCTACATCATCGGCGGTCTGGCTGTTCTCATCTCCCACGCCAGCCAGGTGCCCGCAGCCTTCGGTCTCATCTTCGAGTGCGCCTTCAACCCGCAGGCCCAGGTGGGCGGCGTGACCTTCGGTATCATTGCCGCCATCTCCCAGGGTGCCAAGCGCGGCCTGTTCTCCAACGAGGCCGGCATGGGCTCCACCCCGCACGCTCACGCCCTCGCCAACGTCAAGACCCCTCATGAGCAGGGCGTCGTCGCTATGATCGGCGTGTTCATCGACACCATCATCGTCGTCTCCATCACCGCCCTCGTCGTCATCACCATCCTCTACACCGGCGACGGCGTGCTTGCCCAGGGCCTCTACGAGGGCGTGGACAAGACCAACATGGCCCAGATCGCCTTCTCCAGCCTCATGGGCGGCAACATCGGCAACATCTTCGTGGCCATCTGCCTGCTGTTCTTCGCCTTCTCCACCATCCTTTCGTGGAACCTGTTCGCCAAGATCAACGTGATTTACCTGTTCGGCAAGAAGGCCGTGCCCGTGTTCTCCGCCATCGCCCTCGTGTTCATCTTCATGGGTTCGCTGCTTTCCAACGACCTCGTGTGGGAGCTGGCCGACATGTTCAACCAGCTCATGGTGCTGCCCAACGTTATCGCACTCGTCGCCCTGTCGAGCACCGTGGCCCTGTGCGCCAAGACCAAGGGTGAGAAGTGCGACCTTCCCACCTTTGCCCAGGCTGACGAAGCGGCCAAGCAGGACTAATCCCTCGTAGCGTTCCTTTTTCGGCTGGCGCTTTGCCCCGTCCCCTTTTCGCCCGCGCGGCGCATGGGGGGCGGGGCGTTTTTGTGGGCGGCGCATACCGGGTCACGCTCTCGGCCGTGCCCGGGACAGGCCGTCTCTCCCCTCCCTGCATGTGGCCAAAATAGGTATGATTGTTTCTGACTTGGCAGCGCGACAAGCACCTGCCTGCAAGAAACCTCGGCATGAAAGGACGGCCCATGGACAACCGCACGTTTGCGCCCGGCGACATCGTGCGCAACTTCAAGCGCGAGACGGTGACCGACGGCAGCCAGCGCTACCTCTACCGCGTGCTTGCGTTTGCCCGCCACACGGAGACCGACGAGGAGCTCGTGGTGTACGAGGCGCTCTACCCGCCCTTCGGCGTATGGTGCAGGCCTCGCGCGATGTTTGAGAGCGAAGTCGACCACGAGAAGTACCCCGACATCAAGCAAACATGGCGCTTCGAGAAAGTGGATGCGGCAGAGCTTTAAACAAAACGGCCCGCATGCTGGGATTTTTCCCAACATGCAGGCCGTTTGCATGCGGCGTGTGAGCGGCTAAGCCTGGCTTGGCTGAGTCGGCGCCGGTACCGAGGCCGCGGCCTGCGCGCGCATGGCCTCGTGCTCCTGGGCCACCTCGTTGATGAGGTCCACCACAGGCCAGTCTTTGTTGGTCTTGGTGAGCACGGCCTTGTAGTTCACGGAAGCGCCCGCCTGACGGCTGCGCAGGAGAAAGTCCTGCAGGAGCGGCTCGGAGAAGTTGGCGAGCAACATGAACTCGCACTCGGGCGTAGGGCCGGCATAGGGCATGAGGGCCGGGCGCATGCCCACAAGGCCCAAAGCGGCGCCAGCCGAATCGCCCAGGCGCTCAGGCAGGACGGTCTTGGCCACCACGCCGAGCTCCTTGAGGATGGCACGCACCGCGTCGCCCTTAGGCGTGCCTCGGTCAAGTCCCCACAGCAGGGCTGCAGCCGTAGGCTTCGCCTTCTTGGCTTTCTGCTTTTGCGCGTTTCCCATCTTGCAAGCCCCTCTCGCGTGAAACCGGTATCCCAGCAGCCTACTGGTATACCCACCAACACCACCGGCCAGGCAGCCGCCAGGTTGTGCTTGCGCTGCACGGCCATTGTCCCAGCGTATCTACCGTGGTATGCCCACGCTAGCCTGACATGCACGTCAGCGTGGACATCATATATATAAGATGTCAACGCCAGCGCACAACAACCCCATCTAACGGGAAAAGCCCCACAGCACCGCTCTTGAGAAGACGGCACCGTGGGGCTTCAAAGAGTGCGCTCAGGCGTGCGCCTTAGAAGTAGCGCTCGAGCATGCCCTTGAGGGCCTTGCCGTGACGGGCCTCGTCGCGAGCCATCTCGTGCACGGTGTCGTGAATGGCGTCCAGGCCGTTCTTCTTGGCGCAGGTGGCAAGCTCGACCTTGCCGGCGGTGGCACCGAACTCGCAGTCGACGCGCCAGGCGAGGTTCTCCTTGGTGGAGGCGGTCATGTGCGGCTCGAGCTCGCTGCCCAGAAGCTCGGCGAACTTGGCGGCATGCTCGGCCTCCTCGAAGGCGGCCGTCTTCCAGTACTCGCCGATCTCGGGGTAACCCTCGCGGCAGGCGATGCGGGCCATGCACAGGTACATGCCCACCTCGGAGCACTCGCCGGTGAAGTTGGCCTTGAGCTGGTCGAGGATATACTGCTTGTCCTCGTCGGAGATGTTCTCGTTGTTCTTGACGGTCTTGGCGTACACGCCGTACTCATGCTCGGCGGCAAGCTTCAGCTCGCCCTCGACCTTCTCGAACATGGAGGCAGGGGCATGGCACACCGGGCACTCCGCCGGGGGCTCGGCGCCCTCGTAGATGTAACCGCAGACCTTGCAGACCCACTTTGCAGACATAGGTGTTCCTTCCTCTCCTTGCGAGACGCTCTGGGCCGACTCGCGTGTTTGGGTGATTTGAGCAGGTGCTTCCTCCGCGCGGGCAGCCTGCAGGGCGGGCACGGAACCAACGGCTGAGCCAGCAAGCTCGGGGGTGCCCTTGCCAAGAACGGCACGGGAGCCCGCCTTGAGACGGGCGCGGTACTCGGCGTACGTGAGGCTCGGGGCGTCCCTCAGGCAACGCGCCTCCACCACGCGAGCGGTGATCTGCACGTGGCTGCCGAGTTCGAGCGTCTCGATGACCTCGCACGACACCACGGCGCTGGCCTGCAAGGAATAGAGCAGGTCGTTGCCCGTGCGCTCGAAGCCCTCGAGGTCAGCGAACTTATCGGCGCTGCGACCCGACTGCATGCCGAAGCGCTGGAAGAACTCCGCAGGGGTGTCCTGCGCGAGAACCGACAGGTTGAAGCGGCGCGAGGAGCGGATGAGCTCGGGCGTGTAGTTGCCCGCCATGCACGACACCGTGATGCACTTGGGCTCGGCGGCGGACTGAATCACCGCGTCGACGATGCAGGCGTTGTCCTTGCCCTGCCACTTCGTGCTGAGCAGATACAGGCCGTAACTCAGTTTGTAAAAAGCCTTTGAGTCAATCTGAGGCATCCTCGTCTCCCCCGTTTGCACAACCCGTCTTACACTTGCACATACTAAACCTTTTTTGATAATTATTATCAATAAGGAATAGGACGCGCGAATTCTTCATATTGCGCCGGACCCGCATCGCACGATTCCGTCGCGTGAAACTGTAGGCTTCCCCGCGCCAACGTGCAATAATCAAACCGCTTGCAATAAACGCCCCATCACGGGAGGTATCGCTATGGCTGCATCGCATGGACAGACGACCGAGACGCGCCCCTATGTGCCCTGGAAGCTGATGCACGACTTTATGTGCGACGCGTTCGTGGGGTACGGCGTGCCGCGCGAAGACGCCGAAATCTGCGCCGACGTGCTGCTTGAGGCCGACCGCCGCGGCATCGAGAGCCATGGATGCAACCGTTTTAAGCCCATCTACCTCGACCGCATCCGCCGCGGGACTCTGCTGCCCACCACACAGATCGAGGTGCTCAAGGAGACGCCCACCACGCTCGTAATCGACGCGCACGACGGCATGGGCATGGTGGCAAGCCACCACATGATGACGAGACTTATCGAGAAGGCCAAGACATGCGGCATGGCCGGCGGCGCCATCCGTAACTCCACGCACTACGGCATCGCCGGGTACTGGACCAACATGGCCAGCAGCCAGGGACTCATCGGCCTCACCGGCACCAACGCCCGCCCCTCCATCGCCCCCACCTTCGGCGTGGAGAACATGATGGGCACCAACCCCCTCACCTTCTCGCTGCCCACCGACGAGGACTTCCCCTTCTGCATCGACTGCGCCACAAGCATCGTGCAGCGCGGCAAGATCGAGTACTACGCGCGCCAGGGCAAGCCCACGCCCGCCGGCATGGTGGTGGGTCACGACGGCAAGACGATGACCGACAGCGAGGAGATCCTGCGCGCACTCGTCGCTGGCGAGGCGGCGCTCGCGCCCCTGGGCGGCGTGGGCGAAGAACTCGCAGGTTACAAGGGCTACGGCTACGCAGCCGTGGTTGAGATTCTCTCGGCGGCCCTGTCGGGAGGCCAGTTCATGAAGGCGCTCACCGGCGTGGCGCCCGACGGCGGGCCGCAGATGTACCACCTGGGCCACTTCTTCTTCGTGGTGGACCCCGAGGCCTTCATGGGGGCCGACGTGTTCCGCAAGACCGCCGGCGACATCTGCCGTGCGCTGCGCGCCTCCGAGAAGGCCCCCGGCCAGGAGCGCATCTACACCGCCGGCGAGAAGGAGTACCTTGTCTGGCTCGACCGCAAGGACAAGGGCGTGCCCGTGGGCGAGTCAGTCCAGCGCGAGCTCACCGCCGTGCGCGACGAGCTGGGCCTGGAGTACACGTTCCCCTTTGAGGGATAGACGAGAAGGCAGAGGGCCAGGGCCGAAGCCCTGGCCCGACTTACGCCAGACGCATGCTCAGCAAGACGACAAGAACGATGAGGGCGCACAGGCCAAGGATGAAAAGCCAGCTCGCGGGACGCGCGAAGTTCATGGTCCAGCCAACGGAGAAGCGCTTGGCCACGAACACGGCCGGATCTTCGGGGTTCCAGTAGAAGACGCCGGCCTTCCAATGCGCGTCCTGGTCGGTGCGCATCTCGTCGTCGCCATGGGCGAGGCCCACGGCGCGAGAGCCGTTCTGCCCGTAGCGCACGAACAGCACGATGCACCACACCAGGATGGCAACAACGAGCACGGTGAGCGCGATGGCCCACGTGCCCAGGCTCACCCAGCCCGCATCACACAGGGGCAAGGTGCCGAATGCAATCATGAGCAGGACGTTCATCACCAAAGTGAAGCGGCTCCATGCACGGGCGAACAACGCATAGCCCAGGGCGCTCGCGTGCGGCGCCTCGGGAGCGACGGGGCGCGAGGAACGCACGATGGAAAGATGCGCGCCGGCGACACACAGCCACACAAACAGCTGGAGCAACGGTGGAAACGCCACAAGCCAGAGAGACTTGTCCGCATACGAGTTCACATTGCCTGCCAAGTCCATATGCATGGGCACCTGCTCGGGCATCTGGGGATAGAGCATGAACCCGAGGGCAACCGTAAGTGCAATAAGCGGCAGGCACACCAGCTCTGCGGCAAGCGGGGTCGGGCGAGGCAGCGGCGAGCCGTCGGGGTTGTCGGTCACCGTCACGCGCTCCATCGACGCAGCACGCCAACCGCGCTCCTGCTTGAGAGCTTTCACCTGCGCACGAAACCGCAGCATGAGGGCAAAGGAGGCGACCGTCTGAAGCAACGCCGCGCCAACCATGACCCAAGCAACGGCGTCGCCCCAGCCCGTCGCGATGCCACATGCCACAACGGCGGCGATGCCGACGAGGGTAAGCAGGGCGACCGCGAGCGCATAGAAACGCTTCATGCGGCGCACCTCGGGCTCAGTGTGCGCAATCGGGGGAACGGTGACGGCAAACAGCTCGCGGCTCGACATCATGTAGGGAATGGCAGCCTGCAGTCCTCCACTCACCACCAGCGTGCCGACAAGCAAGGCAATCATTGCAAACGTGAAATCAGCCATGATGGGGTGCCTCCTTAGTGTGTGGATTGAGTGCGGCCGAAATTGTCGGCTTTAGGCGCAACCGATGCCGGCGGTGCGTCGAACACCGCGTCTGCCAGGCTTTTTGCCATCGCAAGAAATGCCTTCCCGTCGCCGCCGGCCGCAGCATAGTTGCGCGCTGCGGCAGCAAGGGCGTTGCTCAAACGCTTGTCCGCCTCAGCAGCGAGACCTTCGTCGCGCGTGCGCATAGGCTTGGCGACAAACGCCCCCGCCCGGCCGCGCACCACGAGATAGCCGTCGTCGCGCAGCAGTGCATACGCTTTGTTGACCGTGTGCAGGTTGATGCCCAAATCCACCGCAAGCGCCCGGACAGAAGGCAGCGCATCGCCCTCAACCAATTCCCCTGCGGCAATCGCCGCCACAACCTGATCCCTCACCTGCTGGTATATGGGAACTCCCAGCGACTGATCAATGCGAACGATCATGTGCCCTCCCCTGCGTCGCCCTCTCTTTAGCTGTCAGTGTACCACGATTGTTCTAGTTGTTCTAGTACAGATAGAACAGTTTTTACTAGGGAGGGATAACGCGCGATCCGTTCGACTTTCCCCATCACGACGGCTCAGGTATAAAACACGCTCGTTGAAGCCAGCCATACTTGCCCAACATAACGGATGCCCAGCAACGCAACGCCCTTCCGGGCAGTTCTGACCGCCATATTGGCAGCCAAACGAGTTTCGGAGTACTTTTTCCCAACCGACTGGCAGCAAATCGAGTTTCGGAGTAGTCGCTGCAACTCCGTTGGCGGCAAATTGAGTTTCGGAGTAGATATGACCCTATCGATACGCTCAAAACGGCAATACACAACCAGGCCAGAGCCTAAAACAGGCGCGTTTTCCGCTAAAACAGCCTCAAAACCCAGTCTCCAGGTAAAACGCCGGCGATTTCACTACTCCGAAACTCGTTTCTTTACCAATAGAACCTTCGCAACTACTCCGGAACTCGATTTCTAACCAAGTTTGCGACCAAAGGGTTGACATCCCCTAAACGCAAGCGGCAGACCTAGCGTAAACCAGGCCCGCCCCCTCAAGGGTTAACGGTCGTTGAATCGTTGCTTGCGATTACTTCCCGTAGTCGCTGGAGATTGCCCAATCGACGCCGGTGTCAAGGCCCCACATGTTGAAAACCTCGTTGTAGAAGGGGGGACGAGAGTAGTCGAGGGCATAGTCGTACTGTGCCTCGGAGTTGAAGCCGAGCCCAGAGACGCCCCACCCGCATGCGCAGTCCATGAAGGCCTGGAGCTTGGAGGCGGGAATGCAGAACATAGCGTCGGTCTGCTTGGTGCGGGCGCGCACCACCTCGCCGCAGTCTGGGAAGCACACCTGGTAGTTGTTGCGGTCCATGGTGTTGGCCAGCTCGTAGGCGCACAACAAAAGATGGAAATGACCCAAGCGAAAGGCCCCCCAGCGACATGGCGCCGAGGAGCCTTGGGTATGAGGGTATATGCTTTGGCGGTTTAACCGATACTAGCCGGAATCCCTGCCCCGCCCAGGTAGAGAGACCAGCTGGTTTTGCGTCTGGTTTATACCAAGTGCCACAGAGGCGCACTTGCGGCGAGGGCATCGAACTTCAGCACCCACATGCCGCGTTCGCCACCGCTGATGAGATAGCCCTCGGGCTTTGTGGGATGCAAGGCCAAGGAGCTTGTCTTCCAGCCTGCGTGGTCGGCACGGTCAAACGGCACAACATTGGCGACGGCAACCATGTCCGCGTTAAAAATCACGGCACGACCAGCTGGATAGAATGCCTGATAGAAGTTGCCGCTCGCATCAAGCCTGCTGGAATCGGGACCGTGCGTACCCTGTCCCTGGTACACCACACAGCAGCCCAAAAAGCCCGGGTTGGCCGCGCCGTCCTTGAGCGAGACCTTGATGATGCGGTTCAACCCCGTCTCAGACACATACAGGCTCGAGCATGTGGAGTCAAACGTAATGCCATTGGGCGTTACAAGGCCACCAATCACCTCGTTAATCGACTGATAGTCGCTCTCAGCGCTTGCACGGTATACCCCACCCGTGGGATTAAGCATGCTCGCGTTGAAATTGACAAAGTACAAGTCTCCCGTGTTGGCATCGAACACCACGTCATTCGGCAGGATTTTCGTTGCGGCATCAGGGACGTCGAGGAAAAGCTCTCCGAGCGGCTCCTCGGCTCCCCCTTCTGGATACAGCCAGATATGGCCCGACATGTCGGCGACGAAGAACCTCCCGTCTTCATGGATGGCAATGCCGTTGAACGAAGCGTTTACCTTGTAGATGAAGCGCTCGACCGCACCGGCTTCGTCGATGCGACAAATTTCAGAAGAGGTCACCTCCTCGCCGTCAACCTTCTCGCGGAAGCGGTGGCACACGTACATCGCGCCGCCCCGGTCAAAAACCAGCCCCTCAAGCGCATCGGTCTGACTGCCCGGAGCAACCTCGGCAAAGGGCTGCGCCATGATTGTTGGCAGACCGGCGACATCGCTTGGCAAAGCAAGCGCGGCACCAGCCGCCAGGGACGCAACATCAACGCCCTCTTGCGCCGAAGCGTCCGCATAAGCCTCTTCCGAAGAGAGGCAAACGCCAGCCGCAAGTGCCGTCCCAAGCGCCGATCCGACAAAAGTCCTGCGAGACACTGCATCACGCATAATGACAGTTCCCCTAATCATGCATGGGGCCATTCACAATGCCCCCTTGGATACTACAGGCTTGCGACATAGCCTCCGGTGATGTAACCGAACGTAACACAACGACCCACAGACAAGCCCATGGTCGACAGCGAGTAGTCAGTCGCCGAATAAAACGGGCCAGAGCAGTTGCCAGCAGCAAACAAGCCAGGAATAAGATTGCCTTCGGCGTCCTTGCACTGGCCGTTGGCGTCGATGACCAGACCAGCCGGAATGGCAGCAATCTGGTACTCGCGAGGCATGGCATAGAACGGCGCCTCAGCCACAGGCTGCATATACTTGGACGCCTTGCCGAAATCCACATCGGCGCCCTGCTCGCACAGCTCGTTGTAGCGCTCGACCGTGGACACAAAGGTGTCAACAGGAACGTCCATGGCCTCTGCCAGGCCCTCAAGGGTATCGGCGCGAAGCAGGACGCCCTTCTCCACAAACGTCTCTATCTGCTCGGGCGTACCGTTTGCCACGGTCTTCACCGTCGGGTCGCTGCCCCAACCGTACACCTGCTCGGAATAGTTGGCGTCAAAGATGGAGAACATGCGGTGCTCGGGCTGGTCGCGCAGGATAGTGTTGCGCGCCCCGTAGGCCACGTCTTCGTACATGAAGCGCTCGCCGTTGATGTTGACGGCAAGGAACGGCTCCTCGCGGAAGCATCCCGCACCGCCGTGAATCATCTTGCAGTGGCAGCCCGGCTCCATCACGGCACCGGCGGCCATACCCATAAGGTGCCCGTCGCCCGTCTTGAACGACTGCTTGCGACCAAATACCTGGGCGTCGACGCAATAGTGCTCGACAAGCGCCTCATTGTTCTGATAGTCGCCCGTGGCAAGAATGACGCCCTTGGCGGCGTTGAACTTGATGTAGTTGCCGTCGGCGTCTTTGCCGACAACGCCCGTCACCGCGCCGGCCTCAACGACAAGCTGCACGCCGGGGGTGCTGTAATAGATATCGATTCCGAACTGGTCGGCCGCGCCGGCAAGGGCCTGCGTGGGATTCATCATGCCGCCCGTGAACAGCCAGCCGCGCACCTGGCAGTTGCCGTCATCGTACTCATGATTCTTCGAGTCGCTCTCGGCAAAGTCCGTGTAGCCAATCTGGTTGAGCTTGCCCACATACCAGTCGACGGCCTCGCCGGACATCTCAGCGTATTCGCGCTGCAGGGCAATATTGGGGCGATGGTCGTAGATGCTATGCATCTCGTGCACGTACTCCGCGATGCCAACCTCGGTAGACTCCTCCTTCACCACGCGTGCGCAGAGCATACCCTGGGCGAGGGCGACCTCTTCCTTCTGAAGCACCGCAACGGTGGCACCCTTGTCGGCGGCAGCAAGGGCGGCGGGCATGCCGGTGGTGCCGCACCCAACCACCACGACGTCGTAGTCTTTCTCGTCGGCAAATTCCGTGATGGGATCGATGACGACGGGCGTCGCCTCAAGCTCGGCAGGAAGAATGCCGCCAGGCAGCGCTGCACCCTCGATAGCAGCCTCATCGGCAAGCGCCGTACCTGCGCAAACGGTGGCGGCAGCACCCATGGCGCCGGCAATCTTCAAAGCATTGCGACGAGTCATGGCAGTGTTCATGAAACGATATCCTTTCATCTGAAACGCGCGTTGAATACACGAGCAGGAAAAGAACCCGACGAGACAAACGGGCCGCCCGTCGGGTTCTGGCTGCATAAAGGAAGGACCTGCGGACTAGTAGTTCGGCAGTCCGAAGCCGTGGCCGCCCTGGGTCACCGTGAAGTCGATGCCGTCGGCCTGCCACACCTTGTTGCGCAGGATGTAGCGAATGGAGGGACCGTTGCCCTCGTCGGGCACGGTGTAGACGTCGTCTTCGGTGAAGGGCGCCACGACCTCGCCCAGGGTCTTCTCGTAGCCGCCGCGGAAGCTCATCATCGAGGGGTCCTCGTCGATGTCGCCGTACCACTTGGCCAGACCCACGCACTGGCTGACGCACTGGGGGATGCCGCCCTCGTCGGTAATCTCCTTGCAGAGGTTGCACTTCTGCACGACGTTCTTGTCCTCGTTGAGGTAGCGCGCACCGTAAGGGCAAGCTGGCACACAGGCCTGGCAGCCGATGCACTGTTCAGCGTCGATCTGCACAGTGCCGTCCTCAAGCTTGACAGATGCGCCGGTGGGGCACACCTCGACACATTGAGGGTTGGTGCAGTGCTGGCACTGCATGGGAAGGTAGTACCAGTCGACGTCAGGGAAGATGGCACCCTCGTACTTGGGATAGGGACCAACGCGCAGCACCCTGTTCCAGAAGTTGCCAATCGGGACCTCGTTTACCGTCTTGCAGGCGGCGTTGCAGCCCATGCAACCAATGCAACGGTTAAGGTCGACCACCAAAGTATGCTGCGACATGGACTATTCCCTCCCTTCGTACGTAGGCGCCCATTCCTTCAGGCGAGGATCGTCGGCGCTCGTGATGATTTCCGTGCCGTCGTTACCGCAAGGCACGGGGTTGTTGAACGGCGAGTTCTCAGGTGTGGCCTTATAGATGTTGACCAGGTATCCGCGCAGCTGCGGAGCGCCCTTGCCCTCGCACTGGGCAAAAGAGTCAACGAGGCAGTTGCAGCCGGACAGCTCAAAGCCGTGACCGGGCTGGTCAAGCTCGGGGAACCACCAGGAGTGCTCGAGGTTCACACGGCCCTCGCCGACACAGGCGTTGACATCGACGTTCTGACGAATCTTGCCAAACGGCGTCTCAATCCACGCCCAGTCCCCGTTCTCCAGGCCCAGGTCGGCCGCGTCCTTGGGGTTGATCTCCATGCGCGGCACAGGCCAGACCTCGCGGCACCAGGGAAGCTGGCGATGCTCGGTGTGGAAATACACCGGGATGCGGCGGCCGGTGGAGGCGATGTAGGGGTATTTGTCGAACGTGTACCCCTTGATTTTCTCGGCATTGGGGTTGTCGGGGTTGTTGCCTTGAACCTCGACATAGCCGTTGCCACCGTTGGGAGAGCTTTTCGGCTCGGTGTAGTAAGGCAGAGCGTACTTGGTGCCGTACGGCTGCCCGGTGCACTGCTCTACGACATCGCGCATCTTGTTCTCAAAATCAGTGACCCAGATCTCGTGACGGCTCGTGTTCGTCTTGAAGCCGGGGCGACCTTCGAACGGCTTGCACAGCCAGCCGGTCATGAAACGCCTGCAGCAGCCAAATCCGTTGGGGTTGGTGACGCGGGCGTCGTACCAGCCCTCGCGCTCGAACTTGTCGGCATACTCGGCCCAGGTCATGCCCGTGGATTGCACGGCCTTGTCGCGCAGGAAGTCGCCCATCTCCCACTCATCGCCACCGTCGGTGCGCGTCGTCCAGAAGGGGACGCCCTTCTGCTTGTACCAGTCGGCGACCCAGTCGATGCCGTAGCGGGCCTCACCAGGAGCCTCGATGCAGTGGATGTGGGCACCGTAGAAGCCGTTGGAACCCTGGGCGATGCGGGTGCAGCCGGGGATCTCCATCCAATGCTGCTCGGGCAGCAGGATGTCGGCAAGCGAGGAAATGGCGTCTTCCCACAGGTTGGCGTCAACGAAGAATTCCATGTTCTTGACGCCCTCGAAGGCCTCAAGGATGTTGGTCTGGTTCAGGATGCCGCCGGCCTGGGTAAGGCCGCCGTAGATGCGATAAGGCTCGCCAGTCTTCATCGCGCGGTACACCGTGGTGGCGTCGCCGCTCTGGTAGGGCTTCCTCATCGCACGCTTGGCCTGCTCAGGGTCAGTCACACGGTTCTTGTCGCCCACACGCAGGAACTGGCCAGTGACACGGCTGGTCTGATCGGTATTGACCGAGGCACATGGCGTGTTGCCGCGGTGACCGCCAGGAACGTCCATGTTGCCCATGATGGCGTCGAGGGCTTCCATGGTGTGGATGACCTTCATACCGTTGCCGGTGTGCTCGTGCGTTACGGCAAAGTTGATGGCACCGTTGAACGTGCCGCTTGCCGGGTCGTAACGGTGCGCATAAGCGTGGAAGGCATCGGCGATCAGCTGGGCCTTGACGCCCGTGGTCTCCTCGGCCGCCTCGGGCGTCCATTCGGCGCAGTTGTCGTAGAAATGCTCGAACACCGTGCGCAGCTTGACCGTGCTGCCGTCCTTGAGCGTAATCTCGGGGATGTCGTCGGAGTACAGGGCCGGGTCGGTGGGATAGGAGCATCCCTCAACAGTAGGCATGTCGTCGGGATCGGGAAGGAACTCGTCCGCAATGCCGGGACGCTGGCTGTGGACCATCTGGCCCTTGGCCTCTTCCCACTCGTACATGTCCCACAGGGACTTCTCCTGAAGCTCGTTGTTGGACGGCTCGTACTGCGCGGCCTGCATGTACCACTCGGAGCCGGGAACGTACTTGGGCTTGAACGCGCCCTCGCCCTCCCACAGGCCCGTGGCAGAATCCAGGTACGTGAAACGCTGGTTGGCGGCATCCCACACAATGAAGCGATGGGGATCGCCGTCACCCTCGACATCCCAGGGCAGCTGGGCCGGATCGACGTCGCATTCCTTGAGCAAGGCAGTCGTGTAAGTGCGCTTTGCCGGCGTGGTGCCGACGAGGCCGACGATCTTGTACTCCTCGTCCGTCACACCCGTGGGCTCCATCTCCTCGCACACGAGGAACGAGCAGTTGGTCCAACGCTTCACGTACCAGTCGTCGTAGAGCTCCTCGTCGATGGCCATCTTTGTCCAGGCCAGGGCAATAGCGCTGTCGGTGCCGGGGCGAGGGCCGAGATAATAGCCGTTGTCGCGGCTCGCGGCCTCCTTGGCAAGGTTAGACATGCGCGCATCAATGTTGATGTAGGCGTCGGCACCGTTGGCATTGTCGACGGCTACACGGCCGGGGTCATCGTAGTTGGAGACCTCGATGCCGCTGCCCCACTGCACCCATACGTTGGGCTTCCAGATGTTTTCGACGAAGTACATCTCGTTGCCGTTGCCCGAAGTCATTGCCGTGACCTGAGTGCGCGGGCCCTTGCACACCTGGCCGGGCGACACCGCGTTGGGCGAGTCATACAGATACGCCATGGCGCTCATGCCGCTCATGGCGTAGATGCGGCTGGTACCACCAAAGAAAGCGAGCGCCGCTCCACCGTACTTTGCTTGGATCTCGTCGAACTTGGCGCAGGCCGTCTCAATGGCCTCTTCCCACGTGATGCGCTCCCAGCAGGGGTTCTCGCCCTTGGGGGTCGTGCGCTTCATGGGATACGTAAGGCGCATCGGGTGGTACGCGGCCTGCAACGACGCCTGGCTCTTGGCACAGCAGTTGCCCATGCCGCCGGGATAACTCGGATCGCCCTCGATCTTAATTGCACGGCCGTTCTTCACGGTAACGAGCACGCCGCACTCGAACTTGCCGCAGCCTCGACACGCGGTCCTGATTACCTTGGTGTCGCCGTCCTCTTTAAGCGTGAAGTGAATCGCTTCTTCGGCGAGACCCTTGGCAGGGGTCACGTTGCTCACTGCAGCCGCCGCGCCCACAAGCGCAGCCGCCTTCAGAAAACCGCGACGGCTCATGCTCAAACCTGGCATGGCGAACCTCCTTTCCTTCCTTGCTTGCAATACCGATGTCTTGCACACAAGCGCATCCCTTGCGCTCGGCGAGGCCCATTGTGCAGCGGGGCGCCAGGTGTGTCCGCCCACAGTGCGTGTGACGAATTCGTAAATCGAGACATTCCCCTCACCTCACCCGCGTGACCCCACGTGCTGCAAATCGGTGTGAGAGACCTCACACGCTGGGTGTGAGACCGCGCAACGCCGCTTGCATCAATCACATAGCCGGGGTGCAGACACGCAGCTTAAAAGCCGTATTCTCGATTTCGTCAGTCACAAAGGTGCAGAGGTGCCACCATCGCGGGGCACGCAAGCCAGGGAGGAAGGCGACACATGAGCACGCAGGAAATACAAGGACAGCAAGGGCTGAAAACCGACGGGACGCAGACCATGTCCGAGCAGACGACACCCGAGCAAGCTACAGAAGACGCCCGCCCGGTTGCCGAGAAACTTGCCGAGCTACTAAACGAGATGGGTGCCCAACGCGAGCAGATGGTCAAAATCATCGAGTACTGCAGCGAAGAGCGCACCGCCGAGGAAATCGACGCCGCCCTTGCCCCCCTGCGTGAATACCGACGCAGTATCTACTCCCCCATCACCATGCGCTCACTGCTTCTCAAAGCTGGCGTCCTGGAATATCACGACAACGACGAGCAGCCCGAGGAACAGATTGACGAGGAAGGCAACCTGGTGCTTCCGCAGACCGCTCGGGCGACGTGGATCGCCACCGCTGAGGCTCTTGCATATTGCGAGTTGCTGGATCCCTTCGCCGACCTTGCCTGCGCGCTCGATGGAATCGCCAATCGCAAGACATACATGGCCGTCCTGAACTTCTGCGCAGCCGCACCCCGCTCGGTGAGTGACGTATCGGCGCTCCTCGCCGAGGCATGCCCCGAAGACGCAACCTCTCTCGATGCGGGAGGCGTTGTGGGCAAGCTCGAGGAGATAGGCACGCTTGAGTGGAGGGGTGCCTGGACCGTAACCCCCTTCGGCAACGACTACCTCAGCCTCAATTCCTAACAAAACGAGAAAGGGCAATTCGATGGCCGATTCACACGCTCCCACAAACGAAGCGAATCAAGAGTGCATCTCCGCGCTCATGGAGAGTCGCGCAACGATGTACGGCTTGCTCGCACGCGTCTATCACAAGGAGGTCGATGAGAGCTTCCTTACAGAACTGCGTGCCATGCACTATCCGCAGAACTCCGAAAACACCCGGATCAACGAAGCATTCAGGCGCGTCTACACATACCTGCGCCACGCACCAGAAGACGTACTCGAGGAGCTGGCAGTCGACTATGGCCTGGCATTTCTGGGGGCCGGAAAGCTTAACCCCGAGGCAGCGTATCCGTACGAATCCGTTTACACCTCCACGCACGCCCTGCTCATGCAAGAGGCACGCGACGAGGCCCTCGCCATATATCGCTCTCAGGGAATCGACAAAAACGACACTTGGAGGGACCCGGAGGACCATGTAGCGCTTGAGCTTGAGTTTATGGCAATCCTGAGCAGGCGCACGGCCCAGGCCATAACGGATGCAGATGACGATACCGCCCGCTCTCTCATCGCCACTCAACATGGGTTCATGACACATCACCTGCTCAATTGGGTGCCCCGATTTCTTGTTGACGTCCCCCGCTATGCTCGCACCGATTTCTACAAGGCGTTCGCCCAACTAACAGACGCCTTTTTGTCCGACGATCTTGGGCTGATAGAAGACATCGCCCACAGCTCGGGCATCGACCTTGCCCAAGGGAGCGAGAAGAATGCTTAGGCCCACATGCGCACTCACATTCGAGCTGGCTGGAACAGACGCCAATAGCAATGTTGCTGCCGCAATCAGGCGCAGCTTCGCCTTCGTTGCCCCCACGCGTGTCGTGCGCGCCGCTGATCCCGACGCCCTGGCAAGCAAGATTTACCTGGAGGTCCGCGTCCCGCATCACGCGTTATGGGATTTTGGACAACCCGAGAGCGACGCCACCTGGTCGCAGACACTCATGCCCTGGCTTACAAACAAGCTCTCCAAACTCATGGGCTGCGTTTATGAGTGCAATAACCCACAGCGATCGTCGTATTTTGGAGGCACGCACTTCAACGCCCTTGTAATTGCGCTTGCGCCCTGCGTTTTCACCTTCGAGCTCGAACCCGACGGCAGCCTTCGCGACGTGGCAAACATGCTCGACCAGCTGAGGGCACAGATTTCAAAGGATGGTCTCGGCACAGACTGCATCAGACGTATCCACATCCCCTCCGATGCCACCCGCGCTGATTCCGACTGGGCTGACATAGAGCTTAACGACGGCTCGGCACAGAGAGTATATCTTTCCTGATGTTTTAAAACGAGGCGCCAGGGCCCATTTCTTCGCGGACCCTGGCGCCTCGTTTAGAGAACCTCCGACAAGAGCTTCTGTTTGGCAAGATGATGCAGAGTGGCAGGCTTCCAAGCTTATCTATTGTGACTTCTTTACTTCGGCGAATGCCTCGTCGACCAACTTGATGAGCTCTTGCTGGGAGTGAATGCCCAGCTTGGAGTAAATGACGCGCATATGGGACTTTGTCGTGTTCAGAGACACGCCAAGTTCCTCAGAAATGCTGCGCGCATTTTTGCCCTTAGAACAAAGAGACAGGACCTTGCCCTCCTGCGCAGTGAGACCATATGCGTCACAAAGAGAGGCAATGGCGTCCCGGTGTGGGGCAGCAACATGCCTTGCAAACGGAAACACTTCAGTGCCTGTCAAGCCCCCGTCCATTGCAGGGCCACACCCCGGCGCCGCCTGCACGGCCATGTCAGTCATTCTAATAATACATGAGACCGAACAGCACAATGCCAGTACGAGCGCACCGCCCGCAATCAGGCCGACGGGAAAGCCGGGGCTGACGGCTGCAAAATTCATGACTACCGTCGAAATCATTCGTGCAGCAAAGTTACAGACATAGCCAAGAGCAACCACCATGAATGGGGTCCACCCGCGAGGCAGACGCGCAAAAGGCAGCACCCACACGACAAGCATGATAAGAAACGTTCCCAAAGACGCAAGAACCAGATAGACAGTCACAATCACACTGTCCAGGTAGTTCACGAGCGACAGCGCAACGGTCGTCAAGGCAAACATGGCCAAAAAGAAAAGCGCGAGCGACACGCGAGGTTGACTGCGAACCTTATCGCTTGCGCATGCCACGGCCAAGATGCACACGCCAGCAAGCGCGTTCCCCACAGCAATGGAAAGCTGGCTCGAAAAGTTTCTCTCCTGAATGACAAGCGTGGGCTGAAGAATCTGTCCCGTGATAAACACAAAGCACAGCACGACAATGCAGAGCAATGCAATGCGCGAGGGGCGCGAGACATCCACCGTCAGCAGGTCGTCCATCCCGCTCAAAGCCACAGCGTCCTCATCACTCATTTTTGGAAAGCATGTTTTAAAAAGCGCAGCCGAGACAAGCGGCAGAACAACAAGCGCAAGCATGCAGGGAACTCGTTGGAACAGCGTCAAAAGGACCTGTATTGCACCCATCCCAAACACTGCAAGACCAAAAAATGCGACAGTACGCCTCAGGCCGCTCCTCACAATGCACTCAGCCCACGCAAGAACAAGCAGGGCTCCAATAGATTCCTCTAACAGCTTGCCAACCAGCATAAGTCCAGGAACTTCAGTGATAAAAAGATATGGGGAATATCGCATCAGAAGAGCCAGCGCGAAACAACCCGCAATGGCAAACACCCTCTTGGGGGTTGCCGACAGGACAGGGCGGCTTGCGTTTTTATATGAAAGAACGAGCACTGCAAGCGCCGCCAAAGTGGCGAGCAGATGCCGTAACGTCAGCGATAACTCAACGGGATAAATACCGTCTATGGTATTCAACCTCATCCCACTCATGGCGGTCAGTGCGCATGCCAGACCCAAAGCAGCACTCATGAGCCAGGGCTCCTCGCGAAACAACCCTTTTGCGCTGTCAAAAGTTCCCATGAATCCAATCTCCCCTCTAAGCGGCAAAAAGGGTATCACACTTTGTCTTGCCACCATGATTCTCTCGGGCAGTATTGTCTAAAACATGAGCGCTTGAAACAGCAAACGGGCAGATGGGGGAAGGGCCCGCTATCGACTAGCTCGCCTGAGAAAGTAATCGAAAACGGCAGACCCGGAACGTTGCCGGGACTGCCGTTGGACGCACCTTGCAGGCAGCTATGTGCCCAACGCGTAGATGGGCCTTTCACTTGCTTGTCACCGTGCGTAGATAGGGCCGCGCCGCCGGCACGGCAGGCGACTCCCGCGCGACCCCTATCGCGTCACGTAGGCGCGGAGCAGGTCGTAGGTGTTGCGCACACCGTCGGTGTGGGAGCGCTCGTAGTTGTGGGAGGCGTAGACGCCCGGGCCGATGAGGCCGTGGCGGATGTCGAAACCGGCGCGCAGGGTGGCCTCCACGTCCGAGCCATAATGCGGGTAGACGTCGATGGCGTAGTCGAGGCCAAGCTCGCGAGCGAGATCTGCCAGCTCGCTTACGACCTCGTAGTTGTAGGGGCCGCCGGAGTCCTTGGCGCAGATGGACACCATGCGCTCGGTGCAGCCCAGGTCGTCTCCCACGCAGCCCATGTCCACCGAAATCATCTCCTCGGTGTCAGCCGGCACGAAGCTGCCGCCGTGGCCCACCTCCTCGTACACGGTGAAAAGCAGGCTCACTTTGCGGTTGAGCACGAGACCCTCGTCGCGCACAGCTTTGGCCAGGCCGAGCAGGATGGCGGCGGAGAGCTTGTCATCGAGGAAGCGACTCTTGATGTAGCCGCTCTCGGTCACAACGGTGCGCGGGTCGAGCGCGATGATGTCGCCGGGCTGCACGCCGAGCGCAAGCGTCTCCTCCTTGGTGGAAACGTTCTCGTCGAGCAGGATTTCCATGTTCTCCTCGACGATCTCGGTCTTCTTGTCGGCCACGTGCGCCGAGGGCTCTTTGTTGAGAACGACGCCCGTGTAGACGCGCCCGTCGCGCGTGTGGACCGTGCAGTTCTCGCCGTCGGCCGTGCTCCACTGATGCCCGCCAAGCGTGGTGGGGCGAAGCCTGCCGGTCTTCTTCACCGAGCGCACCATGGCGCCGAGCGTATCAACGTGCGCGGCAAGCACGAGGGGACTTCCCTGCCCGCCCAGCTCAACCAGCACGTTGCCCTTGCGCGAGAGCTGCGGCTCATAGCCCATGCCCTCCAGCGTGGCGCATACGTACGCCGTTGCCTGCTTGGTGAAGCCCGAGGGGCTCGGGATGGCCGTAAGCTCTTTCAACTGCGAGCAGATGTAGTCGACAATCGGTTCCATAGAGCACTCCTTTGCTCTCAATGCGTCACGTCTACCAGATAGAACACTCGATGAAGCACCGCGAGGCAAACGCAGCATTGTCCCGCAGGCATCGTCTGACATGTCTTTCAGACAGCCATGGATGGGATACCACGAAAGACGGCTCAATGCACGCCCCCTGCAAGCAACGCCGTGAAACGCGCACGACCCCGCCTGAACCACACCGTAAAACACGCGGCACCGGCCGGGATTCAGGCAGACTCCCACCCGCCCGGACGCCGATAGGTCGCCTGTCCGCCCGGGTGCCGACAGGCTCCCCCGCCCAACCGGTTACCGTCACGCACGACAAAACGGATAGCGCAGCGTCCGCAACGGCCCGTCCGGGCAAAGCCGCTCCCGTTTGACACCTGACGCCCCATTTTTGACCGATCGGTTTGGCCCTTTCGGTCGAAACAGGTACAATCGCGTGCAAAAGAGCTTGGCGTCCTTTGGGAGGGACTACATGCGACACATTCTGACGGTGGGAGACATCCCGCTGGGCACCCCTTTGCTTGAGGGGATTGACGAAGCCGACCGCGCCCGCGCGCTCGCCATGTTGCGCGCACGCTACATCGCCTATGATGCCGGCGACCTTATCCGCGACTCCGACCCTGAGAGGCGCTGCGCCGCCTACCTCGTGGAAGGCTACGCCGACGGCTACGTGTACGACGAGAACGGCAACCGCTCCATCTTGCACCTGTTCTGCCCGGGCCAGGTCATCTCGTGCGGCAAGACCCTCGGCGACCAGCCCGTGCCCACCTACGACGTCGTGGCCCGCGAGGAATGCCGCGTGCTCACCTTCACGACCGACTACGTGCCCACCACGCCCGGACGTGGGCGCGCCTGGACCGAGGCCGTTAAGGACAACCTCGCTCGCTCGGTGGCCGCGCTGTCGTCCGAACTCATGGCGACGCTCGACATCCGCCTGCGCCGCACCATCCGCGGCAAGGTGATGGCCTACCTCAACCACGAGGCAAAACGACTCGGCACGCGCAGGTTCACGGTTCCCTACAACCGCCAGGAGCTGGCCGATTATCTGTGCGTGGACCGCTCGGCCCTGTCGCGCGAGCTCTCAAGCCTGCACGAAGACGGCGCGATCGACTTCTACCGCAACAACTTCGTGCTGAAGTAAACGCCCTGGTGCTGGCACCTATACCCCGCGAATAAGCGCCGCGCGAACAATCCCGCATGGGCCACGTGCCTTTTGCAACGGACGAATCGGGCAAGACCGTATACCGTTTCCTGCGTCATTCATGCAATCCAGGGCGTGCGCATCCCCTCAAGCAGGGCATGCGCACGCCACATTGCAAGGAACCATGATTCGCAGGAGGCCCCGTGCCCGATTCTCCAACCTCGTCCGCACCAACGGCGTCGCCCGCGGCGAAGGCCGCAGCCTGCACATGCTGCAGGAAGCGCGTCCCCTTCGCCGTCACCATCGTCGTTTTGAGCGTCGCGCTCGTCGCGGCCTACCTGTGCTCGTTTCTCATCGGCAGCGTCAACATCTCCGTGGGGGAAGTCGTCGACATCCTGCGTTCGAAGATCATGCCCGTCGAGCAGTACTGGACCGACGTGCTCGACCGCATCATGGTCAACGTGCGCTTCCCGCAGATTACGCTGTCGGTGCTCATAGGAGGGGCGCTGTCCGTCTCGGGCGCCTCGTACCAGACCGTTTTCAAGAACCCCATGGTGTCTTCCGACATCCTCGGCGTCTCGGCCGGCGCAGGTTTCGGCGCGGCGCTCGCCATGCTCAACGGAGCCACGTGGTGGCAGATTCAGATCAGCGCCTTCTTCTTTGGAATCCTTGCCGTGGCCTGCGCATATGTCATCGGGCAGGTCTTTGGGCGCAGCAACCTCACCGTGCTCGTGTTGGCGGGCGTGGTGGTCTCGAGCTTCTTCCAGGCGCTGCTCTCCATCATCAAGACCCTCGCCGACACTGACTCGACGCTGCCCTCCATCACGTTCTGGCTCATGGGCAGCCTCAACAAGGGCGACAACAACGACCTGCTCGTCATGTTGCCCGCGGTCGTCATATCGATGGCGCTGCTGTTCGCCTTCCGGCACAAGATCGACACGCTGGCCGCCGGTCAGGACGAGGCACTCGCCATGGGCGTCAATGTCAACCTCGTGCGCGGCGTGGTCATCGTGGCATCCACGCTCATGACGGCCTGCGCGGTGTCAGTCGCCGGCATCATCGGCTGGATCGGCATGGTGGTGCCCCACATCGCCCGCACCCTCACCGGAGCCTCCTACCCCAAGCTCATCGCCACGTCGTTCGTGGTAGGCGGCCTGTTCTTGCTGCTCATCGACGACCTCGTGCGCGGCTGCTTCTCCGACCTGCCCCTGGGCGTGCTCACCGCACTCATCGGAACGCCGGTGTTCGTGTTCCTCCTCGTGCGCACCAGGAAGGAGTGGGACTGATGCTTGAGGTCGAGGGAATCCGCTACTCCTACCGTCCGCGCAGCAGAGAGGTGCTGCAAGGTGTGTCGTTCACGCTCGATGACGGCGAGATCCTGTGCCTTCTGGGGTCCAACGGCACGGGGAAGACGACGCTTCTGCGCTGCATGCTGGGATTTGAGAAGCCCAAGGCCGGCAGCATCACCGTCGACAGACTCGACATGGGCAAGCTTTCCATCAAGCAACGCGCGCACCACATGGCCTACGTGCCCCAGTACTCGAGCCTCGCCTTCCCCTACACGGCGCGCGAGGTGGTGCTCATGGGGCGCGTGTCGCACCTGCAGGGCGCATCCGGCCACAGCGGTGCCGACACGCAGGCGGCCGATGAGGCGCTCGAAAGGCTCCAGGTGACCCATCTCGCCAACAAGCGCTACCAGGAGATGTCGGGCGGCGAGAAACAGATGGTTCTCGTGGCGCGCGCACTCGCCCAGCAGGCAAAGACCCTCGTGATGGACGAGCCCACAGCGAACCTCGACTACCACAACCAGGTGAAGATCCTCGCCGCCATTAAGCACCTCGCAGGAGAGGGCCTGCGCATCCTCATGACCTCGCACTACCCCGACCACGCGTTTCTCGCCTGCTCGACCGTCGCGCTCATGAGCGCAGGGCGCATCCAGAAACTTGGCAAGCCCGACGACGTCGTGACGAGCGAGAGCCTCACGGAGCTGTACGACACGCCGGTGTGCGTGACCAAGGCCCGCGTGGGCAACGAGTGGTTCAAGACCTGTATTCCTCTGCTCGACGGCGCCGCCATGGCGGTCGACGAGCCGGAATAGCCGCACGCACCTTGTGCGGCATGCCGCCGAGACGCCCTTGGGTGACTCGGCGGCACACATCCACGTGCGCTGCGCGCACACGACACCCTTGGGAGGGGTTCGACATGATCAACCAGCTCAGCCGCCGTTCTTTCGTCGCCGGTACCACCGGCCTTGCCTTCGCCTCCATCCTGGCCGCCGCAGGCCTCAATGCCGCATACGCCGAGGATGCCAAGAAGGACTTCACCGTGGGCGTGGAGGACGCCGGCGACGGCAAGCGCAAGGTCGTCGACATGGCCGGCTACGAAGTCGAGATCCCGGCCGAGATCACGAGCGTTGCGACCTTCGGCTCCGTGGGCGTCCTCAACGCCTTCGTCGAGTGCCTGGGCAAGGGCGGCCTCATCGTGAACCAGATGCCCCAGAACTTCACCAAGAACGACAAGTGGGCCATGCAGTACAAGTTCGCCCCGCAGATTGCCGACGGCCCTGTGGTGGAGACCGCCGACGGTGTGGACATTGAGGCGACCCTGCAGCTCGCTCCCGACCTGTGCGTCACGATGATGCCCGAGATGGCCGAGCAGCTCAACCAGAACGGCCTGCCCTGCATCGTGCTTACCTGGAACGACACCGACGACGTCAAGACCGCCGTCTCCCTCATGGGCCAGGTCCTGGGCTGCACCGACGTCGCCGACGACTACATCGCCTACTTCGACGAGATGGTTGCCAAGGCAGCTGACCGCACCAAGGACATCGCCGATGACGACGCCCGCGTGGCCTGCATCTACGGCGACGTCGAGTCGCTCAAGAACCCCCACATCATCTCCGAGTGGTGGATTCAGGCCGCCGGCGGCCGCAGCGTGACCAAGGACGTGCATGAGAAGAACTCCCTCGAGTACACCATGGAGCAGCTGCTCGACTGGAACCCCGAGGTCATCTTCTCCTCGAACTCCAAGGTCGACGAGATCTATGCCAACGCCAACATCGCCGACCTGGCCGCCGTCAAGAAGGGCAAGATCTACGTCGTGCCCACCGTTGCCCACGTTTGGGGCAACCGCACCGTCGAGCAGCCGCTCACGGTGATGTGGGCCATGAACAAGCTCTATCCCGAGCTGTACACCGAGGAGGAGCTGGCTGAGGACATCAAATATTTCTACAGCCACTTCTTCTGCTACGATATGAACGATGACGAGGTCAACGACATCATTCACTACGGTGAGTAAGCCCGAGGCCGCAGACATGTGATTGACGGGCGGGAAGGCCGGGGGGCCGACCCGCCCGCTTTTGGGTATTGAGGGGAAACGGGGACGCGATGTATCGACTGGCAATATACGGCAAGGGTGGCATCGGAAAATCGACGACCACCTGCAACCTGGCGGCGGCCCTTGCAGGGCGCGGCCACACCGTCATGCAGATTGGCTGCGACCCCAAGTCGGACTCCACGGCGCTGCATCCCGGCGGCACGCAGGTTCCCACCGTGCTCGACCGCATGCGCGCGGGGGGCACGCCCACGCTCGACGAGGTGGTGCGCCGGGCCGACGACGGCGTGCTGTGCGTGGAGGCAGGCGGCCCCATCCCGGGCGTGGGATGCGCCGGGCGCGGCATCATCGCAGCGTTCGACCTGCTTGCCCAGCTCAACGCCTTCGAGGTGTACAAGCCCGACTACGTACTGTACGACGTGCTGGGCGACGTGGTGTGCGGCGGCTTCGCGATGCCGCTGCGCGGCGAGTACTCCGACGCCGCCATGGTGGTCACGAGCGGCGAGATGATGTCGCTCTACGCAGCAGGCAACATCATGCACGCCTTGGCGGGCTTCCAGAAGCGCGGCTACGCGCGCTTCGCCGGCCTCATCGCCAACCTGCGCAACGTGGAGGACGAGGATGCCAAGATCGCCCGCTTCTGCGAGGAGGAAGGCGCCTGCGTGCGCGCCCGCATTCCCCGCTCGCGCGTGATTCAGCTGGCCGAGGACGCAAGGTCCACGGTGGTTGCCTGCTTCCCCGACTCCGAGGAGGCCGCGGCGTACCAGGCGCTTGCCGACGAGGTGGAGCGTGACGCACAACAGGCAACGACTGGAGCGGGGCAGGTGCATTAGCAACATGAGCCAGCTCAGCTACCAGATTCCCGACAATGGCAGGAAAAAGACCCTCCTGCGCATCCCCGAGAACCACACGCTCTACCTATGCCCGGGGTCGTGCGGACGCAGGCAAGGCATCCGCGCGCTCAAGAACGGCGAGGCCGACCATGCGTCTTTCCTCACGTTCTCCCAGGCAGACATCGCATTGGGCGACTACATCGGCATGGTGCACGACGCGGTGGACGAGGTGCTCGACGCCATCGAGCCCACCCCACGCGTGGTCACGCTCTACGTCAACTGCATCGACGACTTCATCGGCACCGACGGGGCCGCGCTTGTGGAGGAGCTCGGCGCACGGCACCCTGGCACGCGCTTTTTGTTGTCGCACATCAACCCTGTGGCGGCCGACGTGCGCGGAAACGTCGCCGTCGACATCCACACGAACCACTATGCCGCGCTCGAGCCCGTGCCCCGCGAGGAGCGCGACGCCGGCGTCAACGCCGTGGGTGGCTTTGTGAGCGTGCCCGACAGCTGTGAGCTGCGGGGATACCTGGAGGCGCTCGGTGTCCCGGTGCTGCGCGAGCTTGTTGCGTGCACAACGTTCGACGAGTACTCCGCCCTGGCGCGCAGCCGCTTCAACATCGCCGTGTCCCACCTGGGGCAGGACGCCTGCCAGATGATGGAGCAGCGCCTGGGCATCCCCTGGATGTATTGGCCCGCCTGCTACGACCCCGACGAGCTCGCGCGGCGCTACGAGATGCTCGGCCTGGCTCTCAGCGTGCCGTTGTTTGATAACGTAACGGATGAGGGCGCAGGGACAAGCACGGCGGCCCTGCGTCTCGATGCAGCCGAAAACCTGCTGCGTGAGGCACGCGTGCGGGCGACTGAGGCGACCGCGCGCGCCTTGGCCGCCGTGGGTGAGCTGCCCGTGGTGGTGGACACCTGCGCCTCGCTCATGCCGTTCTCGCTGGCACTTGCCCTCATCAAGACCGGCTTCAACGTCGCCGCCGTGTTTGCGCTCCACTCGAAAGGCAACGACGCCGAGGCCGAGGAGGAGCTCACACGCGAGCATCCCGAGATTGTCGTCGTACGCAAGCAGGGCCTTGAGGCCATGGCGGAGCTGGGGATTCCCCGCGCTTGCGTGGCACTGGGCCGCGACGCCGCCTTCTTGCTGCGCGCCGACCACTCGCCGGACATGTACCACGACGAAGGCCTTTTCGGCTACGAGGGAATCGAGAAGCTCATGGACAGCATCACTGCCTGCATGGAGCATACGGAAAGGTGGGACGCATAGATGGCACGCCTATCGCTCTTTTTGCCTCCGCCCGCCGGCGACTATTCCGGCGCCGCAGGCGTGCTCTTTGGCCTGGACTGCCTCGTGGTGCTCGTGGACGCAGGCTGCTGCACGCGCAACTACACCGAGTACGACGAGCCCCGCTGGGCGCGTCGTCGCAAGACCGCCTTCTCCGCACAGCTGCGCACGCTCGAGGCCGTGCTGGGCGATGAGGAACGCATCGTCGAGCAGACGGCGGATGGCGTGCATGAGCTGGGCGTTTCGTGCGCGGCGCTGCTCGGAACGCCCGTGCCTGCCGTGACCGGCATGAACCTGCCCGGCATCGCCTGCGATGTTGAGGAACGCGCCGGCGTGCCCGCGCTGGGCATTGAGACCTGCGGTTTCGAGACCTACGAGCGTGGCGCCTCCCGCGCGTTCAAGGCCCTCGTGAGCCGCTTCGCCCGCGCATCTGAAGCCTCGGCGACACGTGACGAGGCGGCGCCCCTTCGCGTCAACGTGCTGGGGCTCACGGCGCAGGACTTCATGGGCGAGGCCGACATGCAGGCTTGCCTCGGCTGGCTGCAGGAAGCCGGGCTCGAGATTGCGTTCTCCACGGCGGGTTCCTACACGCTCGACAACGTGGCCGCAGCCGGGCAGGCTGATGCGAGCGTCGTAGTTGCCTGGTCGGGCCTCGCCGCCGCGCGTGAGCTGCGGCAACGCTGCGACGTGCCCTACGTCGTGGGCAGGCCCTGGTGCGCTGAGGATGCACGCGTGCTCGCCAAGCTCGTGCGGAAGGCGGCAAGCGGAGAGACCCAAAGCGGCCCACTTTGCATGTGGAACGAGAAGCGGGAGGCGACCACGGACGTCGGCGAAGCCGCCACGGGCACCCCCAAAACCACGTGCGATGGCACCACCGACACGCATGAGGCCATGGGCGGCACCACTATAAGCACGTCCAAACCCGCATGCAGCGCGTCCGCCGACGAAGCAATCCGCAAGGCCGTCGACCCCACACTCGCAGGTACCGCGCCCTCCCCCATCCTGCTCATCGGAGAGCAGGTGGCCATGTGCAGCCTGCGCATGCACGTGCGCGCCGCCCTAGCCCAAGCGGGCCTTTCGGCCCCGGTCGTCGTAGCCACGCGGTTCTCGGCAGATCCCACGCTTGCCGAACCCGGGGACCTCTCCGAGATCGGCGAACGCGAGCTCATCGCTTGGGCACGCAAGAACCCCGGATTCACCTGGGTCGGCGACCCTCTTTTCGAAAGGATTCCCGCCTTTGTCGGCCGCAGCGCCGCGATGCTGCCCCACGAGGCAACCTCCAGCACGCTGTACGCCGACCTTACGTGTAGACTTGCAGGCGATACAGCCCTTTCGCACGCGCAAAAGGGTATCATGGAGCGCTGTCACCAAAAGACGCAGGCAGAATAATTGATAGTCTGTCTGTCAATATAACGTTACGTAATCATTCGACCTACTCAGGCCGATGAGCAAGCAAGGATTGGAGACCGGCACAATGGATTTCATCTACGACGAGTCCCTCACCCGCACCGAGGCCTTGGCCGCGTATCGCAGGGAGTGGCAGCCCGCGCCGCGCGTCGAGGTCGTCGACCTTGCCCATGCGCGCAACCGCGTCCTGGCCGAGGACCTCACGGTCAAGTACAACCTGCCCGTGGTGCGCTCCTCCCGCATGGACGGCGTGGCCGTGCGCTCGGCCGACTTCGCCAACGGCATGCCCGACACTTCCGCTTGGGTCTACGGCGTGGACTTCGCCCGCGCCGACACGGGCGACGACTTCGCCGACATCTTCGACGCCGTCATCGCCGTTGAGGACGTCACCTTCGACGAGCAGGGCCTGCCCACGTTCGATCCCAAGGTGCTTGAAAACGTCAAGCCCGGCCTCGACGTGAACCCCGCAGGCACCCTCGCAAAGGCCGGCACGCTCATCGCCCCTGCTCACACGCGCCTGACCCCCGAGGTCGTCGCGGCGGCGGCCGTGGGCGGTTATGCCCAGGTCAAGGTCTTCGCCCGTCCGCGCGTGGCCTTCGTCCCCACCGGCAGCGAGCTCGTGCCGTGGGGCAGCTTCCCCAAGCGCGGCCAGAACCTCGAGGCAAACAGCCTGCTCGTGTCGGGCATGGTGGAAGAGTGGGGCGGCGAGGCCATCTGCTACCCCTTCGTGACCGACAACCAGGCCGACCTTGAGGCCGCCCTCGACCGCGCACTCGAGGCGGCCGACATTATCATCATCAACGCCGGCTCCTCGAAGGGCTCTGAGGACTACAACTCCCAGGTGCTCCAGGCCCGCAGCACCTACTTCAAGCACGGCGTGCGCTGCGTGCCCGGCCGTCCCGTGGGCATGGCCGTCATCGACGGCAAGCCCGTCGTCAACGTCCCCGGCCCCGTGGGCGCCGCTTGGCTCTGCATGGACTGGCTCATCCGCGGCCTGGTTGCCCAGTGGTGGGACATGCCCGTCGTGAGGTACCCCCGCGTGAAGGCCACGCTTGCCTTCGACGTCAAGATGCCCAAGCCCATGGAGCGCCTCTTCCGCCTGCGCCTGACCGATGACAGCAAGGGCGGCTTCGTGGCCCACGAGATCCCCCGCAGCTGCGGCGTGCCCCAGACCATCGCGGGCACCGACGCCATCTACACCCTGCCCCTCGAGGAGAGCTGCATGCCCGAAGGCACCGAGATCGAGGTCGAGCTGCTCCGCCCGCTCGAGGTCATCCGCGCCAGCTGGGAGAAGTAAGCTAGCTGCAGGCGTGCGCAAGACAAGCCTCCCCACATGCCACCCCCAGCCCTTGGACAGGGAACACGCGTCCAGGAGCTGGGGGCGCATCTCTTTACCCAACGGTCCAAAGACGCGCGTTGACCTAAAATGGTCACGGCACCGGCAACGAACCGGCTCTTTCGCATAGAATGCGATCAAAGAAAGGCTCTTCATGGTGCAGCCCGCGGACTCAGCCTTCTTGAAGGGGTGACGCGCATGAACCATGGGGAGGAGCTGCTGGTAGATGCCGAAATCAGTCGTTTTGATTATGAGGCCTATTCGCTCAGACAGAAGGGCTAGGGGACGGGATGAAAATCAGGACGGATTTTGTAACAAACTCATCGAGCACGTGCTACACCGCGATCAACATCACCATGTTGGACGGCAGCGAAATCTCGTTGGAAATGCGCGAACTATTTAAGGGCGGAGAAGGCGCATCCGATGGCTGGGACGTTTTCTACCGTGACTGCGGCGAGGACCTCAATTGGGGCAATGGGTTCCAAGAGCCTGAATATTTGACGCACCCTTTTGTGAAAGAAGTTCCTTGCGATGGAGTCCAGCTGTTCAAGCAACTTAAGTTACCCGACTGTATCAAGGAGTGGAATTTCGGCAAAGCCCTCCTTGCCGCCAACAAAGAAGATTTGATTGCGCTCACGTTCTCCCGCGCATACTCCTTCGATAGCGGGAATATGTTCGAGGATTTCTACGATCTCATCGGCGGGGGCGAATTAAGGTTTGCACCCACCTATGTATGCCGCTTGAGCGACACGCTCGGCTCTCTTGCACAAAAGACGCTGCCCGTCAGAAAAGTCATTCCCGTAGGAATGGCCCAAAAGGGCGACAGGTTTAAAGTCGATGTCGACAACGACCAGGTAGTCCTGCGCGATGATGCAGGGAAACAGGTCTGTTCCTTCAACAGAACAAAGGGGCTGGCAGAAAAGCTAACCTTGCTTCCCGACGGATTCTTCCAGCAACTCGTCGCGACCGCTGAGGGCGGCGAAAAAAGGCCTACCGTGTCGATAGAGCTGGAGCTGCCGGACCTGCGCCGGGTAGAGAACAAAGAGCTGACCCTGCGGTGCTGCAGGATTGCCCGGAACCCAGGAGATATCGACGCAATCACCGCACTTGAAGAAGAACGCGAGTCCATCTGCCCCGCAGAGGTCGAATCGCTGCTCTGGTACATATTGGATTGGGACAACGCCGAAGACGCCATGCGAGAACTGCTTCGAATATTTGGAGGCTTCAGCACGTATGGCGGTCTGATCACCTCAAAAGCCCTGAAGTTGGGCAAGGTCGAGTGTGCACGAATACTTCTCGCGCAAGACTCCGTGGTCGATCACCCTTGCAGATTCGACCTCTCGACGATTGAAGCTGCCCTCTCGCTTGCCGAGACTGGCGTCAAGATCACATGCAAGACGGGCAATGCGTTTAATGAAATGGCCCACCTTTGCGCCCGAACCGGTCACACCGACCTCCTTGCAAAGATACTCAACGCAAATGTGACCGACAGAGCCCCAATCGATGACTTTTGGAAATTTAAAGACGCCGCAACGAGTCTTGAGGCCATTTTTAACAAGTATCCCGATGTGACCCTCTCGTTGACTGACGTTATGAAGTGCGCCGGCGAAAAGGCAAGGCTCATTGCCCTGAAACACGTGCAATACGCCAAGCTACGAAAGACCCAGCTCGAAAAAGCCCTCTGCACCATTGCGACGTGCTTCTGCGTTCAGGAGCTCGAACGCTTCTTTGTCGAAGCGAAAGGGACAGAAGGCATGGACCTCTCCTCAGCGATTTCCGCCGCCCACAACGCAGGAAGAACTGAGAACGTAGCCTGGCTGCTTGAAAGGCAGACATCGACCGAGTCCTTTGTGGACGACCTCTCGCTCGACCTCGACGATGAAAAAGCTTCGGTTGCAATTAGCAAAGATGAACGAGATGCCCTGGTGAGAGGGGCAATCATCAGTCTTGCGAACCTTGGGTCCCTCTCGGCGGATTGTCGCGAGAAACTCTCTGCCGAGCTTGGCGCGCTTACCAACAGCGCGTCGCCCCTTGCCGGCGTACAGAGTGTCTCGGTCGAAGGCAGTCGCGTTTACGTAGAGTTCTCTAGCCTCAAGGGCCTCGATTCGCTCCTCGATGCCTTTGAAACGCTGTCGGTGAATATCCCTGAAGTTGAGATTTCGGGATGGGCGGAGCATCACGACGCCCACGTCACACCTGGAGACGATGGCGACGGAACGAAATGCGACTTCTGGAGCATAGCGAGCATCAAGGGACTTGGATACAAACGCACCGAGACCACCCCGGGGTACGGTCACCCCTGCACAAAGAGCAAAGCCACCGCGTCGAAGGAATGTAGCAAGCAGGCAAAGCGGATGTTTGACAACCTCATCAAAACAGGCCCTGTCGTTTGCAAGGTAGAAGGTAAGAAGATTCCCAAGACCGTGGTGCTCGAAGAAGGAGAGCAGCTTATCCTTGCGATCAACATCGACGGTCGCGACACGGAAGCCGAGGAGGGTTCGGACGTCTTTGAAATCAAGGTCAAGTCGGCTGCGAACAAGGGCCTTGGCTCACTGACCGTTGACAGTATAACCGCAAAAGCGATTGCCCTCAACATTGAGCGCGTCGAAGCCTTCGTGGCCAAAGTGTCGCCCCTGGTAGTCGTCGTGGACGCGATTCCCGATGACAAGTGCGCCCGCGTGGCCGACATCGCGTTTGCCTTCAAGAAGAGAAATCCCTTCACAAGCTCCGTAAGATACGCGTCTTATAAGTCCTACTTGGCAAAACACGGGGAGCGCAAGGCAATGTTCGAAGACGCGATGGCGCGATTCGAGCTTTCCAGCGAGTCGTAGTGGGCGGCACATCTGCGAGGTGGCAAAGGACAGCGGCATGCGGTATACGATGATCGACAGCACGTACAACTTCATCAGCATGTTCGACACAGAGACGGGAGCGTATCTGCGAACGGGCATCCTGGACGAGGAGGGGCGCGACACAGGCGTCGACCCGTTCATGGCGTCGTTCCCGCATCTGATTGACGTTGGAATCATGGGCCACTGCGCCCATGGCAAAACCGGCCTCTGTCTCAAGGCGGGCATTGGATGCTACCAGTCAGGCGCAATCGTCGAGCAAGAGAACATGAGACTCGAGGACTTCAAGTCCATTGCCGCGCAGTGCCGCCACAGGACCAACCAACTGGCCCTTGGCGGCCGCGGGGACCCCGATCAGCACGAGGCATTCGAGGAGATTCTGATCGCCTGCCGCGAGAACGACCTGGTTCCGAACTTCACCACCTCGGGCTTCGGCATGACGCCCGACATCGCCGCCATCTGCAAGAAGTATTGCGGCGCCGTCGCGGTGAGTTGGTATAGAAGCGACTACACCCGCGCGGCGATCGACATGCTGCTGGAGGCGGGGGTGAAAACCAACATCCACTACGTTCTGGGGAACAACAGCATCGACGAGGCGATGGAGCGCCTGGAGCACGACGATTTCCCCGCCGGCATCAACGCTGTAATCTTCCTGCTTCACAAGCCTGCCGGCCTTGGTCAGAGCTCCAACGTTCTCTCGCCCCATGACCCCAGGGTCGCAAGGTTCTTTGCGCAGATTGACGCACGGCACCCGTTTAAGGTTGGAATGGACAGTTGCAACGTCCCGGGCGCCATCAACTTCTGCAAGAACATCATCCCCGAAAGCCTGGATACCTGCGAGGGCGGTCGCTTCAGCTGCTACATCGGGGCCGACATGGTCATGGTCCCCTGCAGCTTTGACCAGAAACGCAAGTATCAAATCCAAATAGCCCATGCGGGCGAGGAGGGGCCGACCATCGAGGAGGCGTGGCGTTCGGAGCCGTTCGAGGCCTTTCGCAACAAGATGAGGAACTCGTGCCCGGAGTGCGAGAAGCGCACCCTGTGCATGGGCGGCTGCCCACTCATGCCGGAAATCGTGTTTTGCGACAGCCCCGAGAGAACCAGTTCTCGGTAGCGAGGTAGAGGGGCACCCCG
>CABQHM010000023.1 GCA_902464015.1 uncultured Coriobacteriales bacterium | reverse complement strand
CCACCCCACACCCACCCACAAGTGCGCAAAACCTCTATGAGAAGTGCCCCATGCAAACTTGTAGGCAAAGAACGCCAGGACTGGGTGTTCGCCTGGACGCAGTTCCGCAGTGAAACCGAGAAGGCCCGATACGGCAATCGCCGTATCGGGCCTTTGAGTGTTTCGGTACGAGGACTGTTCGAGCACCAGGCGAACACCCAGCCCGCCGGGAGCCCAGCGGCTTACTTCGCCACGATATTGACCAGCTTGCCAGGAATGGCGACGACCTTGATCACGGTCTTGCCCTCGACCCACTTGGCGGCAGCCTCAAGGCCGACCTTACCGAGCTCGTCGGCGTCCATCTCGCGGGGAACGTCCACGTGCACGCGGACCTTGCCGCACACCTGGACGGCGACCTCGACCACGTCGGCCTTGGCGGCCTCGGGGTCGTACTCGGGCCAAGCGGCGTTGTAGACCGAGCCCGTCTCGTGCAGCTGCTCGTGCCAGAGCTCCTCGGCCCAGTGGGGGCAGATGGGAGCCAGGCAGCGCACAATGTCGCTGGCAGCCAGGAAGCACAGGGCCTCGTTGCGATCGGCGGCACTGACAGCCTTGAGGTAGTCGTCAGCGGAGTTCACCATCTCCATGACAGCCGAGATGGCGGTGTTGAACTGCGTGCGGTCGAAGTCCTCGGTGCACTTCATGACCGTGCGGTTGAGCTCGCGATAGAGCGTCTTGGAGGCCTCGTCGGCAAGCGTGCCCTCGGCATCGCCTTCGGCAGCCGTCTGGGCAAGCTGGCACACGGTGCGCCAGGAACGCTTGAGGAAGCGGTTGCAACCCGCAACGGCCTTGGGGTCCCAGTCGAAGTCCTTCTCGGGAGGAGCGATGAAGAGGATGGACAGGCGCATGGTGTCGGCGCCATAGGGCTCGATGACCGAGCTGGGCGGTACGACGTTGCCTTTGGACTTGCTCATCGTCTCGCCGTTCTCGTCCTTCACCATGCCCTGGCACAGCAGGTTGACGAAGGGCTCGTCGATGTCGCACAGGCCCAGGTCGCGGCAGACCTTGGTCCAGAAACGCGAGTAGAGCAGGTGGAGAATGGCGTGCTCGATGCCGCCGATGTAGTTGTCGACGCTCATCCAGTGGTCGGCGCGGTCCTTGTCGAAGGGCAGCTCCGTGTTGTGCGGGTCGATGTAGCGCAGGTAATACCAGCTCGAGCAGGTGAAGGTGTCCATCGTGTCGGTCTCGCGACGGGCAGGCTTGCCGCAGCAGGGGCAGGTCGTCTCGTAGAACGACTTGCACTCGGCGAGCGTCTCGCCGGCAGCAAGGTCGAGGTTCTCGGGCAGACGCACCGGGAGCTGGTCGGCGGGAACGGGCACGATGCCGCAGTCCTCGCAGTACACCATGGGGATGGGGTTGCCCCAATAGCGCTGGCGGGAGATGAGCCAGTCACGCAGGCGGAAGTTCACCTTGCGACGACCCGCACCCATGGCCTCGAGGTCGGCCACGATGGCAGCCTCGCCCTCGGAGTGCTTGCCGCCCACCATGCCGGTGTACTTGCCAGACTGCACGAGGAAGCCCTCAGCCGTCATGGCCGTCTCCCAATCGACGCCCGTCACGACGCGCTCACGCTCGTCCTTGAGCTGGGCGTAGAGGGGGTCGTCCTCCCCCATGATGATCGGGACGATAGGCAGGTCGTACTTCTTGGCGAACTCGAAGTCGCGCTGGTCGCCACAGGGAACTGCCATGACGGCGCCCGTGCCATAGTCAGAGATGACGTAGTCGGCGACCCAGACGGGCACCTTGACGCCGTTGATGGGGTTCACCACACAGCGGCCGGTGAAGGCGCCGTGCTTCTCGAGCTCGCCCTGGGCGCGCTCGACTGCGGTGATCTTCTCGGCACCTTCGACGACCTCGCGGACAGCAGCCTCGTACTCGGTGCCCGCGACAAGGTCCATAAGGCCCTTGTACTCGGGGGCGAGCAGGAAGAAGGAGCAACCGAAAAGCGTGTCGGCACGCGTGGTGAAGACCGTGATCTTCTCATCGGTGGGCTCGCCCGCGGCATCGCAGAGCGTGAACTCAACCTCGGCACCCTCAGAGCGGCCGATCCAGTTGGCCTGCATCTGCTTGACGCGCTCGGGCCAGCCCGTCAGCGTGTCAAGGTCGTCGAGCAGCTCCTGGGCATAGTCGGTGATCTTGAGGTACCACTGCTCGAGGTCGCGCTTCTCCGGCACGCTGCCGCAACGCCAGCACTTGCCGTCGGTCACCTGCTCGTTGGCAAGAACGGTGTTGCACTTGGGGCACCAGTTGACCGGGTTCTTCTTGCGGTAGGCAAGGCCGCGCTCCCACATCTTCTCGAACATCCACTGGCCCCAACGGTAGTACTCGGGGTCGCAGGTACGCACGAGGCGATCGTAATCGTAGGAAAAGCCCATGCGGCGCATGGTAGCCAGGGCGTTGTCCATGTTGGAATAAGTCCACTTGGCAGCCTGAGTGTTGTGCTTGATGGCAGCGTTCTCAGCCGGCAGGCCGAAGGCGTCGAAGCCCATGGGGTGCAGGACGTCGAAGCCGCGCATACGGGCCTGGCGCGCCATGGCGTCGCCGATGGTGTAGTTGCGCGCATGGCCCATGTGAAGGTCGCCCGAAGGATACGGGAACATCTCAAGGACGTACTTCTTAGGCTTGGCGGGATCCTCATCGGTCTTGAAGAGGTCCTCGTCAGCCCAAGCTTTCTGCCACTTGGTCTCGATGGTGGCGGCGTCGTACGCCGGGATGCCGTCCTGAGGGGCGGCCATGGTGTTGTCGCACTCAGTGCACATGCGCTTTGCCTTTCATGCCGAAAGGCGCGACGAGATTTGCATCTCGTCGCGCCTTAGATTGATCAATCGATGAAGCCGACGCTAGTTGGCGTACGTGCCGTTGCTAGCGGAAACAACCGTCTGGTTGGGGTTCTTGAGCAGGACGTCGTGAGCGCCGCCCTCGACAAGGCTCGTGGCGGAGATCAGCGTGATCTTGGCCTTCTCCTGAAGCTCGGGAATGGTGAGAGCGCCGCAGTTGCACATCGTGGACTTCACCTTGGCAAGCGACCCGGCGACGCCGTCCTTCAGGGAGCCGGCGTAGGGCACGTAGGAGTCAACGCCCTCGACGAAAGACATCGTCTTCTTGTTGCCGCCCAGGTCGTAACGCTGCCAGTTGCGGGCACGGGCCGAACCCTCGCCCCAGTACTCCTTCATGTAGGCGCCGTTGACCATGACACGACGGCTCGGGGACTCGTCGAAACGGGCGAAGTAGCGACCGAGCATCATAAAGTCGGCGCCCATGGCCAGAGCCAGGGTCATGTGGTAGTCGTGCACGATACCGCCGTCGGAGCACACAGGCACGTAGATGCCGGTCTCCTCGAAGTAGCGGTCGCGCTCTGCGCACACGTCGATAAGAGCGGAAGCCTGGCCGCGGCCGATGCCCTTCTGCTCACGGGTGATGCAGATGGAGCCACCGCCGATGCCGACCTTCACGAAGTCAGCGCCGGCCTCAGCAAGGAAGCGGAAGCCCTCGGCGTCAACGACGTTACCGGCACCGACGCAGATGTCATAGCCGTAGTTGGCGCGAATCCACTCGAGGGTGCGCTTCTGCCACTCGGAGTAGCCCTCGGAGGAGTCGATGCACAGGGCGTCGACGCCAGCCTCGATGAGCAGCGGCACGCGCTCAGCGTAGTCGCGGGTGTTGATGCCAGCGCCCACCATGTAGGACTTCTGCTGGTCGAGAAGCTCGTTGGGGTTGGACTTGTGTCCGTCGTAGTCCTTGCGGAACACGAGGTACTTGAGGTTGCCCTCGGCGTCAACGAGAGGCAGGGAGTTGAGCTTGCGCTCCCAGATGATGTCGTTGGCCTCGGAGAGGGTAATGGTGTCGGGGGCGCACACGAGGTTCTCGGCGGAGGTCATGAACTCGGAGACCTTCGTGGCAGGATCCATACGGGAGACGCGATAATCGCGGCTCGTCACAATACCGAGGAGCTTGCCCTCAGGGTTGCCGTCGACGGTGACGGGCATGGTGGAGTGGCCGGTCTTCTCAAGAAGGGCCAGGACGTCGGCCAGGGTGTTGTCGGGCGTCAGCGTGGAGTCGCTGCGAACAAAGCCGGCCTTGTAGGTCTTGACGTCGCGAACCATCTGAGCCTCGTCCTCAGGGGTCTGCGAGCCGTAGATGAACGACATGCCACCCTCAGTTGCGAGAGCAACGGCAAGCTTGGGACCAGAGACGGCCTGCATGATGGCCGAGATCATGGGGATGTTGAGCGAGATGCGGGGCTCCTCGCCGCGACGGAAGCGCGTCAGAGGGGTACGCAGGCTGACCCTCTCAGGCGTGTGTTCGGAGCCGCTGTAACCAGGCACCAGCAAATACTCGCTAAACGTATGTGCCGCCTCAGGGTAGTAGTAGGCCATTCCCAGATCCTTTCTTGACGTCAGAACACTGTTTGGCATGTCACGCTTAAAGGTTACATGATATTGCACGAGCGAGGTTTACATGTCGACTTTAGCTGCATTTAACCATCGCACTTGAAACCGACACGTAGGCCGGACTCCCCTACTGTGCCTGAATCTCAGAGAGCGTTTTCGAGATGGTGTGACGTGTAGGCACCCAATCGACCTTCTTGACGGCCGCGACCAAGGCGAGGGGCACATAGGAGAGCATGAACACCGGGAACGTGAAGAGGTTCGTGAAACGGTGCAGCGGCGTCATATGCATCTTCTTGCCCTCAGTCGCCGTGGTAAGAAGGACCAGAAGGAAAAACGTCAGGTAGAAGGTCACAAACGTGGCGCAAAACGACCCCAGGCACATCCTGACCTCGGTGGGCCCCACAATCTCGGGGGCGATAAGGCCCAACAGCAGGTAGATGCCGTTGACCGCCGCCGAAACGATGGTGAGGATCATTGCCGGAGCAATGGTCATGGTCATGTCATACGCCGCGAAGCGCCAAGAACGGTCTTCCTTCACATCGGGAGCGACACGGTTCTTGGGACCTTTGAACCATGTGTTGAACAAGGCCGACGCGTACTTGGCAAAGACTTGGTAGAAACCCTTGGTCCAGCGCATGCGTTGCTTCCAGGAAGCAGAGAAGGTCACGGGCTGCTCGTCGTAGAACACGGCATTGTGCGCATAGCCGATGCGATACCCATTGACGGCGCAGAACACAGAGAACTGAATGTCCTCGGTGAGCAGGTGAAAGTCCCAGCCGTGCATGCGCTCGATCATGTCGGCAGAGATGAGGTAGCCGGTACCGGAGATGGCGCACGACGTGCCCAAGATCATGCGGGCGTTGTTGAGGTAGGTCGCCTCGCGGATGAACCACGTGCCATAGCCGCGGCTGACCCAAGAGGAATCGAAGTTTTTCGAGTTGCGGAAGCTCGTGATTGCAGCAAACCCGCCCATATCGAAAACCTTGTTCATCTCGGTCACATAGGTCTTGGACAAGACGTTGTCGGCGTCAAAGACGAAAAAGGCCTCGTACTTGCCGGGGTGTTCCTTGAGCACGCGAGACAGGCCGTAGTCCATGACCCAGCTCTTGCCCTTCTGGCCGCCACCGGGGCGCTCGAGAACAATGGCGCCGGCCTCGCGCGCAAGCTGTGCGGTGTCGTCGGTGCAATTGTCGCAGAAGACATATGTGTCAATGAGCTCGCTGGGATAGTCTTGCTCCTTGATGGAGCGGACGAGCTCTGAGATGACCGCGCCCTCGTTGTGCGCGCAGATGACAAACGCATACGAATGCAGGCGGCGAGCTGGCTTTACGGGATGCTGCTTGTAACGCAGCGTGATGAAGATGTAGACGAACTGATAGAAGAACGCCAGGACAAAGAAGACGAGGACCACGGCGTTAAACACGAGAATGGGCGTTATCTGCATGGGGGAAGCCCTTCCTGGGACACTGCATTGACCAACGCTACAAGCGACAATACACCAAAACCGGCATGGCTACCAAGAGCCAGAAGGAGCATAGGAGGCCTCCTCAAGCGCCTCTCGCACAATCTTGCCCTGAGCGGTAAGGTCACTTTCACGGGATTCAAGGCCCATGAGCGCCTCGTCAAGCTCCCAGGTGATGGCATCCTTGAACCGCAGCTGCTCGCCCGTCGTAGGATGCTCGAACGCCAGACTCCAAGAGTGAAGGAACTGCCGGTCGAGGTCGAGGTTCTGCTGCAGAGTGCCACGACCGTACAAGGGGTCGCCCACCACGGGGTGGCCAATGTAAGACATGTGCACACGAATCTGATGGGTACGGCCGGTGTACAGCTTGCATTCCAGCAGCGTGTACCCGTCGTCCTTGCGGCCGGCCTCAAAGCGCTGAAGCACAGTGAAGGTCGTGAGCGAGGGACGTGCCGAGGGGTCTTCGCTCACAGCCATACGCAGTCGGTCCTTGGCATGGCGCGCGATGGGCGCGTCGATGAGGCCCGTGTCAGGGGCGATGTTGCCATGTACGAGCGTGACATAGCGCCTGTCAACCGCTCGCATGCGGATGGCTTCCTGAAGAAGCGCCTGCGTATGGTCGTTTTTTGCGGCGAGCATGAGGCCCGTGGTGTCCATGTCGAGGCGATGAACGATGCCGGGGCGATCGGTGCCCTGCATGGTGCCCAAGTGCTCGGGGCCACAATGCCACAACAGGGCGTTGGCAAGCGTGCGGTCAACGTGGCCCTGCGAGGGATGGCATACCAGGCCTCGTTGTTTGGAAAGGACGATGAGATCGTCGTCCTCATAGCGGATGTCAAGAGGAATCTGCTGGGGCTCCAGGACAATGGGCGCGTCGATATGCTCCTTGACCTCGGCAGCCACATCGTCGTCGGCATGCAGGATGCGCTTCTTGGAAGTCTCAACCTCGTCGTTGACGCTTACGAGGCCTTCCTCGACGGCCTTGGTCGCGGCGCTGCGGCTCGCATAGACCCCGGCAAGAGCCAGATACTGATCGAGGCGTACACCCTCATGCTCGGCAGAAACACTCCGCTGGACAAGCTCACTCATGGGTTTCAACCTCCCGACAGCGCGCGTCATGCGACCAATAGAGAATAAACAGGGCAACAAAAGAGCAGGTAATGCAGATATCTGCAACATTGAACACAGGAAAGCTCACAAACGTGGGCATGAAAAAATCCGTCACGCACCCTTGGGTCACGCGGTCGATGAGGTTGCCCACGCCGCCACCTGCCGCAATGCCCAGAAGGCATGTCGTGGCCTTTGAAAGGCCTTGGGTCGCCACAGCCCAAGCGCATCCCGCGCACAGCACAACTGCAACCGCGACAAAGAGCCACGTCCAGCCCTCGCCGAGGCTGAACGCGGCTCCTTTGTTGAAAACAAGATGCAAATCAATGACACCGGGCACAAGCGTAACGCTTGCACCCGATGCCAAATATGCACGCGCCGCCCACTTGGTGAGCTGGTCAAAAAGGACAACCATGACGAAGAGGCCCGCGAACAGACTCACGCGGGCGGCGCGACTCCGCATGAAACCTAACCCTCCAGGGCTTCGTGGCAGCGCTGGCACAGGCCGTCCTCGCACAGCGTGCGGACGTTCCAGCAACGCGGGCACTTGTCGCCCTGAGCAACCTCGACCTGGGCCTGGGGCTCTTCCACCTCACCGGCAACAAGATCGACGCCAGCAACGATGCAGAACTCGGCCATATCGATGCCGGATGAAGCCACCGTCTCAACAACCGCCTCGGGGGCGACGACGCTCACGCACGCCTCCTGGCTCTTGGCGATGGTCTTCTGCGCAAGAACGGGCTCGAGGACCTTCTTCACGGCGTCGCGCACAAGGTCGGCCGCATCCCAAGCGGGAGCAAGCTTGGCAGCCTCTTCGGCGCTCATGGGGGCGTGGTACCAATCGAGCAGGGCGGCGTACTTCTGGCCCTCGCGCATAGACTCGGGCAGGTAGCCGAGAACCTCGTCGCACGTAAAGGCAAGGATGGGCTGCAGGTCGTGCAGGAGCATCGAGAGAATCTCAGCCAGGACCGTCTGGGCGCTGCGGCGCTCGACGCTCGTAGCCGCGCAGCAGTACGTGCGGTCCTTCACGACGTCCATATACACGTTGGAAAGCTCGGTCACGACATAGTCGTAGAGCGTGCGATAGACCTGGTTGAAGCGATAGCCCGCATAGGCCTCCTCAACCTTAGCATGAACGGCGCACATCCTGGAAAGGGCAACGGCGTCGACCGCCAGAAGCTGCTCGGCAGACACTGCGTCAGTCGCAGGATCGAAGTCGTACAGCTCGGAGAGCAGGAAGCGGAAGCAGTTGCGGAAACGGCGGTAGGCGTCGCTCGTGCGCTTCAGGATCTCGTGGTCGATGGCGACGTCGGTGGAGGTGTCCACAGAGGAGACCCACAGACGAATGATGTCGGCGCCCATCTCGTCACAGACCTTGTTGGGGTCGATGACGTTGCCCAGCGACTTGCTCATCTTGCGGCCCTGGCCGTCGAGCGTGAAGCCCTGGGAGATAACGGCGCGATAAGGAGCGTGGTCGTTGGCGCCTACGCTCGTCAGCAGGGAGCTCTGGAACCAACCGCGATGCTGGTCGGAACCCTCGAGATACATGTCGGCGGGATAGGTGAGCTCAGGACGGTACTCGCAGACGGCCTTCCAAGAGACACCGGAGTCCCACCACACGTCGAGAATATCGCGGTCGATCTTGAGGTTCGCACCGCCGCACTTGGGGCACACGCAGGCTTCACCCAGATAGGACTTGGGGTCCTCGGTGAACCAAGCGTCGGAGCCCTTCTCATGGAACAGTGCGATGACGGCGTCGAGCGTGTCGTCGTTCATGACCTTCGTGCCGCAGTCCTGGCAGGTGTAGCTCGGAATCGGCACGCCCCAGTTGCGCTGACGGGAGATGCACCAGTCGGGACGTTGCTCGACCATCGAACCGATACGGTTGGCAGCATGGGCCGGGTACCAGGTCACCTTGTTCTGAATCTCGTCGAGAGCCTCAGCGCGCAGCCCCGTCTTGCCCATGGAGACGAACCACTGGTCGGTCGCGCGGAACAGAACGGGGTTCTTGCAGCGCCAGCAGTGCGGGTAGCTGTGCGTGATCTTCTTCTCGCGCACGAGCGTGCCGCGCTCGCGTAGGAACTCGATGACGTGGGGGTTGGCCTCGTCGGTGTCCATGCCGGAGAAGGGACCGCCGCAGCCGAACTCGTCGCCGACGTAGAACTTGCCGTCGTCGTCGACCGGCATGCAGATGTCGGTAATGCCAGCCTTGAGGCAGGCGAAGTAGTCGTCGACGCCGTGACCGGGCGAGTTGTGGACGATACCCGTACCATCATCGACGCCAACGTAGTCGGCCAAAAGCGCGACGCCCTCGACACCGTCGAAGACAGGCTGCTTGTAGTGGAGGCCCTCGAAGGTCTCAGCCGGCTGGATGTAGGGCTGGCCGTCGACCATGACAGGCGTGTAGTCCCAACCAAACTCCTCGCAGAGCTTGGGGGCAAGGGCCTCAAGCATGACCTCGGCGCGGCCGTCATGCTCAACGGCGACGTACAGTGCGCCGGGCTTCATGGAGATGGCCTGGTCGGAAGGGATGGTCCAAGGCGTGGTGGTCCAAATGATGAAGTCAGCCGGACCCTCGAAGGACTCCAGGCCCGCAGGCGTGGAGGTCATCTCGAAGCGTACGAAGATGGAGGGCGACGTCTCGTCGCCATACTCGATCTCAGCCTCGGCGAGAGCGGTGTGGCAATGCTTGCACCAGTGCACCGGCTTGTGACCACGGTAGACCATGCCGCGGTCGAACATGGCCTTGAAGACCTCGATGTCGGCGGCGTCATGCTGATGGTACAGCGTCAGGTAAGGGTTGTCCCAGTCGCCCAGCACGCCGAGCCTGCGGAAACCGGCCTTCTGGAGCTCGATGTTCTCAACGGCGAACTCGTTGCACATCTCGCGAATCTTCTCAACGGGCGTCTCGTTGAACTTCTTCGTGCCGAGCTTCGTCTCAACCTTGTGCTCAATGGGCTGGCCGTGACAGTCCCAACCGGGGATGTAGGGCACATAGCGACCCTGCATCGTCCAATAACGGTTGATGATGTCCTTCGAAATCTTGTTCATGGCGTGGCCGATGTGAATCGGGCCGTTCGCATAAGGCGGGCCGTCATGAAGCACGAAGGAGGGATGACCCTCGTTCTTCTTGAGGGTGAGCTCGTAGACGCCCTCCTCGTTCCACTTCGCCAAACGGACGGGCTCGCTCTTGGCAAGGCCGCCCCTCATGGGGAAGTCGGTTTTGGGAAGGTTCAGCGTCGAGCTGAAGTCGTTCTCTTTTGCCACTTGTCCAAACCCTTTCATAACGCTGCGCAGGTGGGTCCTACGCAAAAGGACATCGAGTGTTACCTGGGCATACCATTAATAATGAACGACGACGACGTCGCCGATAGAACACAGAGAGTACAGCTCAGCAGCTGCGGAGGACGGCAGGTTGATGCAGCCGTGGGAGCCGTAGCCGCTCATATACATGGAACCACCGAAGTCGGGCTGCCAATTGGCGTCATGCAAGCCCACACCGTCATTGAACGGAATCCAGTAGCTGACAGGAGTCTCATACTCGCGCTTGCCCGTCTCTGGGACGATGTTGCCCAGAAGCGTCTGGTCAAGTGCCTTATTGTAAATGGAATACACGCCCAAAGGAGTGTCATGCACGCCATAAGCGCCGCTGACACAGGGGCTTTCCCACAACACATTGCCATCCGGGTCGAAGTAGCGCACGTACTGCTCGCCCAAGTCGACGTCAATCCAGGAGCTGCCGGCCCAATCGGCGCCGCCGGGGTTGTACGCGCTTGCCGACTGCTTGGTGGGAATCTCAGAGGAACCGACGGTCGAACTGTACACAGCGTTGCGCACGAGATCCTCAAGCGCCTCGCCGTCGCTGATCCAACCATAGTTACCGCGCGACACCGTGAACACCTGGCCGTCGTTAGGACGCGTATAGGTGCGGGTGGAGCCAACCGAATCGACGAGAGACTCGACGCCGTCGACCCAAGCGACAAGCTGCGCCTCGTCGAGAGCTGCCGTGCCGTCCTCACCAAAGGTGATCCAATCCTTCACCACCGAAGGGTTGACGGATGCCACAAGCGTGCCGTTGAGCGTGAGGTCAAGCGAGCAGGAGAGATAGGCGTTCGCCGTGTCGCGCTTCGTAATGAGATACGGGTCGTCAGCCTTGACGGACTGATGAACCAGGTTCACGCTCGTAAGCGCAGCATAGGGGTTGCGCTGGGCAAGAGCCGTCTGCACAGTCTCCATAATCGAGTCGATGTCGAGCTTCGTGCCCAAAGAACCGGGGTTGATCTCATAGCGATTGGTGGACTCGTCGAAATACAGCGTCGCATCGATGGGGTCGGAGGCGCTTGCGTTGAACGACGAGACGGAGGACTCAATGGCAGAACGCAACAGGTCGAGATCGAAAGACGAGCTCAATGCATCGGTTTCATCGTGGGCAGCAAATACCTGGAAAGGCCACTGCCAGCAGGCGTTGTCATCGAGCGCGGTCTTGACCGCCGAGGAGGAGTTGATCTCAAGACCGGCAGTGCCGCCGGTGAGCGTAAACGAAACACCCTGACCCGATACGGCAACCGTACGACTGCGTGATACCTGGTCAAGCGTGGAGACGGCATCGGCCTCTGTCATGTTGGAGAGGTTCGCATCACCGATCTTGGTGTTGGGCCAGAATCGGTCGTAGTAATACACGCAACCCAAGAGGTAGACGAGTGCCACAAGCCCGATGAGTGCACCGGCAATCATACTTGCGACCTGGGCACCGCGACCAAGCTGCGCCTTCTTGGGCGCGGCAGATTGAGCTGAGTTATTCGTGTTGTCCTGCTGCATGCGTGGCAATGGGTCTCCCAGCTATACGAAAAAGGGCGGATGTGCGGCAGATTCGCATCTACCAAACACATCCGCCCATTGTATGACCTCTATGCCTGCTGAGGGGCGTCGTTTAAGATAGCCATGAACTCGTCACCGGTTATGGTCTCTTTCTTGAGCAGGTACGCGGCAAGCTCATGGAGCTTGAGGATGTTCTCGCGCAGGATCTGCGTCGCTTTCGCATGCGCCTGTCCCACGAGCTCGACGACCTCCTCATCGACCTTTTCGGCCGTGCCCTCACTGCAGGTGAGCGACGAGTCGGAGCTGAGGTAGGGATTGTTGACCGTACCGAGCGCCACCATGCCAAACTGCGAAGACATACCGAAGCGCGTGACCATGTTGCGCGCAAGCTTCGTGGCCTGCTCGATGTCGTTGGACGCGCCGGTCGTGGCCTGGTCGAAAATGATTTCCTCCGCTGCGCGACCGCCGCACAGCGTCGCCAGCTTGTTGACTGCTTCCTCGCGCGTAGTGAGGAAATGTTCGTCATCGTCAACCTGCATCGTATAGCCCAGGGCACCGGAAGTGCGCGGGATGATGGTAATCTTCGTCACGGGAGCTGAAGCAGTCTGCTTTGCTGCGACAAGCGCATGGCCAATCTCGTGGTACGCGACGATCTTCTTCTCCTTGTCGGAGAGAACCTGGCTCTTGCGCTGCTGGCCGGCGATGACCGTCTCGACCGACTCGTAGAGGTCCTCTTGCAGGATGCCCTTGCGTCCCTCGCGCACAGCGCGCAGGGCGGCCTCGTTCACGATGTTGGCCAAGTCGGCACCGGACGCACCGGAGGTCGCCTTCGCAATTGCACCAAAGTCGATAGAGCCTGCCATCTTAACGTTCTTGGCATGGAGCTTCAGAATCGCCTTGCGTCCCGTAAGGTCGGGAAGCTCGACATGCACGCGCCTGTCGAAACGGCCGGGACGCAGCAGAGCGGGGTCGAGCGTCTCGGGGCGGTTCGTGGCGCCCAGCACGACGATACCCTTGTGGTTGTCAAAGCCGTCCATCTCGGTGAGCAGCTGGTTGAGCGTCTGCTCGCGCTCGTCATTGGAAGAGAAGCCGGCGGTGTCGCGACGTTTGCCGATGGTGTCGATCTCGTCGATGAAGACGATGCAGGGGGCCTTTTCCTTGGCCTGTTTGAACAGGTCACGCACACGAGCCGCGCCGCGGCCTACGAACATCTCAACGAACTCGGAGCCGGAAATGGAGAAGAACGGCACCTTTGCCTCGCCGGCAACAGCCTTGGCGAGCAGCGTCTTGCCCGTGCCGGGAGGGCCCACCAGCAGAGCGCCACGCGGCAGCTTCGCGCCGATTTCCTCATAGCGCTCGGGACGGTCGAGGAAGTCAACGATCTCGGTCAAAGCCTCCTTGGCCTCGTCCTGACCGGCGACGTCGTCGAACGTGACGCCCGTCTCCTTCTCGGCGACAATCTTAGAGTTGGAAGCACCCAAACCCTGGCCGAAACCGCCGAAGCTCATCGTGGGGTTGTCGTCGCCCATGGCCTTGCGCAGCTTCTTGTTCATCCACCAACCGAAAGCGATGAAAATGATAATCGGCAGGAAGAAGGTGAGCAGGTAGATGAACATGCCGCTGTTGTTGACCTCGATGTGGGTGGTCGCCGTGGCGCCAGCCTTCTCAAGACGCGGCAGCAGCGTGGAGTCGTTGGGCCAGTACGTGGTGCTGTAATAGCTCGTGGTACCGTCATCCGCCTTGGAGCTGTACTTGATCTCACCGGAGGACAGGTTGTACTCGACCTCGTCGACCTTGCCCTCGTCAGCCATGGAGAGCAGCTGCGTATAAGGGACCTCTTGCACGGGATTCGTGTTGATGGCCGGAGCCACCACGGCGTTGAGCACGGCAAGCACGACCAAACCTATGAGGACATAGGTGATCATGGCTCGGCGTTTTTTGCTTTCGTTCATATCCATAAGGCTAAGGCTCCTCCCCAGTCTCTATGTGTGTCCGTACCCTTGTACCCCACAGGCGAATCCAGAAGACCGCCGCCCTCTAATTCACATTCTTGAGCGACGACTGAAAGAGCAGGCACAATTCCATTGGGCTCTCGCACTGCAAGGTCCATCAAAACCAAAGGCCCCAAAGGCATGTACCGACTTGGTCTGCCCCTGCGGCGCAGACCTAGCAAAATCAGTCGCCTCGAACGAGCGTGCAGGCAACCCTGACGCACCCGCACAAAGCCTGTCATGTCCGAACCTGGCAAAACGGCGCACGGACTTCGGCATACGTTCCCAGCACCCTCCGTCCCAAGCAGAGCGAACCGAAGTCTCGGAAGCTATGCGCAAGCCTTGGCATACTCCCCCGCCAAGAACCTGTCAACATCAAGCTCCTCGAAACTGTGGACGGCCACGTCGGCGAGGCGCGAAAGTTCCTCGAACGTACCTGACTCATCGCAGTCATACACCCCAACGGTGCGATAGCCAGCAGGTACCGTAGTTGCAAACGTGTACGAACCATCCTCGAACACCCATGTGGCATCAAGGTCCGAGCCGAGCAGCCCACGCGCACGGTCGTATACCGCAGGCTCGCGCTTCGAGGCCTGAACGTCATCAGTCGAGACAACAGCCGCGAGCATATCGGAGAGCCCCGTGTGCTCGACACCGGGATCAAGCAAGGTGTGCGGACTCGACGAAGCGATGGCACATGGAATACCACGGCGATGCAGTTCACTCACAAACTCGAGCACGCCGGGTTTCAGCGTTGCTCGGGTGGCATAGTAGTCGCGTGCCAGACGATTGATCTCGTCGACAACCTCCTGAGCTGACCCTAGAATGCCCAACTCGCCGTGCAGGTACTCCCCCGTCTCAGATATGGTGAGCGTACGCATCATGTCCTGCTCAGAGGCGCTGAACACATGCCCCACACGCGCCGCCAGCTGGTCTTCAACCTCCAGCCACAGCCCCATGGTGTCCATGAGCGTCCCATCGCAATCAAAAATGACCCCCTGCACCGGCACACATCCCTTAGTCACGCCCACGCAGCTCACTCTCATCTATAACCTTAAACTTAAACCTTACAAATAGCATTCAGGAGCGTATTACTACCCTCAACTCATACTTGAGCAAATGAAACTGAACGGCAGTTCCGCAAGCTTCTGCCCTTAGCCCTCAACCGATCATGGCGCAGTGCCGTGCAAGGCCCCACGATGTTCCTCAGGCGTAGTTCCGCAGCAATAATGCCGCCCACGCGGCTTTATTGCGAGGACTGTCTGAGCACTGAGGAACACTGCGGGGCCCCGTGAGAACCCCGCAGTCCCGCAAGCCCCCGCCCTTCGGCCCTCAACCGATCATGATGCCGTAGCGCGCTGGGGCACCGCATTGCCTCAGGCGCAGTTCCGCAGCAATAAGGCCGCATGAGCGGCCTTATTGCGAGGACTGTCTGAGCACTGAGGCAATGCGGCGCCCCTCTGGGAGCCCTACTTCATCATATCGCGCATCATTTTCTGCATCTGCGCCATATCCCCCGGGTTCATGCCGCCCAAGCCGCCCATCATGCGGCCCAGCGACTTCATGCTGTTGCGACCTTTGTTCTTACCCTTACCCTTACCTTTACCCTGAGGCTGATTGCTGGCTGAGCGCAGTTTGCTCATCATCTTGTTCATCTGATCGAACTGCTTGATGAGGCTGTTGACGTCGTAGACCTCGACGCCTGCACCCTTGGCAATACGGGCACGGCGGCTGCCGTTGATGATGCGGGGTTTGGCGCGCTCCTCCTTGGTCATGGACATGATGATGGCCTCAGTCTTGTCCATGATGGAGTCGTCGATCTGCCCATCGGCCTTCTGCATGAGGCGATCACCACCGGGAAGCGCGGACAGAATCGAGGTGAAACCACCCATCTTCTTAATCGACTTCATCTGCATCAGGAAGTCGTCGAAGGTGAGGCCCTGGTTGAGCATGCGCTCGGCAACCTGAGCCTGCTTCTCGTCAACCTGCTGTTGGGCCTTCTCGATGATGGAGATCATGTCGCCCATGCCCAGGATGCGGCGAGCCATGCGCTCGGGATAGAACACCTGGAACTGGTCGGGCTTCTCGCCAGTGGAGATGAACTTGATGGGCTTGCCGGTGACGCTGCGTACCGACAAGGCACCGCCGCCACGCGAGTCACCATCGAGCTTGGTCATGATGACACCGTCGAAGTCGACACGCTCGGCAAACACCTGGACGACGTTGACGATGTCCTGGCCGGTCATGGAGTCCACGACCATAAGAATCTGGTCGGGCTTAACGGCCGCCTTGATATCGGCGGCCTCTTTCATCATCGTCTCATCGATTTGCAAACGGCCCGCGGTATCGACGATGACGACATCTTTCATGTCGTCGATTGCGGCGCGAATGGCACCCTTGGCGATGTCGACAGGATGCTTGCCATCGCCGCGGTAGACCTTGACGCCGAGCTCACCGCCGAGCGTCTCGAGCTGATCGGCAGCAGCGGGGCGGTACACGTCGCAGGCCGCAAGCAAAGGCGCATGACCTTGGGACTTGAGCAGCAGAGCAAGCTTGGCCGCAGCCGTCGTCTTACCCGAGCCTTGCAGACCCACGAGCATGATAACGTTGGGGATGCGGCTCGTGAGCACCAGGCGGCTCTCCGTAGAGCCGAGGAGCTCCGTGAGCTCATCGAGCACGATCTTAACGACGTTCTGTGCGGGCGACAGCGACTCGAGCACCTCGCTGGTCAGACAGCGAGCCTTGCACTTGGCGACGAACTCCTTGACGACCTTGAAGTTGACGTCGGCCTCAAGCAAGGCCATGCGCACTTCGCGCATCGCTGCATCGATGTCGGCTTCATTCAGCTTTCCCTTGCCGCGCAGGCCCTCGAAGGTGTCTTGCAGGCGATTGGAAAGGCTCTCAAACATTGCCATGGTGGCTTACTCCTCCTCGCCCGTGATGAGGGCGCGCGCGAACTCATGGGCATCGAAGGGGCGCAGGTCCTCGATGGACTCGCCCACACCGACGCGCAGGATGGGAAGGCCCAGGTCGTGGCTCACCGCAAGCGCGATGCCGCCCTTCGCCGTGCCGTCGAGCTTCGTCATGATGACGCCGTCCAGACCCAGGGCGCGGTTAAACTCCTTGGCCTGGTTGAGGCCGTTTTGACCCGTGGTGGAGTCAATGACGAGAACCACCGAGACAGGCATGCCCGCGCGCTTCCTCGTGACCTGCACGACCTTGCCAAGCTCATGCAGCAGGTCGGTAGAGGTGTGCAAGCGCCCCGCCGTGTCAATGAGCACGAGGTCGGCTCCCGTGCGCTCGGCGGCTTCGATGGTGTCGTAGCACACGCTCGCCGGGTCAGCGCCGCGCTCGCGCTTGATGACCTCGACGTTGGCGCGCTCGCCCCAAACCTCAAGCTGCTCGATGGCAGCGGCGCGGAAGGTGTCGGCACTGCCGATGATGGGTTTGCGACCCAACTGCTTGGCCTCGGAAGCGATCTTGCCCACCGTGGTGGTTTTGCCCGCGCCGTTGACGCCCACAAAGAGCACGCACGAAGGGTTGGCGGCTATGGGGTCGGACTCGGCCTGCGTGAACGCCTCGGCGAGAAGCTCCACGAGGGCCTCCTTGACCTCGCGCACGCCGGTGAGCGACTCGCGCTGAGAGCGCTCGCGCAGGCGCGTGACAACCTGGTCGGTGGCGCCCACACCGATGTCAGCCATGAGAAGGGTCGCCTCAAGGTCGTCCCAAAACTCGTCGCCTACCTGCGGACCAATCTCGAAGAGCACGTTGAGCTCGCCGGAAATCTTCTTCCTCGTCTTGTTGAGGCCCTCTGAGAGCCGTTGGAACCAACCCATGCGGCCACACCGCCTTTCGCTACTTGCGTTCGAGCTTTTGAGAAATTACCTGACTGACACCGTCGGACTTCATCGAGACGCCGTAGAGCACGTCGGCCGCCTCCATAGTACGCCTCTGGTGAGAGATGACAATAAGCTGCGTGTTCGTGCGCAGGCGCTCAATGGCGCCCAGCAGCCTGTCGAGGTTGGAATCGTCAAGGGCGGCCTCAACCTCGTCGAGCACATAGAAGGGAACCGAGCGGGTCTTGTACACGGCGAAGAGCAGGCCGAGTGCCGTGAGAGAACGCTCACCACCCGACAGCAACGACATCTTCGTGACACGCTTGCCGCGGGGCTGGGCAACGACCTCAATACCGGTGGAGGAGGGGTCCTCGGGGTCGGTCATCTCCAAATGACCCTGACCGCCCGGGAAGAGCAGGCCGAATATCTCGCCGAAGTTCTTGTTGACCGTGTCGAAGGCCTCGAGGAAACCGTCGCGCATCTTGCGGTCGATAGCCGCGAGAATCTTACGCAGGTCACTGCGAGCATGCTGCAAGTCCTCAACCTGGGCGGACAGGTAGTCCGAACGAGCCTTGAGGGTCTCGTATTCGTCGAAAGCGACCTGGTTGACAGGACCGATCTCGGCAAGCTGGCGCTCGAGGCGCTGAAGCTCCCGCGCATCGGCCTCGCGGTCCTCGGGCTCGGGAAGCTCAAGCGCCTCTTCGAGCACGACGCCAGGCTGCGAGGTGATGGACTTCACCGCCTGGTCCACCTGAACCTCCAGGCGGCCTTTTTGCACGCGAATGTCGGCCAGGGCCGACGTGGCACGGGTGCGCGCCTCCTCGGCCTGGGTCACAGCAGCCTTGGCAGCGTCGATCGTCTCCTTGATTTGAGCGGAGTCGGCCTCGGCGAGGCTGGCGCGGTCATTGAGCGTGACGCCCACGGCGCGAGCAGCATCGAGAAGTGCCGCAATCTGGGCGCGCAGGGGCTCGACACGCTGCGAGGTCACCTTGAGAGTGCGCAGGCTTGCACGGGACTCCGTGATGCGCTGCGCCAACTCGGCGCCTTCGCGCTCGAGCCGATCATTGCCGCGCTGCAGGGAGTTCGAGCGCTCCTGCACGCGGGCAAGCTCAAGCTGCACACTGTTGGCGTCCTCATGTGCCAGACGCTCAGAGCGGCGCGCGTCATCGAACGCCTCCTCAAGCTGGATGCGCAGCGACTCGGCGTCCTCGAGCATCTTGACGAGAAGGTTGAGACGCTCCTGCTGGCGGGTCAGCTCAGTGAAGGCCTTCTTGGACTTCTCGCGAGCCTCCTCGCGCTTCTTGTTCACGCCCTCGAGCTCGGCTTTGCTTGCCGCGCACGCTTTTTCAAGACGCGCAACCTCGGAGGTGCAGGAACGCTCCTCACCAGTAAGGCGAGCCACCTGGGTGGAGGCGTTTGCCTGGGCATCGCGCGCCTGAGAAAGTTGGGCCTCCGCCGCCTCTTGAGCTGCGCGCGCCGAGGCGAGGTCCTCGCGCAGGCGAGGCAGGCCCTCCTCAAGCTCCGAAAGCACACGACGGCGCTCAAACAGGCTCTGCGAGTTTGAGCCAATCTTGCCCACATCGAGCAGGCCGCCTCGGGAGGCAACGGCGCCGTCGGGCGTGGCAAAGCGCAGCTGCGGGAAAAGGGCTGCGGCACGGCACGCCTCTTCGACGCTGCCCACCACCCAGACGTCCTGCAGATAGGCACGTGCCACCGACTCGAACCCAGGGCGAGTCGAGACGCGGTCGAGCAGGCGATAGCCGGGCACGCCCTCCTCTTCAGGCTGCGGGGCTTCAAAAGCCGCCTCAACGATATGAATGGTGCCGGCAGAGTCTGCCGCAAGACGCTGGGCCGCCTGGCCCAGGCCCACAAGACCCTGGGCGCCCTCGACCACAAAGCCAGTAAGACCGTCACCCAGAAGGCGCTCGACCAGGCCTTCGAGCTCGCCAGGAACATTGAGAACCTCGCTCGTCCTGGCTGCGCAGGCCTTCGCAGCCGCATCGGAGCACAGGCGCTTGGCGAGCGGCACGGAGTTCTCGGCCTGCATGACCGTCTCTCGGGCAGCGCTCGCACGCGCCTCAGCGCTTGCCAAGGCACGCTGGGCCTCGGCGGCTTCTGCCTGAGCAGTTCCAAGGGCATCCTTGGCCTGCTTGAACGCAATGGCCGCGGACTCCTGCTCGCGGCGCGCACCCTCGATTGCCGTCCGGCACGTGTCGAGTTTCTCTGTAGCCTGGGAAAGCTGCGAGGCAAGCTGGGTGATGGTCTCGTCGAGCTGATCGGCGCGCGTGGCAAAGATTCCGTCTTGTACCTCGGCGTTCTTCACGGCGTCCTGCGCCTTGGCAAGCGCCACGGCGCACATGTCGCGATCGCGCTGTGTGGCACGGTAGTTTGAACGGGCGCGGTCGAGTTCCTCCTCGGCCTTGCGTCGCACCTTACGCGCGGCATCCACCGCCTGCTTCGTCTCGCTGGAACGTTCGCGCAGCGTCTTGAGCGCCGCCATGGCCTCGTCGTAGTCGACACGAGCTCGCTCGCACTCTTCGAGAATCTGCTTGCCGCGGGCCTCGTCGTCAGCCACAAGCGAGGAGAGCTGGCTCGTACGCTGAGCCATGCTGCGGCCCTTCTCGTCGAGAAGGCGCAACGAGCCCTCGAGCTTCTCACAGACAAGCTGGGCACGGCGGCGCTGCTCAGACAGGTCGCCGGCGAAGATGCCCTTTTCCTCAAGCAGCAATCGCAGGTTGTCGAGCTCCTGGGTGCGCTGAGCCACAACGGCGTTGGTCACGTCGCGCTCCGAGGAACGCTCGCGCTCGGCACGCTGCACCTCGTCCCAGCGGGCCTGCAGGCGACGCAGGTCGTCCACAGCGAGGATGCAGCGCAGCTCTCGAGCGCGCTCGGAAATCTCCGAGGCGCGTTTGGCCTTGTCAACCTGGCGCTCCAGGGGCTTGAGCTGGCGGGAGACCTCTTTCTGCACGTCGAGGACGCGCTGCAGGTGGCTCTCCATACTTTCCAGACGCTTGAGCGAACGTTCGCGACGACGCTTGTGCTTGGAGATGCCCGCCGCTTCCTCGATGAGGGCGCGGCGCTCCTCAGGCTTGCTGGCAAGGATGGAGTCGAGCTTGCCCTGGCCAATGATGGAGTGCGTCTCCTTGCCCAAACCCGTGTCGTGCAGGATGTCGGTGATGTCAAGCAGGCGGGCAGGAGCACCGTTGATGAGGTACTCGCTCTCGCCGGAACGGTACATGCGGCGGGTGACCACGACCTCCTCGAAGTCGACGGGCAGCACGTGATCGGAATTGTCGAGTGTCAAATCAACCTCGGCCATGCCCACCGGCTTGCGCGCCGAGGAGCCCGCAAAGACCACGTCCTCCATCGCGGCGCCGCGCAGCTGCTTGGCGCTCTGCTCGCCCAGGACCCAGCGGATGGCGTCGCTGACGTTGGACTTGCCCGAGCCGTTGGGGCCCACGATAACCGTGAGTCCCGGCTCGAACACCATATGCGCCCTGTCTGCAAACGATTTGAATCCCTTGAGGGTGAGCGACTTGAGATACACCGGCTACTCCCCGTCCGTAGGGCTCGCATCGCCCTGCGCGTCAAGCCCCTCGACGACAGGAGACTCGTCGGCGCCTGCAACCTTGACGTAACCGAGGTTCTTGAGCGCCTCCTGGGCGGCCGCAGCCTCGGCCTCCTTCTTGGAGGAGCCCACGCCGCGCCCGACATGACGCTCGCCGAGCAGACAATCGCAGGTAAACACAGGAACATGAGCCAGGCCACCCACGCTGATAAGCTCGTAGCGAGGAGCTTCGCGGAACTGTGCCTGGGTTTTTTCCTGCAGCAGCGACTTGGGGTTCTCCTTGGGAAGCGCACGACCCGCAACCATGAGGGGGCCGAGGGTGTCGAGCACCCAACGCCTGGCAGGCTCGAGGCCGCCGTCAATGAAGATAGCGCCCGTTACAGCCTCATAGACGTTCTCCAAGGCAGAATGCATGCCGCGGGCTCCCGTACCCTTCTCGGAAAGGCCCATGATGATGATGTCTTCGAAGCCGCGCTCATGGGCGACCTTCGAGAGGGTCTCGCCCGAGATGATGGACACCTTGAGACGCGTGAGACCACCCTCGTCGATGTCGGGGAACTTGCGGTAGATCTCGTCGGCAACCAAAAAGCCCACGACCGAGTCGCCGAGGAACTCAAGACGCTCGTAACCTGCGGTAACAGGCTTGTTCTCCACGGCGGAGGGATGCGTAATTGCGCTGCGCAGAAGCTGCGTGTCCATGAACTGATAGCCCAAGATCTGCTGGGCCAGATGAAGCTTTTCGTTGATGGTAGACATACGGGCGCCTCCCTATCGACCGCAGCTCTGCGCGATCTTGTCGACGAGCTGAGCACGCGCGGCCTGGGCGACGCACAGCGTGCCGTTCATGACTGCCTGGGGCGAGGTGGCACCGTGGCCGATGGCAACGACGCCCTTGACGCCGAGCAGGATGGCTCCACCGTACTTGTCGCCGCTGAGGGCGTCCTTGGCCTTGCCGAAGACGGGCTTGAGAGCGCCAGCCGCAGCGGCGAGGGCGGGATCTGCCTTTGCGGCACCCATGATAGTGCCCATGAGGAACTTAGACATACCCTCAAGGCCTTTGAGGACCGTGTTGCCCGTGAAGCCATCGGTCACGATGACGTCGAAGGCGCCTGCAAGCAGGTCGTTGCCCTCGGCATTGCCAGCAAACTGGGGTACGGTCTCCTTCAGACGGGCATGGCACTCCTGGGCGAACATGGAGCCCTTCGTCTCCTCGGAGCCGTTGTTGAGCAGCGCCACGCGCGGCTCGTCGACATCCAGGACAATGCGCGCATAGGCAAGGCCCATCTGCGCAAACTGAACGAGGTTCTCGGCCTTGCAGTCGGCGTTGGCACCCAGGTCGAGGAAGACCGTGGGCTTGGGGCCGGGCAGCACGGCAGTAAGCGCCGGACGGTCGATGCCCCTGATGCGGCCGATGCCCAGCACCGCCGCAGTCATGACGGCACCCGTGGAGCCGGCGGAGAAGAAGCCGTCGGCCACACCCTCGCGCACGAGCTTGCACCCGACAACGATGCTGGAGTCGGACTTGGAACGCACCGCCTGCACGGGATGCTCTTCCATGGCAATGACCTGCGTTGTGGGACGGGCCTCGCAGCGCTCATGGGCCTCAGCGAAGGGGACGATCTCGTCACTGGGGCCGGTGAGAACAACTTTAAGGTTCTCATCGGCCTCAAGGGCGAGCGCGACGCCCTCGAGCACACAGCTCACGGGACGGTCGCCACCAGCGGCGTCGACGCACACACAGGTATGGGTTGCATCCTTCATGTCTTCTGCGCTCATGTTCCTTCTTTCGTTTGAAATGAAAAGGGACAAAAAAGGCCGACGTCGCAGATGCGAACGCCGGCCTTTGGGCAAACCCTGAAATAGTCGTTAGTCGACTGCGATGACCTGACGGCCCTTATAGGTGCCGCAGGTGGGGCAAACGCGGTGAGGGAGCTTAGCGGCGCCGCACTGGGGGCAGATGCAGGTCTGCATCGTCTGGACCTTGGTGTTCGCGGCACGACGCGAACGAGTCTTGCTACGACCGGTTTTACGCTTGGGAACTGCCATCGTGTACCTCTCTTAAAACTCGCTCCTCCCCCTGGGAGGGCGAACTGCTCATTGCACGGTTGGTTATAATAACACAAAAGTCCATACGTTCAAAAGGTCAAAAGAACCTGCGCAGCCCCTTCACACCTAGCGGGGCTCACCCTGCTCCGCCTCGCGGCTCTCCCACTCCTTTTCGAACTCCTCGTCGTCCAAATCGTCGGAGTCGTCATCGAAGACGTCCTCGAGGTCGTCCACATCGTGGGCAGCCTCGGCATCATCGAACTTGAGGGCAGCCAGTGCCGCGAAGGGGTTGGGTCGATCGAAGTCGGGGTCATGCACGATGACACAGCCGCACGGACCGTCGTTGAGGTTGGCGCCACACTGCGGGCACAGGCCCTTGCAGTCATCGGTGCAAGTGATCACATAGGGGATTTCCATGGCAAGGCCGCCCTGGATAGCCTCGCCGAGGTCCACCGTGCCGTCGGAAGCGTCGATGAGACCGAAATCGCTCTCGTCCTCCACCTCGTCTTCAGGCTCCTCGTGCAGGTAATAGCACGAAATCTCGGCATTAACGTCGAGGTGAGCGGGACCGAGGCACCTGTCGCACGCCGTGTCCGCCTCAAAGCGGGCCATACCCGTGGCGAGGATGCCGTCGCCGGTATTGGTGAGCACGATATCGTACGAGATGCCATCGCTCACCTTGAGGTCGCGCCCACCGATGGAGAAGGCGTCGACATCAATGGTGTCCTGCACCGAAATCGTGTCGCCGGGACTCGCCAGGCCGCTCTCGATGGAAAGCTTGACCTGAGGGAAGGAAAGCTTATTGGACATCGCGGTCGTCCTGGTACTCGGCCGGCTCGTCAGCCTGAGCCACGCCAGTCAGCAGGTTGCGGCACTCCTGGGTCTGGTCAAGCAGATGCGAGGCCATGTCGATGACGACGTGCAGCTGGTTCTGGAGCTGCTCGAGGGTCTTGTCGGCAACGCCCTCGGCCCAGTAACGGGTGTCACGGGCGTCTTCCTCAGCGTGACGCTTGATGTCGGCGGCCATGTTGTTGGCTAGGCGCACGACCTCCTGCTCGCTGACCATGATGGACGCCTGAGCATTGGCATCGTCGATGGTGTGGTTGGCCTGGGTGTTGGCCTCTTCGATAATCTCGTCGCGCTCACGCAGAATGCGACGCGCCTTCTGGAACTCCTCGGGCAGCGAGCGCTTGATGTCATCGAGGATGGCATATGCCGTGTCTGCCTCGATGATCTTCTTGGAACCGCCGCCGGACAGGGGGGACTTGGCGTTGTTAATCAGATCTTCCAGCTCTTCAATGAAGGCTTCAATTTCAGTACCGGGCATGGGATGTCCTCCGATGGCGACGTGTTGCTAACGCATGGGCGGCTAACGCATGGACGCGGATTGCCTATCTTCAAGCAGCTAAGAATAGCAGAAGATAGGCCGCGCTTTAAGGGCAGGCTGTGAAATATCAGCCATTCAACGGGTAACGTCGACGAAGCGCGGCTTCGACGTTGGGCGTGACGAACTGCGCGACGTCGCCGCCCAGCTCCGCTATCTCTCGCACGGCCGAACTCGAGACGTAGCCGTAGTCGGCGCCGCCCATGACGAAGATCTCTTCGAGCTCGGGGGCCATGCGGTAGTTGAGGTTGGCTTGCTGCAGCTCGTACTCGAAGTCAGTTGTGAGGCGAAGCCCTTTGACCACCGCCGTCACACCGCCCAGCGAGCGCGCGAACGTCACGAGGAGCCCTTGGAACGGCATGACCGAGACGCTGGGCATATGAGCCGTGGCCTCGCGCACAAGCTGCACGCGTTCCTCAAGGGTGAAGGCGGTGCCCCCCCGCTTGTGCTTGGACTCGGCGACCGCGACGATCACCTCGTCGCAGAGCCTGCTTGCGCGCTCGATGACGTCGAGATGTCCACGCGTGATGGGGTCGAACGTGCCAGGCACGAGGAACCGCCGGGGTGCGCGGGTCTGGGACGCCGTATCGGCAATAGCAGTGGGTGTCATCTGCTTAACCTCCACTTACGTCGCGGAAAACGTCGCCGTATCGTGCGACGACCTCCGCTTTGATGGGAACATGGCATGGGTCTTGCATGAGAGGATCCGCCTGGAGCATGTCGCATGCCAAGTCGTGCGCATCCTGCAAAAGGTCCGCGTCGCGGGCGAGGTCCACAAAGCGAAGCGAGACCTCGCCCGACTGGCGGACGCCCATGATATCGCCTTCTCGACGCAATTGCAGGTCCTGCTCGGCAAGTTCAAAACCATCGGAAGTATCGACGAGCGCCTTCATGCGTCGCTTGGCATTGGCCGAAGTGGCGCTCGTGCACAGGAAGACATGGCCGGGGTACTTGCCTCGCCCCACACGGCCGCGCAGCTGATGGAGCTGTGCCAGACCGAAACGCTCCGCATCCTCGATGAGCATGACCGTTGCGTTGGGGACGTCGACACCGACCTCGATGACGGTGGTCGAGACGAGCACTTGAATCGCACCCGCCTTGAAATCGGCCATGACCTGGGCTTTTTCCTGAGGCTTCATGCGACCGGTGAGAAGCCCCACCTCATAGGCCCCAAAGACGCTGCCAGCAAGGGAGCGGGCAACCTTTTGGGCCGCCTGGGGGTCGCTGGGGTCCTCGCCTGCCTCAAGCTCAAGAGCCGCCTGGTCGGGCTCGTCGCCCTCCCCTGCCGGCGCGCCAACCAAGGGGCAGACCACATAGGCCTGGCGACCCTGGGCAATCTCCTCAAGCATGGCGGCGTAGGCATCGGCGCGATTGCGCTTGGCGATGACCTCGGTGGTGATGCCGGCACCTTTCACGGGGCGCATGCGCAGGTAGCTGCGGTCAAGATCGCCGTAAAGTGCCAGTGCCATCGTGCGCGGAATGGGGGTGGCGCTCATGATGAGCAAGTCGGCCCCGCGACCCTTCTCACGCAGTGCATTGCGCTGGTTCACGCCGAATCGCTGCTGCTCGTCGATGACGGCAAGCGTGAGGCGGTTGAAACGGACATCCTCGGAGAGAGCCGCATGCGTGCCGAAAAGCACACAGGTACGGCCTTGCGCGAGACCCTCGAGGATGGACTCCCTCTGCGCTTTGGTCGTGGCGCCCGTGAGCAGCGCCCAGGTGATGTCCGCCGCATCGAGCAGGGGCCCCACCTTGTCGGCATACTGCTGGGCAAGCACGGTCGTGGGAGCCATGAGGGCGGCTTGGCCGCCTGAGTCGGCCACGGCTCCCAGAGCCAAGGTCGCCACAGCGGTCTTGCCCGTGCCCACGTCTCCCAAAAGCAGCCTGCTCATGGCCTGTGGGCTTGCCATATCGAGGAGGATCTCATCAACGGCCACCTGCTGGTCGGCAGTGAGGGCAAACGGCAAAGCGGCACGCAGGGCACGCTCGTGGGGGCCGTCCACCACATGCTCGACAGGCTTGACCCCCATAACGCGCACGTCGCGGCGGGCACGAAGCGCCACCTGGAGAAAAGCTGCCTCATCAAAGGCGAGCCTGCGACGGGCGTCCTCGACGTCGCCACCGTCGCAGGGGTAGTGCATCGCACGCAACGCGCGCGAGATCGGCATAAGGAGCCGCGGAGCCCGCACGGCGGCGGGCCAGGGGTCCAACACGTCAGCGAAAGACGTCAGGCACTCCGACGACAACCTGCGCAGCCACTGGCCCGTGAGCCCCTCGGTGGCGTGATAGACGGGAAGCATGGGATGCCCGGCGCATGCGCAGGCAAACCCAGGGCCGTCACCCTCGAGCGCCTCCCAATAGGGCGAGTTCAGACGCTTGAAACCGTATCCGAAGCTCACCTTGCCAAAGAGAAGCAGCGTCTGACCCTCAGCGAACTTCTGGGCAAGCCAAGGCTGCCCGAAGAAGCACACCATGACGACGCCGGTGTCGTCATAGCACGACAGCTCAACCACCGTCACACGGGGACGGGGGCGCTTGAGCTCTACTTTGTCGACATGCACCACGAAACTGGCCTGGTCGCCCACACGAGCATGCGCCACATCGACGAGCTGGCTCAAGTCGAGATAACGCATGGGGGCTGCCATGAGCTCGTCGAAGACCGAGCGTACGCCGATTTTTGCCAGCAGGGCACCCTTGGCGGGCCCTACGCCACGGATAAACGACACAGGCCGCCCCATACCCGCCGTCTGCTTGAGACGGTCGGCGGATGAGACGGCCTGCGCGCAACTCATATACGTCTGAACACGAGAGCCGAGCGGGCTACTCGATGGAAAGCACGATGGGATACAGGGGCTGCTCGCCGCGATGGGCGTCGACGTCGAGGTCAGGCACGGCGTCCTCGAGGCGCTCAACCAGGGCCTCGAACTCGTCCTGGGGCATGTCGAGGCCCGCAAGGATGGTGAGAGTGTCGCCCTCAATGTCGGCCTGCATGGCCTTGACCATCTCGACGCACATGTCGCAGACGTCGGAACCGACGTAGGTCACCTTGTCGTCGACAAGGCCGATGACGTCACCGGAATGGATGGCGTCGCCGTTGACCGTCTGCGAATCGCGCACGGCATGGGTGATCTCACCGTCATGCACACCGGGCAGGACCTCGGCCATGGCAGCAGCGTTGTCCTCGAGCGAGGCAGTCGGGTTGAAGGCGAACATCGCCGAGAAGCCCTGAGGGACGCTGCGCGTGGTGACAACCGCCACGGGGAAGTCGGCGGCTGCGGCGGCAGACTGTGCAGCCATGATGATGTTGCCGTTGTTGGGCAGCACGATAACCTGCTCAGCACGCGCCTGCTTGGCGGCAGCAAGGATGTCGGCGGTGGAGGGGTTCATGGTCTGGCCGCCCTCGACGACGACGTCGACGCCCAAAGAGCGCAGGATTTCGGCCTGGCCGGAACCGGCAGCCACGGCGATGACGCCGAGCGGCTTGACCGGGGCCTCGGCGGCCTTGTCCTGAGCGATCTTCTCGGTACGCTCGTGAGCCTCCATGTCCATGTTATGGATGAAGACGTTGAAAATCTGACCGATGGCGAGCATGTGGTCGAGCACATGGTCGGGACGGTCGGTGTGGACGTGAATCTTGTAGTCGGGGTACGCACCAACAAGAAGCTCGCAGTCGCCCTGCGTGGCAAGGAAGTCACGCGTGGCGTCCTCGTCGAAGGCCTGCTCGGCCTTGAAGAGGAACTCCGTGCAGTAGCGGAACTCCGAGCCCTCCCAGTCATCGTTGAGCTCGATGGCAACCTTGGCGTTGGCCTGAGCCATTGCCTTGTCTGCAGCCGAGGAGACCCCGCCCTCGCGACCGAGCGCGTTGGCGCAGAAAGCTTCAAGGAAAATGGCGAAGCCAAACGCGCCCGAGTCGACGACGCCGTTCTCCTTGAGAACGGGGAGCAGGTCGGGCGTGCGCGCGACGCTCTCGAAAGCCTCGGCCACCAGGGCGTCGAGCGTCTCCTCGAGGGTCGCATGCTTCTTCTCGCACATGTCGGCACGCTTGGAGACGTCACGCAGCACGGTGAGGATGGTGCCCTCAACAGGCTTGCGCACGGCGGCAAAGGCCACCTTGACGGCTCGGCGGAACGCCGAAGCGACGACGCCGGCGTCGGCGGGACCCTCGACCTCAGCCAGACCCTCGGCCAGACCGCGAAGAATCTGGCTCGTGATGACGCCGGAGTTGCCGCGGGCGCCCATGAGGGAGCCGTGCGTCACGGCAGCCGCGAGCTTGGGCATCGTGGCGTCGGCCGGCAGCGCCTCAATCTCAGAGACAACCGTGGCCAGGGTGAGCGACATGTTCGTACCGGTGTCACCGTCGGGCACCGGGAAGACGTTAAGCTTGTTGATCTCCTCGCTGCGCTCCTTGACGGCGCGAGCGGCAACGATGAAGCTGTTGCGTACGGTCTGCTCGATCATCAGACTTCTCCCATAGATACGTTGGCAGGGCTTTACGCCTCGCGGACCTTCATCGCGTCGACATGGACGATCACGTGAGCGTCGTCGATCTGGGCGATGTTCTTAAGGACATACTGGACCGCGTCCACAAGGTTCTGGCTGACAGCGGTGAGGTTCACGCCGTACTCGAGCACGACGTGCAGGGCGACGGAAAGCTTGCCGTTCTCGTCGCGGTCGATTTCAATGCCCCTGCGCAGGCGCTGTGCGGGCAGAAGCCCGGCGATGCCCTCCTGCACGCTCGTGGGGGCGGGGGACGTCATGCCAACAACGCCATAGCATTCCTTGGCGGCATAACCGACCAGGTCGGCGAGCACGTCATCGGAGACGATGAGGGCACCGTTCGTTTTGTCTGCCATAGTCTTGCTCCCGTCACTGATAGCCGTTTGCACTCAATTCAAGGAAGTATACACCGAGACACAAAAAAGGCCCCCGTACGGAGGCCTTACAACTCACACTTTACGCGTGAAGACTAGCCGCGAACGACCTTGCCAGCCTTGAGGCACTTGGTGCAGACCTTGACCTTCTTGCGCTCGCCGTCAACAATGCAGTACAGGGACTGCACGTTGGCACGGTGCTGGCGGTTGGTGACGCGGTGGGAGTGGCTGATGGAGCGGCTGAACACCGGGTGCTTACCGCAGACTTCGCAAACCTGGGACATCTCGAAAACTCCTTCTAACTGCTTGCGGGACGCTCTGCCCGCCCGCTTAAATCGGCAACTTTAGAAGATTAGCACACACCGGGGCAAAGATGCAAAACTTCATATCCTAGTCGCAGATATTCCAGAGGTCGCGTACGCAAAACCGCCATTAAAGGATGCTCTCCTTATGGATGCGCTCGCGTTCGACAATGACAAACACCGTGCCCGCGTGAACTTCAACAACAGCGCCATCCTGCTCGATAACATTGGAAATACCCAGGTCATCGAGGGTGTTGAGGGTGGCATGGTCAAGGTTCCAACGCATGCCCGACTCGCTCAGGCAGGCAGGGGCGGGCAGCGCGACCACACTCAGGGTGCGGCCCACGTCCTGGGCGCAAAATTTTACACGGGGATTGCTTTGACACGTCAAGACGTGAACCGTGCTCGCGGGCGTCTCGATACGAATGGGCAGTGTCACCATGCGTGCAAGAACACCAAAAACGCCCAACTCGTGGTCGACTCTTCCACCGGTGATGCCAGTCGCAACGATACCAGACACTCCGAGTTCGATCGCATGATTGGCGAGCCAGGAAAGCGCCAGGCCCAGGTCGGTATCGTCCTTGTCCATGGGAAAACCGAGCTCCCGTGCGGCACCTGCTCGCACATACGCCAGGGCTTCGCGACTCAGCGAGTCACCGTCGCCCACAAGCGCGTCGACATGCAGGCCAGCACACATGCAGGCGTCGGCGCCGGAGTCGCAGGCGACGACAAGCGAACACCCTTGTGCGCAGCTCCGGAGAAACTCAGGCGCCGGAGTCTCGGGGGAACCGCCGACAATCAGGGCGGGACCAGTCGTGCACGGGCTGACGGCCGCACTCCGAGGCGCGGCGCCTTGAGCCTGCGGGACGTCAATATGGGGCCGCAGGGGCGCCATATGGTCAAGCGGGCCGTTTCCTCGCCCCAGGTCAAGACCTGCGCGCAAACACATCGCGAGGTAATCCTTCGCCCGACGGACGGCTTCTTCAACCGGCAGGCCATACGCCAAGAAGCACGCGATGGCACTTGAGAGCGTGCAGCCCGTGCCGTGGGTGCCGCGCGTCTGCACTGCCTCCCCACGCAAAATGACAGGATCGTCGGCGCCCGGCAGCAAGAGCACGTCGGTCGCACGGTCCTCCCCCGCCAGATGGCCGCCCTTTACGAGGACCGCACCGGGAGTCGTGCGCGCGATGATGCGAGCGGCCTGCACCATGGAGTCCAGACCCTGGGCAGAGGCGTCGATGCCGGCCAAGACACTCGCCTCGGGGATGTTGGGAGTCACGACCTGTGCAAGGCAGAACAGCTCGTCCACCATGGCCCGCGCCGTCCCGTCAGCCATGAGCGCCGCCCCGCTCGTGGCGACCATGACCGGGTCGACAACGATGCTGCCTGCCTCATGGCGGCGCAGGCCCTGCGCAACTGTGCGGGCGACCCGGGCGCTTGAAAGCATGCCGATCTTGATGGAGGCGGGACGGATGTCCTCAAACACGGCATCCATCTGGTCGGCCACAATCTGCGCGTCCGTCTCCTGTATGGAGCGAACCCCGCAGGTGTTCTGCGCCGTGAGCGCGCAAATCACGCTCTGGCCATACAAGCCCAGGGCGGCGATGGTCTTGAGGTCGGCTTGGATGCCGGCGCCACCCGACGAGTCGCTGCCGGCGACAGTGAGAACGGAAGGAAGCTGCATGGGTCCTCCAATACAGGAAAAACGGCCTGCCCCGAACGCGTCGGGCACCGACGCACGTCCAGGACAGGCCGCACAAGGGCAATTGCCACGCGAGCGGATGGGAAGCTGCTCTCAAACTCGCTAGAGCGACTTGTGATGCGGCCAGGCCGCGACTGCCGCGGCAAGGTCGCAGGCAGCCTGACGCGGATCGGCTGCGGCAAAGATGGCCGAGACCACCGCCACACCCGCCGCGCCCGCAGGGCCAAAGGAAGCGACGTTGCCCTGGTTGATGCCGCCGATGGCGACAACAGGCAGGGGCGTGGCGGAAACGACCTGAGCGAGGCCCGCCAGACCCACGTGCTCGGCATTGCCCTTGGTAGGCGTTGCGTAGACCGCACATCCCAGGTAATCGGCACCGGCCTCGTAGGCGGCCAGCGCCTGGGCGGGATTGTCGGCGCTCACGCCAACGATCGCGTCGGGCCCCAGCATCTCCCGAGCCTGAGCGCAGGCGAGGTCCGACTGCCCCACATGAACGCCGTCGGCCCCCACCTCGAGCGCGCACTCGACGTCATCATTCACCACGAAGGGAACGTTGTGGGCACGGCACACGGCAAGCACTTCGCGGGCAAGCTCGCAGCGACGCGCATGGCTGACGTCCTTCTCGCGCAGCTGCACGAATGTCGCCCCACCCAAGATGGCCTGCTCAACGACATCGCAAAGACGTCGTCCACCGAGCCAACGGGGGTCAGTCACGGCATATACCGCAAGACGGCGACGCAGGGCGTCTTCATATGCGGCGCTGCCACGATCGGCAGGGGCCCACTTAGAGGAGGTCATAGATGGCGCCCTGCTCCACCTTGTCGGCGGTCATCTTGAAGACCTCGTCGATGAGATAGTTCGAATACGTCGCGTTGCCGACGCCCTCTTCAAGGGCGCGGTCGGCGGCAAACTTGCCGGCCAGGCCGTACATGCAGAAGGCCGACGCAACGGCTTCGAGCATGTTGTCGGGGTTCGCCGCAATATAGGCGCCCACAACGCCGCTCAGCATACAGCCAGAACCCGTAATCTGACCCATGAGACGGTGGCCGTTGGAGATGACGTAGGTATGCTCGGCGTCGCTTACCAGGTCGATGACGCCAGAAGCCGCAACGATGGAGCCCGACGCGGCGCTGAATTGGCGCACGAAGCGCACCATTTCGTCGAGGTTGCTGGTAGTGACCACGTCATCGGCAGCCACGTCGACACCGCGCGTGGTGGAGGTACCGGCAGCAAGGGCCTTGATCTCGCTCATGTTGCCGCGCACAACGGAAATCTTGCGCTGCGCGAGGAGCGTAGAGGCCGTGGAGGTACGCAACTTGCTGGCACCGGCGCCCACCGGGTCGAGCACGATGGGATGACCGAGCTGCTCGGCGCGAGCACTGGCAAGCACCATGGCGCGGATGGACTGGGAGTTGAGCGTGCCGATGTTGATGTTGAGCGCACCGCAAATGGAGGTGATGTCCTCCACGTCGTCGGGTTCGTCGCTCATGATGGGAGAGCCGCCGCACGCGATGATAACGTTGGCCACATCGTGGACGGTCACATAGTTCGTGATGTTGTGAACCAAGGGTACCGACTTACGAACTGCTTCGAATCGCTCTGCGAGCATGGGCATGCAACCCCTTTCTGCTCGTGCCGCATTACCGGCACGGTCGTCTCGGTCGCAGGCGCATTGTGGCCTGCCTCTCAGCCGCCTGTCGCGGCTCCCGTTGTATAGAAACGCCCTGCGGGCGCAATTTGTTATCGTAAAGCATATGGAACCCACACTGCCACCGTAATTTTGCCAATGGCATTGGATACAGTAGTTTCAAACAAACGAAGCCTACCCATGCGGCCCACGTGGCCACACCCAAGCAAGGAGTTCTGAAGAATGGCACGCTACGATTATCGCTGCACGTCCTGCGGCAAGGTGTTCGAGGTCTCCCATGGAATGCGCGAGCATCCCGAAGTCGTATGCCCCGACTGCGGCGCTGTCGCCTCGCGCGAGTTTTCCGCAAGCGGCATCGTGCTCAAGGGCAGCGGCTTCTACAACACCGACCAACGCGGCAGCTCCTCGGCTACCCCCGCAACCGGTGCCGGCAAGGACGGCTCGGAGGGCGCAAAGGCCTCCGGCCAGAACACATCGGAGACGTCGGGCAGCTCCGCGTCCGACAGCAAGCCTGCGACAAGCGCGAGCGCCAAAAGCGAGTAGGGCGCATCTCCCCTTTTCCATCCTGAGCCCCAAGACGAAAAACCGCCCGTCGACCATCCCAAGCAGCCCAGGGAATGGTCGACGGGCGGTTTGCGTATGGGCTGGAGCGTTTCCAGACGCTGATGGCACTAGGATCCAACAGCTCCACACCACTTACGCCCTCCAGCGGTTGAGCATGGCGGCCAGCTCTTGGGAGCGCGGCATCGCAAGGCCACAGGCAGGCGTTCCGTGTTCATCGAGCGCCTCCCAGCCACCCCGGTGCCATTCCTCATACACGGCCTCCACAACGCCTCCCATGTTTCGGCGGCCATCGAGCAGCCCGCGTGTCAGAGCCACGCGTGCCATTTGGGCAAGCGCTGCGGCCTGCTCGGCATCTACAATCTGCTCCACCAGCCGCAGGTCGGCGCCTCCGTCGCCCACACTCACCTCATCGCGACTCGCACGAACCTTGAGACGGCGCTCCTTGCCAGAACCTCCGCCTTTGCGACTAGAACGCCCCGTGGCTCCGCTTGCTGCATCAATCGTTTCCCCTTCAGCCCCCTCATCTCGCGTTGAGATGCGCCGAGTCGTCGGCAGGTTCAGATGCACATGGCGTTTACCGCTTACCGGCAAGGCAAACCCCGAAGCGCATGCGACCGGGGCGGCTCCCCTGCCGTGGCAAACTTCACGCGCCCTCGCGGTAATGTCATGCGCCTCGTAGCGTTCCATCTGCAACACGGTGTCGGCCACCTCGAAAAACGCACCCGAACTACCGGCAACGATAACGCTTGAGATACCCGCCTTCTCCCAAAGGTCGCGCACGCGCGCCACGAAAGGCGTGATGGGCTCATGCTCGGGACTCACCACGGCAGCCATGAGCGCATCGCGCACCATGAAGTTCGTGGCAGAGGTGTCCTCGTCGATAAGCAACGCGCGGCATCCTGCCTCAAGCGCCTCGATTGCACTGGCTGCCTGGGAAGTAGAACCGCTTGCGTCGAGCGTGCTGAAGCACGTCGTGTCGCAACCGTTAGGCAGGTTGTCAATGAACAGGGAGATGTCCACCTCGTGGACTGCACGGCGGTCCTCGGCACGCAGCTTCACAGCCGTGGCATCGCACGCCACATACTCGCGCCCGTCACCTGCCACATGGTCGTACACCCCTTCTTGCAGGGCCTGTAGCAGCGTCGACTTGCCATGGTATCCGCCGCCCACGATAAGCGTCACGCCGCGTCGGATGCCCATGCCTCGCGTGGGACCATGATGCGGAAGGTCAAGCACGACCTCCTGCTCGCACGGGGCCTCGAACGGCAGGGCGTCGCGCATGGGCCTTGAGGAAGACCCGCTCTCGCGTGGCAGGATGCTGCCGTCCGCGACAAAAGCCACCAGACCCAGACGCTCGAGCTCGCCGCGCATGAAATGTTGGTCGTCTGCAAGGTCGCACGCGGCTTGAGCGAGCTTGAGCCCGCCTGCGTCACACACGAGCGCCTCATCGACCATGCGCGGAACAAAGTCGAACAGAATGCGCTTGAGAGCGGAGGCGTCCACCGACCTGCCGTTAGCGGGGAACCCGACCTTGAAACAGAGCTCGAACCCTTCCTCCCCCAGCATACAGGCACTGCGCTCCAATACCTCGGGTCCGGGGCGGCTCGTGTACAGCGCGCCGCTCTTGCCCGACCCCGACACCTTGAACGAGTACCGCGCCGCCGCGCGACCAAAGCGCCTGATGAGGAAATCGGAGAACGCCCGAGCGCGCCAGGGAGTGTCGTACAGACCAGCGGGCCACCCGGCACTGTCGTGGGTGAGGTACACCGACACGTCGGAAGGTGCCGCAAACGGGTCGCCCTGGACATGGTTGACGCACAGCTCATAGGCCTCAAAGCGATAGCACCCTCGAAGCCCCTTGTAGGCCGGATAACCCCTGCGGTCGATATCTTCAAGCTGATAGCGCAGGTCACGCGCGTCCTTCACGTTGAAACCCTCCCTTGTCGTACCCAAGGTGCAAGAAAAACGAAACCGCCCCGCCGAGGCCTCGCTCAGCAGGGCGGCAGCACCGACGCGCGGCGGCACGCCGCATGTATGGCAACGCCAGTGAAAGATGAGCTACCTCGCCAGCTTGCCAGCCTTCCAGGCTTCGGTATCCTCCACGCGAATCACCGAGCACACTTCCTGTACGCCCTCGACCTCGCGCACCTTGGCAAGCGCCGCCTGAACGGCGCGCTCTTGCGCGGGCTGGGTCAGCAGTACGAGAGAAGCGGCAGCGTTCTCATCGTGCGAAGGCTGGCTCACCAAGGCGATGGAGACACCTTCGTCGCCAAAGACGCTGGCAACAGGACCCAGGATACCAGGCCTGTCCTCAAGCGCGAGGCGCACATAGTAGCGGGCCGTAAGGTCGAGCGGGTTGCAAACGGGCAGCACGCGGTCGAACGGCTTTGCCTCCGCAAGGGGCTTGCTGCCGTGGGCAAGAGGCGTGGCCAAGGCCAGAACGTCTCCCATAACGGCGCTTGCCGTGGGGAAGTCGCCGGCGCCGGGGCCAAAGTACATCGTCTCGCCCACTGCGTCGCCCACAACGTAGACAGCGTTGAAAACGCCATCGACGCTTGCGAGCTGATGGCCCGCAGGCAGCATCGCAGGATGCACGCGCACATCGACACCCGAAGCGGTGCTGCGCGCCACAGCCAGGAGCTTCACACGGTAGCCCCACTCCCGGGCACAGGCAACATCGACGGGCGAGACACCACGGATACCCTCGATGAGCGACACGTCGTCCATCGTGACGCGCGTGTTGAAACCGATGGTTGCCAGGATGGCAATCTTTGCGGCAGCGTCGAAGCCGTCGACATCGGCCGTGGGGTCCGCCTCGGCATAACCCAGGCGTTGGGCATCCGCCAGAACTTCGTCAAACGACAAACCCTCGCGCTCGATGCGCGTAAGCATGTAGTTCGTCGTACCGTTCACGATACCGGCAATGGTGAGGACTTCGTTGCCAGCAAGCGCATGCTCAAGCGTCTCGACAATGGGAATGCCACCAGCCACTGCAGCCTCGCAGCGCAGCTGAACGCCCGACTCGTGGGCCATACCCGCAAGCTCGCCCATGCAATGCGAGAGCATCGACTTGTTGGCGCTAACCACATGCTTGCCTGCCGCAAACGCAGCCTCGAAAATCTCACGGGCAGGATGGTCACCGCCGATGAGCTCCACCACGATGTCAACCTCGGGGTCGGACACAGCCTCGTGCCAGTCCGTTGTAAAGACACCCTCAGGAAGTCCCAGCTCCTCGGCATGGCGCGCGCTGCGAGCGCAGGCCCGCTTCAAGCGCAGGTCGATCCCATACGAGGCAAGGTAGTCGTCATGATGACGCTGGAGCAGCCTCACGAGACCGCCGCCGACAGTGCCCAGACCGATAACCGCAATGTTCACCACGCCCATGTGAATGCCTCCTTGGTGAGCTCAAAAAAGAAAAAGGCCCGACAACGCCGTGCCGGGCCTGGCTTGCTGGGTAGATAGTACTACTGCGCGGCTTCCTCGCCACGCTGCTCCATGCTCACCGGCGCACTTACACCGATGAGAGAAAGCGTCTGGGCAAGCACGCGCCTTGCGGCGTCGCAGGCAGCCAGACGCGCGCGCGTAAGCTCGGCGTCGTCAGTCAGCACGTGGCAGTTGGTATAGAAGCCATGGAAGGCCGCCGCAGTGCCCGTAGCATAGTGCGTAAGCCTGAAGGGCGCCAGGTCCTTAGCACAGCCGGCAACCATCTCGCCGAAGTGGGCGAGGTGACGGGCAAGGGCAAGCTCGGCCGGGTCGGTGAGAAGTGCCAGGTTCGGATCGTCGCCGATGAGGGCATGCGCCGTCGCGTCGAGATCGGACGTATCGGCAATACCCGCCTGCTCAGCAGCCTTGCGCAGGATGGAGCAGATGCGGGCGTGCGCATACTGTACGTAAAACACGGGGTTGTCGGAACTCTGGCGCGTGACGACGTCGATGTCGAAGTCAACTTCCTGGTCGCTCGAACGCGACAGCAGCGTGAAACGCGTAGCGTCCCTACCCACCATCTCGAGCAGCTCCTCGAACGTAATCATAGTGCCCTTGCGCTTGCTCATACGCACGGGCTTGCCGGCACGCAGCAGGTTCACAAGCTGGCCAAGCGGCACGTCGAGCTGGCCCTTGTGGCCCATAGCCTCCACAGCGGCCTGCATACGGGGGATATAGCCATGGTGGTCGGCACCCCAAATGTCGATGAGACGGTCGAAGCCGCGGTCGAACTTGTTGGAGTGATAGGCGATGTCCGAGGCGAAATAGGTGTGCGAGCCATCGGACTTCATAAGGACGCGGTCCTTGTCGTCGCCATAATCGGTCGTGCGGAACCAAAGGGCACCCTCGGCCTCATACAGCTTGTCGGCCGCGCGAAGCTTGTCAAAGGCACGTGTGACGGCCGTCTTGCCCTGCGCATCGGGAGTATGGAGCGTACGCTCGGAGAACCAGACGTCGAAGTCGCAGCCACACTGGGCAAGTACATCCTTGATGTTTGCAAGCATGGCCTGGTAACCACGCTCGCGGAAGTCGTGCAGGCGCTCCTCGACCGGCATGTCAAGAGGCGCGGTGCCGTCCTGGTCGTAGAAGACGCGGGCGATGTCCCAAATATACGAACCGCCGTATGCGTCACCGCCAAGCTCACCGGCGAAGTCATCAGTCAGGGGGTGGGTGTCAAGCGTGCCGTCGGCATCATCGAGCGCGGCGACGCGGTCGGCCTCGAGGGTCTCGAGAGCCTCGTCGACCGTCTTACCACCAGCAACAAGCTCGACAATCTGACGATAGCGCTTCTCGATAGAGCGGGCAAACGTGTTCATCTGGTTGCCGGCGTCGTTGATATAGAACTCGCGCGTGACATCCCAACCGCAGAACTCGAGAGTACGGCACATGGAGTCGCCCAAAGCCGCCCAGCGTCCATGACCCACATGCATGGGGCCCACGGGGTTGGCACTGACGAACTCGACGTCGACCTTCTTGCCCTGACCGTCGTTGCAGCGGCCGAAGTCAGCACCCTCGCGGATGACCTGGCCAAAGACACCGCAGATGGCCTCAGGGGCAAGGCTGAAGTTCAGAAAGCCTGGACCCGCTGCCTCAACGGACACGACAGCCTCATCGGCAGGCATGTGAGCGATGATGGCGGCGGCGATGTCGCGGGGAGCGCGGTGCGCGGCCTTGGAGCTGCGCATAGCAACAGTGGAGGTCCAGTCACCCTTCTGGGCGTCATTGGTCCTCTCGATGCCGAAGTCGCTCACCTCGAACTCGGGCAGCTCGCCTGCGGCCTGAGCCTGGGCGATGGCACACGAGACGAGGCCGGCAATACGTGCCCTCATTCCGCGATCGTCATAGGAGTTTGAGGCAACAGCGGTAGATTCCTGATTCATGAACATGCCTTTCATTGTGCTTTAACGCCAGGTGAGGTCGTTCTGGGTGGAACGCGCCTGGGCAATCATGGATTGACGCAGTTCGGAGAGACCGGCTTCGATACCCACGGGATACACCTGCGGGTTGAGCAGTCGCTTGCTTGCCGGCTTGAGGGTCGCAAGGTTTGCCGCAGCGCGGGAACGGGCGCAGGACAGGTCCTCGGGCTGTGCCACGCGTTGACCGTCTTGCGTGAAGCGATGCAGCATGGACTCGCAGCGCAGGCCGTCAAGCGAGCGCGTGAGCAGTGGGTCGTTCACGTCGACGATCGTGGCGGGCACACCGTGCGGGTAGTCGACGGTACAGATCATATCGGCCACGGGCGCACCTGACTCGTCGAAGTACCGACGCAGATCCTGCACGCCAGGAATGGTGCGCTTGTATACCTGCTCGGACACCTTAAGCACAGGAATCCAGTCCTGGCCAGGCATCCTTTTGGCGGAGAGCTTGTACACGCCCGACAGCGCCGGCTGGTCAAAGCAGGTCACAAGCTTCGTGCCGATGCCGAAGCCGTCGACGCGGGCTCCCTGCAGCAACAGCGACTCGACAAGATGCTCGTCGAGGTCGTTTGAGACGATAACCTTGACATAGGGCAGGCCGGCCTCGTCAAGACGGGCGCGGGCGCGCTGCGACAGGGCACACAGGTCACCGGAATCGATACGAACGCCAGCCAGACGCTCGCCGCGGCCTTCCATCTCGTGGGCAACGATAATGGCGTTTTCAACACCGCGCATGACGTCGTAGGTGTCAATGAGCAGGGTGCAGTTCTTAGGGCTCGCCTCAGCATAGGCACGAAACGCCGAGAGCTCGTCGGGAAACGCCATGACCCAGGCATGGGCATGGGTGCCGGAGGCCGGGATGGAGTAGCGCTTCGCGGCCAGCACGTTAGACGTCGAGGCGCATCCGCCCACATAGGCAGCGCGCGCCGCCGAAAGGGCACCGTCGGGACCCTGGGCACGGCGCAGGCCAAACTCCGCCACGGGGCGGCCCTGGGCCGCCTGGCATACACGCGCGGCCTTCGTTGCAACAAGCGTCTCGAAGTTCACGAGGTTGAGCAACGGCGACTCAAGCAGCTGACAGTCGATGATGGGACCACAGACGCGAACCACAGGCTCACGAGGAAAAGCCAGATCGCCGTCGCGCAAGGCGTCGATCGTGACACGAGGGCGCCACTGCGAGAGCCACTCGAGAAACTCCGGCGAGAACATGGGGCCGCCGCCCGGGGCCTGGAGGTTGCCGAGATAGGCAATGTCGGCCTGTGAGTAGCGGAAGTTCTCGACAAGCGACGCCAACTGACCCGTTCCGCAGACGAGCGTGAAACCGCCCTCGTAAGGATTCTCCCTAAAGAACGAGGTAAAGCATGCCTCCATGTCGGCCAGGCCGCTTCTCCAATAGCCTTCCGCCATAGTCAGCTCATACAGGTCGGTCAGCAGGCCGATTCCGTTCTCGCCGTCAGGCTCAAAGCTCGACGCGCGCAATGCCGCATCGAGGGCAGTCTGCCCCATGTGCAATCTCCCATCACCGTCGCCACCAAAGTCCGCAGACTTCATTGGCGTTATTTGCCCATGTTGAACATTACGAGGTAAATCACAAGAAGGACGAACATGGCGAGAATGACGCCGATGACGATCTTCTGCTTGGCAGGCATCGGCTCGAGATCGTCCAGACCATAGTCGGGATTCTCCCGGGCGCGACGGCGCTCCTCCTTGCGGCGCTCCTTCTCAGCGTAGTACTCCGCGTCTTCCTTCGCGTACTTCTGAGCCTTGCGCAGGTTCTCGAGCTCGGCACGTGCGGCTCGCTCGCGCTGGGCCTCGTCGGCGGCGCGCTTCGCCTCGCGCAGGGCTTCAAGCTCGGCACGCTCTTCGTCGCTCAGGGGGGTGTCGTTGTCGCTCATTGGATTTCCTTCCTCAATGTTGACGGCCCATTATAACCGCCAACCCCACACATCAGGCCAGCATATCCCAGTACACAAGGTTTAGCATCATCATAAACCCCGCAAGCGCAACGAGCACGGCCACGACGTTCTGGCCACGCGTCCACGTGGAGCCGCGCCAGCGCGTCACGAGCATCCACACGATGATCGCCGCGGCCAAGACGCAGTACACCCTCTCGCCAACGAGCAGTGCTCCGAGCGCAGCAGGCGCAATGCCAACCGACAGGCTGTATATTCCCCAAACCGCGGCCGAAAGGGAAACAACCGTGGCAAAAGCAAGAAGAAGCGGGGCAATTTGTATGCGAGGGCGGCGGTGTCTCCGCAAGCCGGCAAAACAGCTCAGAACTCCCCTCAGCACATACCCAAGGCAGAAGACGCCTCCAAGCGCGGCGAGAAGAAGCAAGGTGAACTCAACGTTAAGCGTGTAATCGGGCACCAGGTAGTAGTCCTCGTCAGCGCGGGAGAACTCGCTGCCACGCGCAAGGCTCACATGGAAGCGATATACGTCCTGGTCAACCGCCGTATCCACTGAGTACACGCCAGCGCCGAGGTTGGTCGCGGTCAGGTTGTCGAGCATAAGAACGCCCTGGGCGTTCACCGACACCACGACGCGGTCAAGTGCAGTGAGGAACTTGGCCGGGCCCAAGGCAGCGTTGCCGGCGCTTTGGTAGGTTCCCACCCACACATAGTTATCCGGGGAGTCCGCTGCGCCCACCGAGATGTCCGTGCGGCCGAAAAGCACGCGCGGTATGCCTTGGGTGAGGTCGAATCGACCGGACTGGTTCGTCATAACGGCAACAACAAGGCCGCTGTCGGGATCCATATACAGCGAGCTGGTAAAACCTGATGCTGTTGTACCTGACTCGCCCAACACACTCGCCGTAAAGGGAAAGCTGAACATGCCGTGCGCGATGCGGGCCACACCGAGGCTCGGATAGGTGCGCGTCACCGAGAAGAATGTCTGCACCGTCTGAGGATTGCTGAAAAGCGCACGGTCGCCCTGGCCCATGAGCGCCTGACCGAGCACGAGCAGATCATCAACCGAGCCATAGCAGGTAAAGGCCGAGGAGGTTGTGGCGCGCGGAGAGGAAACGCTCGTAGGCCCCACCGCGCCTTTTGCCAAGCGATAACCCGATTCGCCATAAAGGTCGTCAGCCGCGGCCCTGCTTGCATCGCCGCCCACCATGAGTCTCGTGCTCGTCATTCCCAACACATCGAAAATATGCGTCTGGACGTACTCGACGAAGTCAACTTTGCTCACCTGTTGTACGACAACGGCCGCAAGAAGCGCGTCATAGGGGGTGTATCCCACGATAGAGCCAGGCTCAAACCCCGCCTCTACCTCGAAGAGCGAAAGCGCAACCGTGGCGTCGGTCAAGCCGTCGGCAAGCGAGGAGGCATTGCCCACCATGGCAACGTCTAAGCCGCTGACATGGTTCATGAGGTCGAGCAAGTCCAGGGACTCGTAACCTTCGGGCAGGTCCAGCCCCTCAGGCAGATAGGCGCTGAGGTTTGTGTTGAGGTTGAGCTGTCCCGCCTCAACCAACTGCATGACAGCAGCCCACACAAGCAGGTCACTTGTGCGGCCCCATTCGAAGGCCGTGCGCTCTCCGACCTCGGCGGAATCCGGCCCTGCCTCGTATCCATAGTTGTTTCTCAGCTGCACGGCCCCATCGGCTGAAACGGCTACCGCCACTCCGCTGGTCTGGTTGGTACCTGCAATGAAGGTGTCAATGAGCGACTCTTTGCTTGACGCAGCGGGCGCGGGAGCAGGTTGATCGGCAAAGGTGCACGGTACCCAGGCAATGAGAGTCACGGCGATGGCAAAACCAGCCCAAAGGGGCATCAACCTGGCAGCATGGGCAACGCGATGTCGACTCATGCCTGGCCGCCGGACACGACACCCGAGCCGTCAAAAGCAGGGATGAAGCTCTCCCCCACCGTACCGCCCTGTTGCCACCAGAGGTTTTCAAACCCAAGCATGTCGGAGAAGTCCAGGGCTGCCTCGTAGTCTTCTTGAGGAAGCGGCACAGAGAGCTCCGTATGGCTCCCGAGTACCTCGGCAGAGGCGACGGGAGTGTATTGGTTCATGATCGAGATGTCGATGTCGTTGCCAAAGCGCGCCCACAGCATCTGCAGGACACGGAACGTATCGTCGAGATGGCCCGGCAGTACGAGATGGCGCACGATGACGCCGCGCTGCATGATGCCGTCGTCGTCCACCCGCCTGCCGCCTGCACGCCGCACCTGCTCGACCATGACCCCAATAGCTTCGAGTGCGACCTCGGGATAATCCCGTGCGCGGCTCAACTCCCAGGCAAGGTCCGGAGATGCGTACTTGAAGTCGGGCAACCACACGTGCACATCATCATTGAGCGCATGCAACACACAGGGACGCTCATACGAGGACGTGTTGTACACCACAGGAAGGTCCAGGCCGTCCCGGCGGGCAATCTCAAGCGCGCGATGGATATGCGGCGCGTAGTGCGTCGGCGTCACAAGGTTGATATTGTGCGCACCCTGGGCCTGCAGCCCCAGCATTGCCTGGGCAAGCTCCTCGACGGTGACTTCTTTGCCCCATCCCGCCGAAGAGATGTCACGGTTTTGGCAGAAGATGCACTTGAGCGGACAGTGAGAGAAGAACACGGCGCCCGAACCCCGCTCTCCCGAAATCGGCGGTTCCTCCCAAAAATGAAGGGCGGCACGCGCGACGCGCAGCTTGTCATCAGCCCCGCACACACCCGTTTTACCAGAATTCCTATTGGCCCCACACTGTCTGGGGCACAGCTCGCAGGCATCCAGGCACGACGGGTCGCTCAGCAGGGAAACGGCCTGCCCCATGCTCTACGCCTCCCCGGCTTCCATCCGCGATACCATGACGGCATTGGCTGCGCGCTCCTGCGAATCGTCGAGCTTGGCAAGGTCGCAGGACACTCCTTGACGCTCGAGCGCACGGGCAAGCAACCAGTCGGCAAGCTCAGGGTTCTTGGGCAAAAGGGGCCCATGAATGTAGGTACCGACGACGTTTTTCCAACGGCAGCCCTCGTAGCCGGAGGCGCCGTCATTGCCATGGCCGTGAACGACGCGGCCGAGGGGCTTAACCCCGTCGGCGAGATGGGTCCTTCCGCCATGGTTCTCATAACCCACCACAGGCATGTCGAAAAGCTCGGTTTGAATCATGATGTTACCAATAAGACGAGGGGTTCCCCGGTCCGTGTACATGTCGACAAGCGACAGGCCCTTGAGGGTTTCCTCGCCCATGACGTAGCTGTGCCCCAGGAGCTGATAGCCGCCACACACAGCAAGCAGCACGCCGCCATCATTGACATACGAGCGCAGCTCAGTACCCACGGCAAGCAACTCGTTGCAGACAATGCGCTGCTCACGGTCGCTACCGCCTCCGATAAACGCAATGTCGATGTCTGAAAAGTCGGGGCGATGGCCGAAATGAACGGGAACGACCTCGCATTCGATGCCCCGCCATTCGCAGCGCCTCTGCAGCGTGATGATGTTGCCGCCGTCACCATAGAGGTTAAGCAGCTCAGGGAAGAGGTGGGCGATTCTCAACTTGCGGCTCACTGCACATCCCCTAACTTCTCAAGGTCGGCTTTCACAGGCCAAAGGGCCGAGTAGTTCGTAAGCGCCCAGGCGTTCCAATCGCTGGGAAGCTCTTGGGTCTTTGACAGAAATTCAGCGACGTCGCCTGCGATCTGCGCATCGATGCCAGCGTACTTCAATCGCACCTGCATGTCGTTTGCACGTAAGCCTCCGACATAGACGACCTTGTCTTTCAGATCGCCCAGGCGCTCGAAGTCGACATCCCACAACCAAGAGACATCAGTGCCGTCGTTGGCATTGTCATTGATGACAATGTAGATTGCCTTGGGAGCAGGATCGGACATGAGCAGGCCCAGGTTCTGGTTGAATCCCGTGGGGTTCTTTGCCAGATTGAGCGTCACATGCCTGCCCTTCACCGAGAAGCGCTGCAGGCGGCCGTTCTTGGGATCGTACGCGTCAACCGTCTTCTGGAATTGCTCGAGGTCCACGCCGGCACTCAGTGCCGCAACGAAAGCGCCGAGGAGGTTGTACACCATGTACACGCCGCCCCACGGCGCGTGGATGCGACCCATGCAGGACCCATCGCGAGTCACAACGTCAAACGAGACGCCGTCAATGCCCACGCGGACGTTGCGCGCAGCATAGTCAAGCTTGCCGCGCTCAAATCCGCATGAGAGACAGGAGAAATCTCCCAGCTGGCCGTAGTGGTGATAGGTGTACGTGAGAGGCGCTCCACACTCCTGGCAAAACGCTCCCCCTCGCACACGTTCCTGCGGCAGGTTCAAATCCTCGCCGATACCAAACGACAGGACCTTGCCGCCAGCCCTCTTGATCTTTACCGCAATGCCCGCGCATAGAGGATCGTCGGCGTCATACAGAAGGGTCGTCGAAGGAGAGGCGGACAAGGCCTGCACAATGACGTCCTGAACATGGTCAATTTCGCCGCATCGGTCGAGCTGGTCGCGGAACAGGTTGAGAAGCAGCAGCGTCTGGGGCTTCACATGGGGCACGATATGAATCGTCGAAAGCTCGTCGTTCTCGAATACGCCCCACTCAACGGGCGTCGAGGGCAAAAGCGCCGTCGTAACGCCCGTCGCCATGTTTGCCCCCGCCCAGTTACAGGCGACTCGCTGGCCGCTGTCTTGCACCACATGGGCAAGCAAGTTGGTTGTCGTCGTCTTGCCATTTGTACCACACACGACGATGTTGCCCTTGGAAGGGCGCGACCCGAGCTCGTCGAGCACATGCGAATCTACCGAAAGCGCAATGCGCCCGGGGAGCGTCGAGGCATTGCGGTGGAAGACGTTCTTTAACGTCCAGGCACCCAACCTGCCCGAACCAACCGCGATTGAGCGGCGAAAACTCATTCTGCCAACCTTTCCTGCATGTCGTTATCGCAACGACGGCTATGCCTCGCTCTTGTCCTTGCGCCTGCCGCCCTCGATCTCGGCACGCGTGAGCACATTGGTCACACGGACGTTCACCGCGGTAACCTTAAGGCCCGTCATAGTTTCAATAGCACCGGCGACCTTGTCATGCAGTTCCTGGAACACACGCGGTGCGGACTTGCCGTACTCGAGAATGACCGCGATGTTGACCGTGCAGGCGTCGTCGCCCGACATCTCGACGGAAACGCCCTTGGTCGTGTCGGAGCCACGAAGTCCAGGAAGGGAGTTAATCAGGTTGCCCTTCAGCTGCAGCACGCCGTCAACCTCGCGAGCAGTCATGGCGACAATCTTCTCGACCACGCCACCGTCGATGGAAAGCGTGCTCTCGTCGTTGATGTTGACCTCGGTGCATGCCTGCTCAATCGTGTCGCAGGCCGGGGCGTCGCCTTCGGCGGGGTCCTGAATCAGCCCATCGTCAGCCTCGGACTGTTCAAGAGCAGCCTCGTCTTCGTCCTCGACTTCAACTTCCGCATGAATCTCGGCGATATCCTCGTCGCTTGCAGCCTGCTGCTCGTCATCGAGCTCAACAACCTCAACGGGTACGTCTTCAATCTCGCAGGACTTCTTGTTCCTATGCATGGTCTCAGCCTTTCTAGTCTTGAGAGGACAAATCCTCGAGCAGGGCCTTTACCTTCGAGGCGGGGCGCTTCACAGAGCTGGCCTTGGGCAGAACAAAATGAACGTTCACGTTGCGCACCTGGCTGTCGCAAAATGCCTCGACGCTCTTCTTCACGCACGTCTGAATCTGTGCGGCAGCCGAGCTCATCCTGGGCTCGGAAAGCACGCTCACGTCGACCTTGAAGTCGACAAACGACGTGTCGCCCTTGCGCACGACCTTAGGAACGATCTTGAGCACCTGTATGCCCTCAAGGTTCTTGAGAGAATACGCGGCAACAGAGCGCAGCGCAGTGTATTCAATGGCAATGCGGCCATCGGGACCTGCGGCAAGCACGCCTGCCTGATGACGAAGCGAGTACACATAGACGGCAGAGAACAACAGGATGCCCAATGCCTGCACGATGCCGAGCGCGAAAAGCAAGCCCTTGACGACACTGGCAAGCTCAGAGCTGCAAACAAGCAAGAAGAAACCTACAAGCACGAGCACGGAGCAAATCAGGAACACCGACGTGACGGTCTTTTTCCATCCCTTCATAGGGACCATCCTCTCTTACCTACGAGCAGGTTGCACGAGACGTCACAGGCTATATTAAGCGAAAAGGCCCCAGGCAGATGCCCGGGGCCTTCAAGATTCACCATGCTTGCGCGTGGAAGCTTACTCTTCCTCGAGAGCCGCGGCGATCTCGTCGGTCATCTCCATGGTGTGGTAGACGTTCTGAACGTCGTCGAGCTCCTCAAGGCGGTCGATGAGACGCTGGACCTTCTTGGCGTCAGACACGGAGACAGCGGTCGGGGTGGTAGGAACCATGGTAAGCTCGCTGCCCTTGACCTCGATGCCCTGGGCCTCAAGAGCCTTGTGGACATCCTGCATCTTGTCGTAAGCGGTCCAAACAATCCACTCGTCACCGTTGTCGTCGTAGTCCTCGCCCTCGGCCTCGGCGACGGCCATCATGAACTCGTCCTCATCGACGGCGTTCTCGCGGTCGGCAACCTTCTTGTCGTCGGAGTGAATGACCTTCTCGACGGCGATGGAGCCCTTGCGCTCGAACTGGAAGGCAACCGAACCAGTGGTGCCCAGGGAGCCGCCAGCATGGCTGAAGGCAGAACGGACATCGGCAGCGGTGCGGTTCTTGTTGTCGGTCAGGCAGTCAACGTACACGGCGACACCAGCGGGGCCATAGCCCTCATAGGTGATCTCGGAGTAGTTGGCTGCATCAGAACCAGAACCAAAGGCCTTCTTGATAGCAGCGTCAATCTTGTCCTTGGGCATGGAGTTCATGCGGGCCTTCTCGATGGCCGCAGCAAGGGCGAAGTTGTTTTCGGGGTTGGGGTCGCCACCCGTACGAGCGGCAACAGTGATGATGCGCGAGAACTTAGAGAAAAGCGCCGAGCGCTTTGCATCCTGCGCAAACTTACGATGCTTGGTGGTGGCCCACTTGGAGTGTCCGGACATGCATGCTCCTTCTAACCTGACTCAATTGACCAAGGCGTGTTCCGTCGCCATGAGAACAGCAAAACACACCAGACATAACGTTCCTATGCTACAAAATCTTGCAAGCATCTGGAATAGAAAATCTCATCTTTTTAGCAAATCACTAGAGAGATCACGGCTCAACATGAAGTCTCTGGGCTGAGTTGCGCTTATGCGCCACTATGACCAGGGCTATGCCCAGTATCATCAGTGGCAAAGAGAGCATCTGCCCCATGGTGATGGGCCCAAAAAGATACCCAAGCTGAGCGTCGGGCACACGCACGAACTCAATGAGAAAGCGGAACACCCCATAGCACGCCATGAACATGCCGATAAATGTGCCTTGGGGAAACGCAGGACGACGACGTGACATGGCAAAGAGGATGCAAAAGAGAACAACCCCCTCGAGCAATGCCTCATACAACTGCGACGGATGGCGAGGAACTCCCCCACCCGACTCAAACGTCACAGCCCAAGGAAGATCGCAGGGCTTACCCCACAGCTCGCCATTGATGAAGTTCGCACAACGGCCGAAGAACAAACCAATGGGAGCTGCAATTGCCCCGAGGTCGCACATGGTCACAAATGACAGCTTAAGATACTTGCATGCACACAGGCCGCCAAGAACCGCGCCGACAAACCCGCCATGGAAGGACATGCCACCTTCGTTGAACATCAAAATGTGCGCCGGATTGCTCAGATAGTAATCCAGGTTATAGAACAGCACATAGGCCGCACGCGCGCCGATAATGACGCCAAAGGCAATAAAAACGATGAGCACGAACACATCGTCGATGCTCATCGGCAGCTTCCAACGCCGGGCAACACGATACATAACCAGGGCAGCGAAAAAGAAACCGGCAAGATATGCCAGACCATACCAGCGAACATCTACGGGACCGATTGAAAACGCAATGGGGCTGATTGCGTGATAGATCTGATCAAGCAACGAGCCTCCAAATTAGAAGCAGTGAATAGAGACGCTGGATTCGGAATCACTCTGCGCAGCCTCAGGCACAACCACACTCGTACGATCTACTTGTCCAACACGAGGGGCATGCTTGAGAAAGAATTCGCATGTATAACAGGCCTGTTTGATAGCTGCATACCGATCAACCGTGGCATCAAGAAGCAAATTGATGTCGGTTGCAACCTTATGCGTGGGCCTGCTGCAAGCGGTGTAGTGGCACTCGCTCGGACAAGGGTTATAGCAGTCGCTGCGACAGTGCGGGCACTCCTCCGTCATCGGGGCAGTCAAGCCCATAAGGCCATCGCACCCGCGAAGTTCCCAGCAACGAGGCTCAGCCATGATTAATCATCCTCGAGAGCAACGACCTTCGTGACGCCAGGCACGCGCTCCTTTAGCACGCGCTCAACACCCATCGAAAGATCGTAGGAGGAAAGCGCGCAAGAAGCGCAGGCGCCATGCAGCTCAACCGTGACAACGCCGTCTTCAGAAATGTCGACCAAGGAGATATCGCCACCGTCGGCCTGAAGCGACTCACGCATAATCTCAATAATCTGAACTACCTTAACGCGATCAATAGCCATGTTAACCTCTCCATACTTGGTGGTAGGACACAGGTATTATACGCATATTGAACGGGAAAGCCCCTGTAGGGGGTGAAAAACCAGGCGGGCGTCGCAGCGGCAGGTCAAGAAACCGAGGAGCAGCAGATCCAAACGAAAATTCATTGAGAAAAGTCTCATAAACGCGAAAAGGCCCCGGAGGGCCTTTTGGTGACGCGGGCGCCCTGGGGGCCGCACAGCGCTTGGGGAAGAGGCTCTCTTGAGAACGGTCGGGAGCGGAGGGGACTTTGTATGCGTCCCGAAGGGCTCGGCCGATTAGTGGCGCCCGGCTGAGGCGCTCGCGCGC
>CABQHM010000022.1 GCA_902464015.1 uncultured Coriobacteriales bacterium | reverse complement strand
CCGGACCGGTCCGAACGGGGCGTGAATTCGTTATAGGGGCTTTTGTTACAGCCCCCTTTGGTAACGCCCCGTAGGGGCTCGGCACAGCTGCGGCGCAGCCGCGGCGGGCCGCTGCGGTTACGTCATGCCCCCGCCGGGGGCCGCCCGCCGCCTACTCTATCGCGCTCGCCTCCTCCTGGCCCCGTATGTACCTCCTGACCGCCGCCTCGTCCAGGCCGACGGTGCTCACGTAGTACCCCCTGGCCCACAGGGTGCGGTCCCTGCCCGTGACCCTGCGCAGCTCGGGGTGCCTGCCGAACAGCACGATGGCCGAGCGCCCCTTGAGCTTGCCGACCACGCTGCTCACGGCGTGCTTGGGCGCTATCCTCAGGCATATGTGGATGTGGTCGACGCACGCCGACCCCTCGACCTTCTCCACGCCGTCCATCTGCCCCGCCAGGGCCGCGAGGATCTCCCCCAGCTCGCGGCGCAGGTCGCCGTACAGCCTCTTCCTGCGGTACTTGGGTATCCAGACAATGTGGTAGAGGCATTCCCAGCGCGTGTGCGATAGGCTATGATTCTCCGTCGTGCCCCGCCTTCCCCTCGTCCCGGTGCAGCCGCCCGCCGCACCGCCGATGTTAGGCGGGGCATCCCGATATTACAAAGACCAGAGTGGTGGAACCACCGTTTGGACCACAGGCGGAGCCTGTGGTTTTCTAAGACGAATAACAACCCCAGGCGCAGAAGGAGGGGCTCTTGCCCGCGCGAGAGCCACTAGGAGTTTCCAACAGCGCGGCGCGGCCGGCGGGTTGTCCAGGGCCCACCTGCCACGCCGCGCCATTGAAAACTCGCTCACGCCAACGCCAACGCGAAAGACGAAACCACGGGCTTTGCGGCAAAGGCCACAAAGCAGGGACCCTGGCCCCTGTGAGACGACGCGGGCACGGTATAATGGGAAAAGAAAAGACCTACCAGAAAACAGGAGGCGCGCGTGAACCTGGGCAGCGAGTCGGAAACCGTCGAGTTCAAGAAGTCGACGGGCGAGCACAAGGAGGCCATGCAGGCCATCAGCGCCATGCTCAACAAGCAAGGCTTCGGCGAGCTGTACTTCGGCGTCAAGGACGACGGCGAGGTCATCGGGCAGGACGTCTCCGATTCAACGCTTCGCCAGGTCGCAGGCTGGCTCGCCGACAAGATTTCGCCGAGGGTGGTACCCTCGGTAGAGGCGCTCTCGTCCGAGGGCAAGTCCTACATCCGGGTCGCGTTCTGCGGCTCAGAGGCCCCGTATTCAGCCGACGGCCGTTACTTCATCCGAGTGGGGACGTCCAACCAGCCCATGACGCAGCCGCAGTTCAAGGCTGCCATGCTCGACCGCATCCTTCGTGAGCAGCCCTGGGACTCCATGCCGTCGGGAAGGCAGCTCGGCGACGCCGACGAGGCCGCCGTCCGCGACTTCGTGCGCCGGGGAAACCAGGCCGCCCGCATCAGGGCGGAGTTCGGCTCCGTGGAGGAGGTGGTCTCGAACCTCGGCATGCTCGCAGAGGACGGAACGCTCACGAACGCCGCCGACGTCCTGTTCTGCCACGCCCCCGTGGGCCGCACCCGCATGTCGGTGGCCCTGCTCGCGGGCAACGACAAGGTCCGCATCCGGGATCTCCACCACAAGGATGGGCCGCTCCTCAGCCTGCTCGACGACGCGGTCGACTATGTGCTCGAGAACATCCGGCGCGAGATGTACATCCCCGACGACGGGTCGGTCGAGCGGGTTGAGATACCAGAGATACCCGCCAGGGCCGTGCGCGAGGCCGTCGCCAACGCGCTGGTCCACCGCGACTACATGGACGGCGCGGCTATCGAGGTGTGCGTCTACCGCGACACCGTGCAGATTTCCAGCCCCGGGCTCTTCCCCGCCGGTGACACGCCGGAAAGCCACTACGCGCCCAGGCCCAGGTCCCACAGGCCGCGCAACGCCGCCATCGCCGACGCGGTGTACCGCGCCGGCGCCATAGAGAAGTTCGGCACGGGCATTCCGCGCATCAAGGAGGAGTGCGACAAAGCCGGCGTGACCTTCCGCTATGAGCAGGACCAAGGCTTCACCGTAGTTACGTTCGACCGCCCAGGGTCCCAGATCGCCTACGTCGACGGGTCCGGCAACCCGGTTCCCCCGCCCGCTGGCGCCTGGGGCAGCAACCAGGGCAAGGGCAGCCTGGCTGAGCCAACGCGCCAGCTCAGCGCCCGTGAGCAGGCCGCCATCGATATAGCCCGCGAGCGGGGAAGGGTCACGACGAAGGACCTCTCGGACGCCGAGGGGGTCAGCCGCGACACCGCAAGGGCGACGCTGCGCCGACTCGCCGACGAGGGTATTCTGGAAAAGGTCGCGAAGGGGCCCAGGGATCCGCATCAGCATTACCGCCCAGTAAAGCACGGCTGAGAGTTCCGGGCGGTACTGGCGAACTACTGACGAGTTACTGGCGAACTACTGACGAACTACTGACGAATCGCCTGACCAGCGACGGGCCGGGCGATGCTTGCGCGAGAGACAGGGGCAGCCCATGGAATCCAAGTACGTCGAGATGGCTCAGCAGATGAGGGCCGACGGCGTCAGCGAGGAGCTGGTCGCCAGGTTCGTCGCCGAGGAGATGGACGAGGACGAGTTCCGCCGGGAGGCGGGCACCACGGATCCCGAGGCGGTCCGGGAATGGGAGAGGCTCCCCGAGCGCGTCCGGAGGCTGCTGCTCGCCAACGCGTTCTGCCGCAACTGCGGCGTAGCAGAGTTCGCGCCCGGCTACACGCTGCGCATGCGGTACGGCTGCGTGCTCATAGAAGGGCGCTGTGCCGAATGCGGAGCCGAGATCGCCAGGATGTGCGACTAGCGCGAAGAGCCCGCAACCGTTCGGGGTGATGCGAAAACGGTTGCGGGGGCCAACCGCCCGCGCCGTCTCATATTCCGAACGGGTTATGCCAGAAGCTCGTTGACGCGCCTCTGCACGGCGACGTAACTCGCACCCAGGCGCCGTTTGCGCTCGTCGCCGTTGCCATAGTCGCCGCGTATCACCGCGAGGGCGAGGGCGTCGATATCCGCGCTTGAGGTCCCGCCTCCGGGCTTGCCCCCAGCATCTCGTTGACGCGGGCCTGAACGGCGTCGTAGTTGAAACCCAAGGCCTTCTTTCGGACGTCGCCGTTGCCGAACTCGCCGTTTATCGTGCGGCGCGCGAGGTCGTCGATGTCGACCTTTGAGCCCGAGCCTCCGGAACTGGAAGAACCGCCCAGCATGCGGTTCGCCTCAGCCTGCACCTCTGCGTAGCGCGACCCCAGCGCGGCCTTGCGGGCCTCGCCGTTGCCGAACTCCCCGTTGATGACGCGCTTGGCCAAATCGGCCGCGTTGCCCGAAGGGCCAGAGGCCGAACCGCCGGAAGAGACCAGCCCTCCGCAGATGCGGGCCTTCAGCGCGGCCCACATCGCGCTGTCCACGTAAGGCACCGGGCAGCGCTTGCCCGTCACGTCGAAATGGCGGATGACCGGCTGCTCCGCTATGCCGCAGCGGCCTCGGATGTTGGAAACCAGGCCCGTAAGGGCGTCAATCTGCGCTTCGGCGAAGTCCTCCCCCGCCGACACGACCTCGATTCCGATGGAATGCAGGTTCGTCTGCCAATGCCCGGCGTGCCAAGCGGTGTCGCTTTCCTTGACCGGCCGGCGGACGGAGCCGTCCTTGTCGACGAAGTAGCGCACCGACGCAGACGCGCTCGAGCGCGAGAAGTACAGCAAAGTGTTGTGCGCGGAAGCCGAAGTGCCGGTGTAGTGCACCACGATGGCGTTGACGGCGCAGCCCTGCCGCCCTGCGGTGTAGTTGCGGCTGTCGCACTGGACGAACTCGGTTACATCAGCCATGCTTGCTCGCCTCCTCGGCGTCGGGGTTGCAGTTGCCTCGGAAGACTCTCAGCCATCGGGACAGCCCTCGGCATCTGCCGCCTCTATCGCGGCCAGCTCAGCCTCCGTGGGCCGCTGGAGCTCACTCATCGCCGTCACCCCCAGCGGCCCCTATCTCCGCCATCACGGGTGACAGCACCGCCATCACCAGAGCCACCGCACGCCACGCGGGGTCCAAGACGGCCAACGAGGCCTACCGGGAGGGGCTGTTGCACTCAGCTTGACAATCCGCCCGGTCAAAATGTCGTGAATTCTGATGCTGCCGCCATGCCCTACGAATGCTGTAGCTCGGCTTCGCTCGCAACCCTGTCGATGATTTCCTGCTTGGTGTGGAGCCCCGTCTTTTTGTATACCGAGCGTATGTGGGTGCCCACCGTGTTGTCGGAGATGCCCAGCAGCTCGGACATGCGGTTCACGCTGTATCCGAGCGACAGGTAATGGAGGATCTGCCGCTCGCGCTCGGACAGTCCGTATGTGTCCGCCAGGCATTTTACGGCGTCCGCATGCCTAGGGCTGCTCGTTGGGTGGCTCGGAGGCACCGGCGCAAAACCGCACGGCTCGCCGGGAGTACCCGGGACGCCTGCGCGTTGCGCGGCAATGGCGATTGCAGTGATTCCCACAACACCGATGACGCCCAGGATGAGCATGCAAGCCAGACGCTCGTCTGCCGTACCGGCCATGGCGCCTGTCTGCACTTGGAGCCCAAGCGTCCGCATGATGATTCTCGACCCCAGGAACGGCGCAAGGAAGCCGACTGTCACGGCGAGGTCCGCCCGCATTCCATATGCGAGCGCGATGCCCAGCACGGCCACGTACCCCACGATGATGACGAGCCTGCGAAGCGCGCAGGTGAAGTCGAAGCAGAAGCGGCCGCTCGAACCGGCGTAGAAGTAGACCACGAGAAACGAGACGGTGAAGAACGCGACCGCGATTCGAGCGATTGACTCGATCCGCCTGCTTGTCAGAGGCTGCGAGTCATCGTCCCATGCCAATGCCGCGGCCAGCAGAACAACGCCGAATATGAGCAGCGCGTAGAACGTCGGCTGCTCCGAATGCTCCGTCGGGAGGTCGGGGTTCAGGAAATCGACGTAAGACGTCGAGAGAAAGACCAGGAACAGCAGGGCCGCGCCGGCTGCCTGCAGCTTGGCGGCAGTCGATGCGGTGGGTCGCGCATGCGCCCCGCCGCAAGCGCCCACGGGTTTCGGTTCAGAGGCGCGCATGCTCGACGCGTACGCAAGTGAGGCGAGCGGCAGTGAGGCGGCCTCCAGCACGAGGACGTAGGGCGTGTAGTTGCTGTAGCTCGGCGCGATGACGCAGTACACGAGATAGGCGACGAGCGCGGAAAGCAGCACGGTGCGAACGCCCATCTCCTCGGCTTGTTGGCGCATCCGCTCCAGCCAGGCGAACAACACGATGGAGAACGAAACGCACAAGGCAACGGACGCCGCCACAAGCGCCGCGCGTCGTGCGGCATCGCCGCCGGCCCCTCCCCAACCGAACAGTATGGCAGGGCATGCAAGCGCTGCCGCCACACCGGCGGCGAGCACTGGCTTGGGCTGACGCACCGCGAGGCCGGCCCGTGCCAGGGCGCACGAGAAGGCAAGGGCGCATAGCAATACGAGGCAGGGCAGCGCGATGAAATAGTCCGTTGCCAGCCAACCGAACAGGGCCCGCTGCCCATGGTCGCTCAAGGTGTAGCCATAAACAAACTTCTGGAGGAACGCCCAGAGGCATATTTGGGCAAACACTGTTGGAAGCATCTTGTCGAATCGAAACCTGTTCACAGCGAGTCCTCTTTCGCGCAGCCTGCCCCTTGCAGTGTACGCGGGCCATTATACCAAGCATTATCGGCCGGGATAGCAGCCGCAGGGGCGCCACTCACCCATAAGCCATGAGGTCACTCAGGCATAATGCGTGAGCCCGAGTCCCCTACACGTGACCCCTCCCGGACAATACGGCATTGTCGGGCGATGCATCCGTTGGCTAGGGTGGTGCCTGCCCAACGAAGGCAGGCGTTGGCGACCGGACAGTTCAAGGCCGCCTCGCCACGACACAAAGGGGTTGCCACACATGTTTGCATCTGATATCCAGAGTCGTCGTTCGTTTGTCAGGACAGCCGCCCTCGGCGGAGGCGCCGCACTGGGCGCGGGCCTGCTCGCCGGCTCCCGCCCGGCTTCGGCACTGGCGGCCCCCGCCGGCGACGGCTGCTTTGTCGGCCGCGGCGTCGGGGCCAGGGGCGACGTCAGCGCATACGTCGTGATCGCCGACGGCAGGATCGAAAGCGTCGTCCCCGGCGAGAACTTCGAGAGCGAGGGCCCGGGCACGAGCGCCCTGAAGGCCATCTCCCAGAGGGTCGTCGAGACCCAGTCTATCAACGTCGACGGCGTGTCGGGCGCCACCTTGACGAGCACGGGCTACCTCTCGGCCATCCGCGACGCCGTGGACGCCGCAGGCATGACGGAGGCCTTCGACGTGCCCGCGCCGGCGGCAGAGGAGGCCGCCGCCCCGGAGGGCGAGTACGACGCGATCATCGTCGGCGCGGGCGGGGCCGGCCTCATGGCCGCCATGACGCTGGCCTACCCGACGTTCGACAACGTAAAGTCCGACGTCAAGGCCATCGTCTTCGAGAAGTGCGACATCGCCGGCGGCTCGACGCAGCTGTCCTACGGCGGCTGCGCCGTGGGCGACGGCCTGCGCGCCAACGACGTCATGGACCACCACGTTTCCCCCGACGAGATGGTCGACCTTCTCGTGAAGCGAAACACCGGCGGCGTGAACGAGCCTCTCGCCCGCGCCGTGTTCGAGAAGTCCCCCGACACCGTGGCCAGCATTGCGGCCTTCGGCGGCCCCTACGCCACGAACTACACGGGCTCCGTCAAGACGTACAGCGGTTACACCTACCTCCAGATGGACGCGAACCTGGACCAGGTCCTTGCCGACGTGGACAAGGCCAACCTGGGCAGCTTCACGAACCAGGGTGGCTACGCCCTGGCCCACTTCCTCGAGACCAAGGTGCGCCAGTCCGGCACCGAGATTCGCTACGGGGCCGAGGTCACGGGCCTGATTGTGGAAGACGGCGCGATTGTGGGCGTCCACGTGGCGCAGGGCGCGTCCGAGTACGACGTGAGGGCAAAGAACGTGGTCCTGGCATGCGGCGGCTTCACGCAGAGCGCCGAGTACATGGAAGAGCTCTGCGGCGAGCTCGTGCCCTCGTATGTGCCCTGGTGCGGCGCAGGCTCGACGGGCGACGCCTTCAGGCTGACCGAGGGCCTCGGTGCTACCCGCGTCGGCGAGGGCGCCCTGGTGTACTTCAGCCTCGACGCCAAACTCGGCATGTACTCCAACCTCAACAACACGTACCGCAAGCGCCAGGAGATCATCGTCAACGAGGCCGGAACGCGGCTGGCGGACGAAAGCCAGGACGAGTACTACATCGCCTACAGCATCAGCCAGGCCCAGGGCGGGCACGCCTTCGCCGTCGTCGACGCGGACAACCCGAACGTCGGCGTGTTCGAGCAGTGGGTCGAGCGCGGCAAGGTCTTCAAGGCCGACACGCTCGAGGAGCTTGCCGAGGCCGCCGGAATCGACGCCGCGGGCCTGGCGCAGACCGTCGCCGCGTACAACGACGCGTACGATGCGGGCGAGGACGCCGAGCTCGGCACGCCGCACGACGCGATGTACCCCGTGAAGAACGGCCCCTTCTACGCCGGCGAGATCTCGATCTGTGTCATCGGCAGCCTCGTGGGCCTCAAGGTCAACGAGAACTGCCAGATCCTCGGGGAAGGCGACGCCCCCATCGGCGGCCTGTACGGCGTCGGCGAGGTGTGCCTCGGCGGCAACATCCTCTCCATGTACTACTCGGGCGGCTGCAGCATCGCCACGGCGCTCAACACCGGCCGCATCAGCGCCGAGCATATCGCGGCGAACCTGTAAAAACGGCACGGGGCGCCCGAGGGTGGGTGTCGGGGCGCCCCTCCTACAAGAAGAAAGGACCACGCAGCAATGACTTCCGTTTCCCGTCGCACGTTCATGGCGGCAATGACCGCCGGCGCCACCTTGTCCGCCGGTTCCATCACAAGCGCTCTGGCCGGCGAGTCTCAGCCCGTCCTCACGCCCGGTACGTACGCCGCCTCGGCCCACGGCATGATCAGCGACATCGAGGTCGAGGTCACCTTCGGCACCTCGTCCATCGACTCTATCGAGATCGTGAGCGAGGGAGAGTCGCCCCTCATCGGCGAGACCGCGCTCGACCTGCTCCCCCAGCGCATCCTGGACGCGCAGTCCCTGGCCGTAGACGTCGTCAGCGGCGCCACCATCACGAGCATGGCGCTCCTGTCGGCCGTGGGCGACTGCGTCGAGCAGGCCGGCGGCGATGCGAGCTCGTTCCAGGAGCCCGTCGCCGTTGAGCCCGTCGACGAGACCGTCGACACGGACGTGCTCGTCGTCGGCAGCGGCATCGCGGCCCTAACCGCGGCCGTCGCCGCCATGAAGGACGGCGCGAGCGTCGCCGTCGTCGAGAAGGAGGACGTCATCGGCGGCACGAGCGCCATGGCGGAGGGGTATTTCTTCTCGACGAACACCGGTGACGCCGACGGCCTCTACCAGCTTTTCTGCGACCGAGCCGCCAAGGCCCACTCCGACGAGTTCCCCGTGGACTCCATGCTGCACGTCTTGGCGGACAACAACGACGCCGCGCTGGACATGATCCGTTCCACGGGCGTCGAGATCCTCCCCCTGAAGGAGTACACGGACATCACCGCCACCGAATCCGGCGAGGCCGACACGAAGGCGCGTTCCGCCTGGCGCCTCATTGAGAGCCTGTCCAGGTTAATCGAGGAGAACGGCGGCGCGATCTATACGGCGACGCCCGCCACGGAGCTGCTCGTGGACGCATCCGGGGCCGTCGTGGGCGCCGTGTCCGACACGGCACGCGGCAAGAAGACGTTCAACGCGCGTGCCACCGTCCTGGCCTGCGGCGACTACGCCCGCAACGCCGACATGATGCGCGAGCTCATCCCGCAGTCGCAAGCGTGCTACACCGTGACGGCCGTCGGCAACACGGGCGACGGAATGACGCTTGGCGCCTCGGCCGGCGCGCAGTTCTACCCGGACCAGTATGTTCAGGGCGGCCCGCTCATCTTCGACCCGATGGACGTGTACCGTGGCAGCTACTCCTCGCCGGCGTTCGCCTCGACCTGCATGATCACCAGCCTCGACGGCGACCGCCGCGTGGGCGAGGACAAGGGAACGCGCCCCATCCACTACTCGTACACCAACCATGAGAAGGCCGACGGCGCCTGGTGCATCATGGACGCCACGACGGTGGCCGATTGCGAGGGCGTGGCCGAGCTCGTAGGCCAGACGACTCCCGACAGTTTTGTCCAGGCCTACGAGGCCGACAGCCTCTTCCATCTCGCGCTCGCCACGCAGATGAACCCCGAGGTCCTCATTCGCTCTGTGGAGCGCTACAACGCCCTGTGCGAGGGGGGCGAGGACAGCGACTGCGGCAAGGACGCGCAGTACCTGGTGCCTCTCGTGACCCCGCCGTTTTACGCCGTGCGCGGCTACGCAATCTGCCGCGGCTCCCTGGGCGGGCTCGTCATCGACGAGGCCGGTCAGGCGCTCGACGAAAACGGGGAGGCCATTGTCGGCCTGTATGCGGCTGGAACGATGGCGAGCCGCCCGTTCTTCTCGCGCACGTATGACGGCGGCAGCGCCTTGGGCATCGGCGCAACGATGGGATACGTGGCCGGCCGCAGCGCGGCAAAGGCCGTAAAGGCATAGGCCTCACTTTTGACACGTGATTGATGGCCGTCCGACCAATTCGTAAGAAGAGGTCGGACGGCCATTTTTGAATGCTTCGGGCAGAGGTCCCAATGCCTCGGCCAAAGAACCGTGCAGCTCGTAAATCGGTGGAGAGCGTGGACAACAGGCAAACTTCGATTTTTCCGAAGCCAATCAACATGACTGCGACTTGCATTCTTATGCAGTCCCCGCCCTTGTGTGAGACTGAATACTTGTCTGGGTGCAGAACCAGAATGGGCTGCCGATTATGCCAACGGTTTTTCTGCTGCGGCGTTGCGACCAGCAATGCGGCCCCAGTTCATCACATCGCCCCAGTTACATCCGTCAAGGCAATACAGATAACCCGTGCTGCTCCCCTCAACACCGGCCGAGTACAGACGCGGGATTGCATTTCCGTCAAGGTCAACTACGTGGGAGCTGGCGTCTTTACGCGGCCCGCCACATGTGGTGTAAAGCACAGGCTGCATCTTCGCTGCATAATAAGGAGGCGTTTCAAGGGCCACCAGGTTGGATGAGCCGAAATCCTTGTCTTCACCGGCATTGCAGAACGCATTATAAGATTCGAACGTCTCCACGAACGTGGCAGGATCGAAGTCAAAACCATCCTCCGCGCCATTGTCGCAGATGAGTCGCGCGAGTTCTTCGGGTGTGTCAGCCTTCAGAATCCAGCCCTTCTCAATCTCATCCAGGTTGTCCGAACTCCACGGATCCAGACCTGTCAACTCGGTCGGAATACCCTGTGCTCCGCCTGAGAGGTTCTGGTCGTATAGAGGGTGCGATGCGCGGAAGTTTTCGTCAAACACCGCATAGAAAGGCACGTTTTGCAACTTGGTGCTCGAAGCCTGAAGCGAGGTGTCCATTTCGTCGAACTTCCAGTTCGACGTATGCCCGGAAAATTCATTAGCGCTCTCGTTCGTGAACCGACGGCCTGTGCGGTTTACGTAGAAATAGGCACCAGCGGGCACGTTGTAGAACGCTACATACCAGCGAGCAACTTGTGCCCCCGGTTCAACAAAGCCAAAGCCGTGCGCGTTGTAGGTGTTCATGTGCCAGATGTCAGCGCCCACTCGCATGGCCATCTTGAGACCGTCGCCTGTGTTGTAACGACTTGCGCATGTTACCATCGTCTGGGGCTCGAGAAAGTTTGCCACCATGTCGGGATTGCTGCAGAAGCCGCCTGTGCATAGAATGACCGCCTTTGACGCCTTGAACAGCGTCTCCTTGCCGTCAATCAGCGCCTTTACGCCGAGAATCTCGCGTGTCACCGTGTCTTGGACGAGCTCTGTGGCGTGGGCATTTACTCGCATGTCAATACCCGCATCGGCGATTGCGCCTTCGGCCCACTGCCAAAACCAACGACCTCCATCGTCAGTGGGCGTTGCACCCTCCTCCTTTACAATGGAAACAATTCCGCATCCCTCGCGACCAGGGATGTTGTCGAAAGATGACAGGCCGTTTCCTGCGGGAATCTCAAAGTAAGGCAAGCCATGCTGCTCAAGCCAGGAAATCTGGCTCGTGCCCTCTTCAGCGTATGCGCGCAAAACGTCTTCAGGCGTCGTGCCGTTATAGGCCTTGACGAGATACTCAGTTACCTTGTCGACATCGCGTGTAAAGAAAATGTTGCCGCCTGAGATGCGCGAGGTGCCGCCTCCCTGGGGAGCCTTTTCGAGGATGGTGACCTTCGCGCCGGCTTCAGCGGCCGTGATGGCAGCCACGACACCCGAACCGCCTCCGCCGATGACGAGAACTTCAGTCTCCTCATCCCATGCTGGTGCGGACTGCGCCCCCGTATTGGCAAGCACCTCAGCGGGTGCCGCAGCCAAAGCTGCAGCTCCTGCCATCCCTGCAAGAAGTTCTTTTCTAGTAAGCAGTGCCTCATCCATGATGTCTCCCCTTTCTTACCAACAGAATAAAAGCCAGTTCATCAACAAAGCCGGCTCCGCTTCGGTGCCGCAGCATCAAAGGTAATGCGTGGTGCAGTCAGGCACATCAACCGACTTGCCGTGAGATTTTCCTGGCTTATCACGATGAATAAATGTGTTCTCACCTTATAAAAGGGGTGAGGTGGGGTGAGAATTCAAGAGAGTCGTGCATTACACTGCACGATAATAGACAGGAGGTTCTATGCTCGATAAACGAGCCCTTGAGGCCATGGCATCCGTCGCCCTCATCAGCGGCATACCGCACTGCCTCTTTGCTACCCCCGTCGGGATTTCTCCCGCCACTTATCTGACATGCGCGGCACAGCTCGTGTTGTTGGCAGTTGCCGTCCTCAAACCCAATCGCGCCGAACGTCTCATGCGTAGCAAACGTGCAATTGCCCTCACTTCGATATGCGTGTGTGTTGGAATTGCAGGTGTGCATCTGTTGCCGGCGGATAGCGTTGCGTGCCTCGCGTGCATGCTCCTTCTTGGCGCCGCCGAGTCTGTTTGGTTCCTCTACAACGGTCTCGTTCTGTCTGCTCTTGAAAATAAGATGCTTCCCATTGTCGCGTTTGGCGGTATGGAGGCTTCGTTTCTGTTCGCTACGACTGTTCTTGCATTGCCCGAACAATTTCCCCTTATAGCAGAACTATTTGCCTCGTTGACCGTTTGCCAGTTGTTGCAGCATCAGATCACTCTTAACCTCGGAGGGGGTGGTCTCGACTCGATAGCACAACAGCCCCAAGGCCAATGCTGTAGAAGAATACGGTTGCCGTTGTCCCTGATCGTGCTCATTGCCTCGTTCTCGGTTGGCATGAACTATTTGCGTTCGGGCATGGGCCCCGAAGGTAACTGGGGATCAACATTTGCCCTTGCATCTGTATTGGCCGGCGTCATCATGATTTTTGATTTCTCGCTTTTTGCCAACAGCCTTTTCTCCATACTGGATGTCTCGGCCGCAATCATGCTGGCCGTCCCGTTGCTTTTTTTGGGTTCAGGTCTTGGGTGCAGCCCTCTTGTGCTGTCATTGGCAACCATCGGCTTCTTCATGATTGCACCGCGCTACTTGCAGTGGGTTATAGAAATCGCCTGAGAGGAGCAGGGAAGCTTGTTTCGCGGCCTTGCCCTTGTTTATGTTGCCAACGCAATTGCCCAGGCCATCGGGGCATGCTTCTTTGATATTAGCGCTGTCATCCCAGACCAAAGGGGACGCTTCATCATCGCGATGGTCATAGCGGTTGGCATTCTCTTGTGCGGTTACATTCCCTACAACACGCGAGCCCTAAATCGCATGGTCGGCTACCTGGATATAGACAAGACCTTTAGAGACGAAAAGACCGACGTCAGTCGCTCTAACTCCGCCTCATTCGAGGAGCCGGTTTTCTCGAATATTCCTGAAGAGCAAGCGACACTCGATGAGATGGCACGACTCTACAGCTTGACTGCGCGTGAGCGAGAGACTCTTTTCCTTCTCGCTTGCAAGAAATCAATAGCGGATATGGCCGAATGCCTTGGCGTCTCAACGAATACAGTAAAGAGCCATGTATTGCACGTCCATCAAAAACTTGATGTTCATTCGCATGAAGACCTCGTAGGGCTTATCAAGGAGCACGAGGCGTCGCATCAAATCGATACCGAATAGTATTGCCGGGCATCAAGACGGTAGGAGATTCATTAAATGTTAGACGGTATGACGCGAACCCGACAGCGCGCCGAGTGGGTCGACCCACTCGGCGCGCTACTTTGATAATATGCGGCTTGCAACCAGGCAAGACTTTGGTTGCACATGCCACTGAAATCCCCCGGCACCAAACTGACGCCAGCGCAGCCTTTTCGCTGCAACTGCGGCCTCGCCCGCATGGCCCGCAAGAACCCGGGCGGCATGATGAAAGGGGTTTGTCATGAGCACGAGCAAAATCGCACGCAGGGACTTCGTCAAGGGCACCGCGGGCACGGCCGCCCTCGTCGCGGCGACGGCAGCGGGTGCCTCTATGGCTCTTGCTGATGATGTCGCAGACGTCATGACCGCCGAAAAGGCCGAGGGCGCCAAGTGGGCCTTCCAGGTTCCTCCCGAGCCCATCCCCGATGATCAGATTGCCAATACCGTCGAGAACGACGTCGTCGTCATCGGCGGCGGCACCGCGGGACTGGTCGCGGCCGCGCGATTGCTCGAGCAAGGCGTTGGCGTCACGCTCATCGCCCAAAGCGGAATTCCCGTGGGCCGTGGCGGATCGACTTTCGTCATGGGCTCCAAGCTCATGGACGAAAAGGGCGTTCATTCCGATATCGCCAAGGCATACAAGAAGATGATGGGCTACCACTCCTTCCTCGTCGACCAGGAAAAGTGGTGGCTGCACGCCAACCGCTCCGAAGAGGCGATGAACTGGCTCATCGACCTTATGACCACGGGCAGCTCCTACGGCGGCTGCGACTTGACGCCCGTGCTCGAGGCGCACTATGAGGATCCCGAGGACATCGTCAGCGAGTACTGGGGAACCCACGACTTCATTGGCGGGCCTAACGCCCCCACGTCCACCCGTGAAAACCCGCAGCAGGACGTCGTGGAGAACCTCGCCGCCTACTGCGCCTCACTCGGCGGCGACCTCCGCTTCGTCGTCACCGGCAAGCAGCTCGTCCGTGAGGACGGCGGCAAGGGCCGCGTGACTGCCGTCGTAGCTGAGGAGGACGGCGGCTACACGAAGTTCGTGGGCACGAAGGCCGTCGTGCTCGCCACGGGAGACTTCGGTGCCAACGACGAGATGGTCCACGCATACTGCCCCGAGTGGGTCTGGGACATCAAGGGCGGCGTGTACGAGGGCACCGGCCACCAGATGGGCCTGTGGGTCGGCGCGGCCTGGCAGAAGACCAAGATGGCTGCCCCCATGCTGTTCAACTTCCAGTACGTGAAGATCTGCAACCAGGTGCGAGCCTTCCAGGGCCTGCTCGTCAACAAGGAGGGCAAGCGCTTTTCCAACGAGGACAACGTGCTCTCCCATGCCGCCCTGGCCGCCCTGGGTCAGACCGACCACGAGTCGTTTGCCATCTGGGACACCGAGTACGCCAAGGCCGGCCCCTGGGGTGAGGACTACTACGGCGGCCCCTCTGTTGCTGGCGAAAACGGCGAGGCCATGATTGCCGCGTGGGACGACATGGTCGAGCACTCGGGCGAGCCCATCGCCATGAACGGCGCCTCCCTGGCGATGGACATTTACAAGGGTGACTCCATCGAGGAACTGGCCGAGAAGATGGGCCTCCCGGTCGACGAGGTCATGGCTACGGTGGAGCGCTACAACGGCTACTGTGAGACGGGCGTGGACGAGGAGTTCCACAAGATCTGCCCGAGCGCCTGCGGCCCGTTGCCACGCCGCCGTTCTACATGTGCCGTTGCCAGCCGTGGTTCCTCATTGCCACCGGCGGCCTGCAGACCAACCTCGACATGCAGGTTATCGATACCGAGGGGCAGGTCATCCCCGGTCTGTATGCCGTGGGCACCATCGTCGGCGACATGTTCGCCAACTGCTATTCGACGCATTTCCCGGGCCACAACCTTGGCGGGAACTGCCTGACGTTTGGCTATGTGGCCGCCGAGGCGATTGCCGCCAACGAGTAGCGCGGGCATAGAGGCAACGGCGGTGGCCGTGTGTTTCGCGGGACCCGCCGCATCACATGCGCAGCATGGTGTGCTAGATTTGAGCGACCGGCACTCAGGGCCGGTCGCTTCTTTGTCTGACGCTCGAGACTGTGGGACGGTGTTTCATGCATGCATGGTTCGGCCTCATCGGCCTAAACCCGGTTCGACGAATCGCCAGCGTCTGCCGAGAGCACGCGCGTCTTCTGCCTGGGTTTACTTGCCTGTTTCTGTGGTCTTGGGTTATGCTGCAAGATTCGTTTTTCTACACGGGCGCACGGGGGGCTTGGTTTGGCGACGGCAGCCCATGGACGCTTGCGACCATTGTTTTCGCCGTCGCCTTTGCCGTCGTCGGCGCCATGTCGCACTGGCTCGATTACTCGCTGCTTGACCCACGCGTGCTGCTCGGGACCCTCATTTGTCTTATTGCGGCCGGCGCACTCATATGGCTGGCCTGCGGCCGCCTCGTACCGGATGACAGTCGGATGGGCCTTATGCTCGTCGGCTCCCTGATTGTCGGAGTGGCGACGCCTCTCTATTACATGGAGATGGTGCGACAGTTCTTGCCCATGCGCCTCGCGCACATCATCGTCGTGTGCTCTGTGTGCACCGTGCTGGTCTCCGCACTGTATGCGCTGCTCATGCTCGTTGCGGGCCCTGCTGTTGTGGCTGCCATCGTCATGCTGCCGGTCGGCATATTCGCTACGCTGTGGCCCTCCCGCAGGGAGTCTAGCCCGCGGCCTCGACAGCAGCGCGCGCAGCTGTACATACCGTGGAAGCTCAATGTGACTGCGTTTGCCCAGGGCATGGGCTACGAGGCGGGATTCGCCCTCTGTGCCCAGCTGAACTCTTCGATACCCGGCGCCGTGCACAGCCTCACCTACGTGGCGGGCTATGCGTTCGCGGCCGTCGTCCTCGCCGCATCGGCGACGCTGCTGCACAGGCGCTTCGACACGCTGATCTACAAGATTGGATTTCCCGTCCTGGCATTGGGCACGCTGCTCGTTCCCGTGGCCTCGGCATCGGGCGTCAGCTGCTTCCTTGCGGCGTGGGGCTATCGTTTCATCGACATTCTCATGTGGTCGCTCGTCATCTACCTCGCCGTCTCTAAAAAGGTGACGGTCAATTGGATGACAGGATGGTCCACCTGCTTCTTCTATCTGGGCATGGCGGCGGGGCAGGCGTTTACCCTCGGCATGCTTGCCTTGTGCGGTCCCGCATCGGGTCAGTTGGCCATGGGCCTGGCCTCATGCATTGTCTTGATTGTGGGGCTTTACGTTACGGACACCTCGAATGACGAGCGCGCCTGGGGCACGCTGCGCCCTGACGGGGGAAACCCTCGGCCCTTCTACAGCGAGGCCGTAAATGCCGTCGCCCTTCGCTATGGGCTCACCGCACGGCAAATAGATGTGCTTGCCCTGCTCGGAAAGGGCGGGACGAAGCGGGAGATAGCGGAAGAATTGGGAATCTCTCACGAGACTGTCAAGGTTCACGTGCGAAACGTCTATGCCGCGCTCGACGTGCACTCCCAGGAGGCGTTGTGCGCTGTCCTTGCCGCCCAAGAGCAGGCGCTTGACCAGCAGGCGGGATAAAATCATGGCGTCGGTTGGAGGAAACGCGCGAAATTAGGGTTCAGGAGCAAGAGTTGCTAATGTGCCGGCGATGCCCCACGCATAACATAAATGGGGCATCGCCTTTTGACTAAAACGGTACGTGCGCTACATGATTGCCAAGCCCGACGTTGCGAAATACCTCATCCCAGCAAGCAAATCCAGACGGGACGCGATACCATGGTTCGGCGGCTTTGATACCAATGACGGCAAGCTCCATGCCGATGCGCAACTCGTCGTTTGTAATCCCCTCTCCTCGCTCGAGACAAATCATTCCTACCGAGTCTGGTGCCGTAAGGACAAGATTGCCGTCAGGGCCTACTGCGGCAAGATTCTCATTCTGTACAAGCAAGGTATACGTCTCCCCTGCAGGCGTCGTAATGAATGTCTTACCGAAATCGAACCCGTCGCGGCACACAAGCTCGCGGCCGTTGACCGTGCCTCGGCAGATGGGTTTTACCCTCAAATGTCTTCAATACCGCGTCGACTGGGTCGGTGCCTGTTTCTTTGGCGGAGATAAGCGCCCGCCCAGTAGCTTGCAAGCTGGAAGGTGATCCTGCTACGAGGCATTCTCTGCATTCGGCTTTTGTGAGAGGTGGCAGGCAATATCCGATGAGAGTGTTGTCATAGCCGACCACAATGCTACGGCCAATAGTTCCATCAGGCCAGTGTCCTGAGGGTCAGGCGTTTCGATAACGATGCTCTCGCCATTGCGCGAGGCATACACGAGCGGGCTGATGGGATGCCTGTATACGCTGGTCAGAATGTTTCCTAGCGTTGGAACCGAGCGGCCACAGGAATCCGCGTCTACTAGGGAGACAATGAACAAGTCCCCCGAGCGGCCCCGCGGGGCCGGTCCGGGCGCGCGAGGTGAGGGCCATGAGCTGCTTTGCCGCATTGCCTACGAGGTCGCTGTGCTGTCCATGGTGTATACTGCTCCTTGTAGAAAGGACTGGTCTAACCGTCTGCAAAGCCCCCGCCGCTGGCCAAAGCTCGGGGGCTTTTCTTTTGTCGCTACGATGCCGCCAGAATGTCGTTTGCGAGGATGCTGCGGACGTAGGCGCTCGTGCTCGTGCCGTGTTCCTTTGCCCTCTTCGCCAAAGTGGCCTTCATGCCGACCGGGATTTTCACGTTAAGCGTCACGGTCTTCTCTGCCGACAGAGGGGGGCGCCCCATGACGACCTCGCCGACGGTGCGCTCGCCCTCGGGAAACTCTCCGCGCTCGTAAGCGCCGCACCAGCTGTCAATCATCGCTTCCGTGATTTCCTGACCGTTTGCCGCTATGTAGCTCATCGCGCTCTCCTTTCCGTCTGGGCGATTTCCTTCGCGAATTTCGGCTGTACCGGGGACATGGCATGGATGATGAGCCAACCGAAAATCGTCTCGACCGCTATCAACTCGACCGACCTGCCGTCCGGGAGCCATCCTATGCAGAGCCATCGCGGCGGCTCGTCATCGCTGGCACGCTGGATACTCTTCACAACGTTTCCCCATGCGGACAGCACCTCGTCGCGCGTCAGGTGCTTTAGCGCGTTCGGATGTATCTCCGGTGGCATCATTGTTTGTCCTTTCTCGTAACACGAAAGTATACAGAATGGCGGTCACAAGGTCAAATCCGGTCTTTCCTATGGGTCAAAACAACCCATAGTGATTATGCACGCGAAAGAACGCCGGCCGTACCATCGGGGTGCGCACCGGCGTTCTCGTTATTGTGCGCGCCCGTTCACACTACGGTGCGCACCGGGCCGGGCCTACGGGAGCATTTGTTCAGCGTTGCCTTAAAAAGCGCGCCGAGTGAGATCGACTCACTCGGCGCGCCACTTTGGTAATGCGCGGCTTGTAGCCAGGCAAGACTTTGGTTACACATACCACCGAGCCCCCGGCGCCAGGCCGGCGTCAACGCAACCTTTTCGCTGCGGTTGCGGTTTCAGTCGCATGGCCCACAAGAACCCGGGCGGCCTCGATGCGCAGGGACTCAAGGGCCCGATGGCCGTGTGCCCGTACCTATTCTTGAATTCCCAGAATGTGTCGCACGGCGACCCATGCCATGACCGACCCAGCGCCGACGGTCATGCCGCCGCCGCAATACGCGCCGCCCGACACGCCGGCCGAGCAGTTGCCCACGGCGTAGAGCCCGGGGATGGCCTCTCCCCACACGTTCACGGCCTGCGCATTCTCGTCGATGCGCAGGCCGCCGCTCGTGCCGCAGGTGCCGGGGACGTACAGCGCCCCGTAGAACGGCGGGGTTGCGATGGGCCCGAGCGACATGCTCGGGAGGCTGCGCCCGAAGACCGCGTCGGCCGACGTTGCGCGGTCGTAGCCGCCTTCGCCGCGGTGCCACGCCGGGTCGAGCCCCAGCTCGGCGTTCGCGTTGAACTGCTCGACCTCGGCGAGAAGGCCGTCCGCGTCGATTCCCAGCGCCTCGGCCAGCTCCTCCAGCGTGTCCGCCTGCTTGACGTACTCCGGGACCGAGCCGTCCCAGGAAAGCGAGAAGTACTGCATGAACTCGGAGTCCACGATGAGGTAGGCCGGGAGGTTGCGATACTCCTGCAAGCCGGTGTCCCACTCCTCGAACGCGCGGTTGAATATGGCGTAGACGCTGGACTCGTTGCCGAATCGCTTGCCATATTTGTTCACGACGATGGCGTTGGGCTTTGTGCGGTAGTGGAACCAGTCGTTGCCGGCGAAGCTGGACACGACGCCTGCGTCCGGGTCGAATGCCGCCGCGTCGTTCAGGCAGGACAGGCCCCAGTTGGTGTCCATGTGGCTGACGTCCGCGCCGAGCGCCATCCCCATGAAGTGGCCGTCCCCCGTGTTGCCGGCGGCAGCGTTCGTGACATACGGGCGGGCGGGCATGAACGCCCAGATCATCGCCTGGTTGTGGTCGAAGCCTCCCGTGCCCAGAATGACGCCCTTCTTGGCGTGGATGCGCAGTTCGGCGCCGTCCTTGTCATGCGCGAGAACTCCCGCGACGCCGCCGGCCTCGTCTCTCACCAGGGACACGGCGGGCGTCTCGAGGAGCACCTCGACCCCTTGGTCGGCGGCTATTTGCTCGATGTGGCTCCAGACGTTGCCTTCGTCGAATTTGACGAACACCGTGCGCCCGCCGTCGAGCGCACCCTCGTAGCTCTCGAAGTAGTCGCCGCCGTTGGGCCCGCAGTACCAGTCCCATCCGTACGCGTCGCGCGTCCACTCGAGGAACTTGGGCGCGTTGTCTATATAGGCACGCGCGACCCTCTCGTCCGCGCGCCCCGCCGCCGTCTTGAGTATGTAGGCGTAAGCCTCGTCCAGGTCGTCCTCCACGCCTGCCTCGGCCTGACAGTAGGCACCCGGCACCCACATGCCGCAGCCGGACATCGCACTCGTGCCGCCCCACACGCCGCTTTTCTCGAGCACGATGACGGATTCGGCCCCCAGGCTCATGGCCGAGACGGCCGCGAAGGCCGCCGTGCCAGAACCCACGACCACGACGTCGGCCTCTTTGTCCCACGTCGCCTCCGCGGCTGCGGCCGGTCGTGTCGCGTTGCCTGCAAGGGCGGCGCAACCGACAACCCCCCGTCCCCACCACGGCGGATGCACTCAAAAAGTCTCGACGATTCATCTCCATGAAGTTCCCCCTTACTGAAACAATACCGACAGGATTGTTTGGGCGGGCCGGGCTGATCTCTGGCCCAGGGAGACAATAGCCCGCGTGGTCACGATGGGCCAAATCGCACCTTTCCCCACGGGAAGGCACGTTCGAATCGCCCCATCGTGAAATCCGATGAGTGGCATCGGGAAAACCGATTGACAAAGGGCAGCGGGAAACGCATGCTTGGAAGGCCGGGTGTCGGAGGGGGACGGGTGCCGTGAAGATAGAAGTGCTGAAAGAGTATCTCACCATCGCTCGCCTGCGCGGTTTCAGCCGCGCCGCCCGCCAGCTCTACACGTCGCAATCCAACCTGAGCAGCCACATCGCCGCCATGGAGCGGGAGCTGGGCTTCGAGGTTATCGACCGAGCACGGCAGACCTTTGCGCTCACGCCGGCGGGGACTACCTTCCCTGAATGCGCGCAGACCATCGTCGACGCCTACGGGGCGGGCCGCTCCGAATGCCTCGCCCAAGCACATACGCCGCCGTCAATCCGCATGGCAGAAATCCCGACTGGCACCAGCGCGTTCGAAGCAATCGCGCGCATCGAGGAGCCCCCATTCGAATTTGTGGCCACAGGCTTCAACACGCCCTTCCTCGAGGCGCTTGTCGGCGGTACCGTGGATATCGAAATCACCCAAGCGGTCGACCCCATGCGCCGCCTGACCGAACTCGACCCCGGGCACGCTTACGGCGTGCTGCCGGCTGGCACCGCCCAGCTTGCAATCGCCATGGCATCGAGCAACCCGCTTGCCGGCATAACCGAACTGACAAGCACAGACCTCGACGGGGCGACGGTGACCATATCGGGCCTTGCCTTCTTCGAGGACTGGAGACAAGTGGTCAACCATGCGGTCGGCTCCGGCGCGCGGCTGTCGTTTCTTCTCAGGGGCCTAAGCAGCCCGGCAGAGGTCGCCCGGGCAGACCTTGGCGACACGCTGCACATCTGCTCGCTAGAAAGCGTCCGCGCGTCATACAAGTGCCGCGACGATATTGTCATACGCACCACGCTGGACGGCAGACCCCTGCTGAGCCCCTGTTGGCTGGTGTTTCGCGACGACGGGCCGGACCCGCGCGTGCGCGAGCTTGCCGAAAGGATATCCGCGGCCCTGGTGGGATGAATCAGCGCGGGGGATACGCAGGCGGGCAATCGGGCCGCGCTCCCGGCAAACGCTCCTGCCGCGCGCAAGTCGCGGGACGGCAGGAGCCTCAGCCCTGCAAGCTCGACCCGATACGTTCCTGCAGCTGCCTAATCGAATGGACGCCGAGCTTTTGATAGACATGCTTGCGATGCGTGGCAACCGTCGAGGCCTCGATACCCAGTTGCCCGGCTATTGCCGCGGGCCTTTTGCGTTGCGCGAGCAACAGCAGCACCTCTTCTTCGCGCCTGCTCAAGCTCGCCTCCTGCGCCAACTCGTGGCAGCGCAGACCGAGCCGCGTTTTCTCGAAAAGGAGGTCGAAGTCCTGCGAAAGGGGCGTCTTGACGATGGCACCCCAGGTCTCCTGCACGCTTCTTTTCGAAAACGCCAGGATGCAGGCGGCACTGAACAAGGTGCCGAGAACGCAAGCCACCCCGACGAACATGACGACGGAGCTTTCGGCCGAGCCGGCCCCAAGGCATATCGCGAGGCCATTCCCCAGGTGGCCGGCGGTAAGGGCGACAGCCAGCTCAACCGCAAAGAGAAACGTCGAGTTGTAGAAGCTCCGGTAAACCAAGTCTCCCAATATCGCATAAGTCAACATGAGGCATAGCTCGTATGCCATGGACACGAGCACGCCCGCCACCATGAGAGGGCCGCCCCCGCCCAAAGAGACAAACAGGAGAACGCCCAACGCCATAGAAATCAGGGCCGCCTGCCAGAGGCGCCTGAACTCAAATGATTCGCCTTTTCTTATGAGGATGAGCGCAACGCCGATGCTGGCGATAATCACACCCGGGTTTCCGTTTGTTCCCCAGATGTTGCCTGTCGAACGAAGGACAAACGAGAGAAGCAGCGTCCCCATCAAGACGACCATGAGGGGCCGCAGTGGGAAGCGGCACAGCTCCTCTCGTGGGTCGGCTTTGTCAGCAACCCCCGTCAGTCCCCCAACCATGGTAGCACCCGTCAATACCGCCTGCCGGGAACCTGCCAGCAGGAGAACCGAGCAAACCGCGGCGACGCAAAGGAACGCCCATGCCCTATCGAATGCCATGCCATCGCAAAACCAAATGAGGGACACGCGGCCAATCGCGGCGACGGCATAGCAAAATGTGAGCTGTACCGGGCTTAGGTGGCTCACGACTTCAAACCACATGACAAAAAGAAGCGCTATGCCAAGGCCCCCGACAATTGCGGCAACGGCATAAGGCGCAACCGCTTCCAGCCCAAGGTCCTGCGAACCATAGTTTAGGCAGATTGAGAGGACTATTAACCCGCAGGCAACCGTCAGGTTTTTATTGTCCGAGACGAGCATACGGGGCGCCTTGCCGAGACGCGCGTGCAGAGCAATGGCTGACGCGAGCGCCACGGTCGCCATGTCATACAGGAAAAATAGAACCGTCGGGTTGCAGTAGTAAGTGTACGGCGGATCGATATAGCTCAATTCGGTCAAAACGGACACCAGCCCAATGCCAAGGCAACTTGCAGGCACAGTCAGATTTCCAATCGCCTGTGCCAAGCGTGGCCCAATCGCTCTCATACCGATCCTCCCACAATGCAATGCATATATCGACAAGTGTTGCCTGCGAGCATGACCCAAGCGGTATCTTACCTTTCCTCCGAAGACGACAAGGGCAAAAACATCTGATCTACCAGGCAAGGCCTCCGTATTACCCTTGTTTTTAAGCCCTTTAGGGTAGGCTCTTCCAAAGAATCCCCTTGTTTGAGAAGAGATTGAATGATTGCCGGGTGTCGCGCAGCGCCTAGGATTCGACCTGTTCGGGCGCAGACTCGCACGGCCTCGCCGTGTAGATATGCGCAGGTTTCAACAAGCCGTGGCACAAGGAGGAGACATGGAACTAACGCGTAGGAATTTCCTGACCGAGGCCGGCATTGCCGCCGGCACAGCCGCCTTGGTAAGTATGACGTCCACCGGTATAGCAAGTGCCGCAGAAGAATCGGCTCTTCCCGAGGGCGTCCACTGGAGTTGGGACATCAAGCCCGAACTCCCCACGGATGACCAGATTACAGAAACATACGACTGCGACATTTGCGTGGCAGGCCTCGGCGTGGCGGGCCCCCTGGCCATGTACTACGCCATGCAGAAGGGCTTTACGGTTGTCGCCCTGCAGAAGCTCGAGTGCATGCACAATGGCGGCGGCGGGTGCGGGGTCTTTAACACATCGGACCCCGAGGAATGGGGGCTTGAGGGCGGCTTCGACTATGCAGCCGTCATGCAGGAGCTTGTCGACGCAACGTACGGCAGGGCGAACCACAAGCTTATTCGTCGCATGGTCTTCAAGTCGGGCCCTGCGGTCGAGTGGGTTGCCGACAACGTGCCAGGCGCTCATCTCTCATTCATCCCGCTTGACGGCAACCACCTGGGCACATCCTGGTCCATCGATGGCTGGGAGAGCACAAAGAGCGGGATTGGCATCGTGGGCGAATGGATGTGCAACTGGGCGGTCGACAACGGCGGCACCATCCTGTATGAGACGCCCGCGACACAACTTGTTCAGGACGATTCTGGCCGAGTCACTGGCGTCATCGCTCAAAAGGCTTCCGGCGAGTACGTAAAGGTAAACGCTCACGAGGGCGTCATCCTATGCACCGGCGACATCATCGACAACGACGAGATGCTCCAGTGCTACAACCCGCAGGGCCTAGGCCTTGCGCACTTCAACCCCAGGAACGGCCTTGACGGCGACGCCACAAAGATGGGCATCTGGGTTGGTGCCGCCATCGAGCACACGCCCGCCAACACACAGCTGCATCTCGACGTTGCCGGAAACTCGTGCTTCAAGGGTGCCCCGTGGTTGACGTTGAACTCCAAGTCCGAACGCTTCATGAACGAAAACCAGTGGTTCGAGTTTGTGACCAACTCCATTCGCGACCAGCCGGGCCACGAGTGCTGGCAGATCATCGACAGCCACCTGCTTGAACACGGGGGCGAATATGTCCGCGCGTTTTACCCGGCGTTCCCGCCGAGCGAGGACGACCTCAACGCCTCCCTCGAGGCCGGCACCGGCTTTAAGGCCGACACCATCGAAGAGCTGGCCGGCCTCATCGGCCTGGATCCCGATAAGGTAAAGGAGGCCGTGGACCGCTTCAACGGCTTTGTGGACGCGGGCTATGACGAGGACTTCTTTATGGATGCCAAGTACCTGCAACTCGCCGGCATCAAGGACGCCCCGTTCTACGCCTTCCACTACGTCAACGGCATCAACTGCACGGACGCCGGCCTGCTGGTGGACGACGAGATGCGCGTCTTGAATGAGGATGGGGACATCATCCCCGGCCTCTATGCCGCAGGCAACGCGTCCGGCGGCATGTTCGGTCCCGATTACCCCGCCCGCTTCGGCGGCTTCTCGGTCGGCCGCGCGGCCGCCGGCGGCATGGTCGCCGTCCAATCCATCATGGGGACCGTCGAGGAAGACTTCTAAACTAAACGAGTGCTAAAGCGGTCGTTTAGGGTGACTTTAAGGTCTGATGCTGGGTGAGTCTCAGCATCAGACCCTTTTCAACCCCCACAGTGGTCCAAGAATCGACTCAGGCAGCCCTGTTTACAGCTGCGCTACATGAATTCATAATCTTCTGGCGAGTTTCTTGGGGTATTCCACTTGCCCCCTACTCCCCTCCTGCGCCCCAGACCTCCAGCAACCAGCTTGCCAGCAGGCGCGCCGGGGACTTTGGTCGACGATCGCGGCGCAATACGAGGTTCATTGGCGTCGTGACGCAGGCGTCCTCCCCAGTGCCGGTCGGCCTGAACGGAAGGGCGACCAGGTTGCGCCCTCCCCCGAGCATGGGGTGGCCGGCCAGGGCGAACGCCACCCCTTTTCCTTCCGCCGCCATGTCCAGGTAGTAAAGGGCGGGCACCGTGCGCACGGTCGGGTCGAAACCGCGCATCGCGCACTGTTCCGCAAGCGCGCGGAACGCCGCTCCTCCCTGTCCGCACGACAGGATGGCCTGCCCCCGCAAATCCGCATAGGTGACGCACCCCAGCGTCGCAAGCGGGTGGTCTGGAGCCATGGCGACTACGACCTCCCCGTCGGCCAAATGGTGCACCTCCAGGTTCTCGTCCGCGACGTCGTCGTAAACGAAGGCCAGGTCAGCCTCGCCGTTCAGGACGTGCTTGATGCACTTCTCGGTGGAGTACTCGGACAGCTCGACGTCGACGTAGGGATAGGCGGCGCAGAAATCGTCGATCGCCTGCGTGGAAAACGACCCGCGCTCCGGTATGCCCAGCATGACCGAGTCGAAGCGCACGCGCGACCGCTCGGAGCGCTTGCGCGCGATAACGCGGGCAGCGTCCTCGGCCAGGTTGAGCATGGCCGCCCCCTTTTCATAGAGAACCTCTCCCGCCGGCGTCGGGGCGACGCCGCCCTTCCCACGGGAGAGAAGCTCGCAGCCCAGCTCCCGCTCGAGCTTTTTGACGGCCGCGGATATGGTCTGCTCCGTGACGAACAGTCCCTCGGCCGCCGCCGTGTACGACCCCTCCTCGCATGCTTTGCAGAAGTACCGCAGCTGCCTCAGCTCCATGCCGCCCGCCCCCATACGCGCGTTCGCCGCGCCGGTCATCTTCTGTGCTTCCCATGACACCTTCCCACACCCCCTCATTCTACAACGGCCGCTTTACCTCGACGTACAAACATCGTCTATGGATAGGCCCACATAAGGCTGTTGTACAGCGCCCGGTCGCGCTTGCTACATTTCCAATCGGGTCGCGCGGCGAACGCGGCGACCCACAGGGGAAGCACCATGAAGGAGAAAAGGAGATACGATGGCCGAGTCCCTAACTCGCCGAGGCTTCGTCAAAGCAGCGGCCGCCGTCGGCGCAGGCGTGACGCTGGAAAGCCTCGCTGCCACCGAGGAGACCTCGCACCTTACCGCGAGCACCGCCCTCGCTGACGAGGCGGCCGAGGAGCAGGAGCACACCTGCACCTGCGGCTGGAGCTGCTCGTTCTGCCAGTACCACATCTACACGCGCAACGGCAACGTGAGCCACATGCTGCCCAAGCCCGACTTCGACTACCGCACGTGCCTCAAGGGACGCTCGCGCATCCAGCGGACGTACTCCGAGGCCCGCATCCGCTATCCCATGAAGCGCGTCGACGGCACCCCGCGCGGCGGGGGCGAGTGGGAGCGCATCACGTGGGACGAGGCCGTGCAGCTCATCGTGGACCAGTGGAAGAGGACCGAGGCGGACTTCGGCCCGCTCGCCAACACCTACTACCAGGGCGGCGGCGGCGCGCAGGGCTCGCTCAACGGCAACGCGGGCCTCATCATGCGCCTCTTCAACGCCTTGGGCTGCACCAAGTGGGACTACTCGTTCGACAACGCCACGAACACGGGCCTCACCCGCGGCGGCATCCAGTGGTTCGACCAGTCCGAGCCCCAGGACTTCGTGAACTCGGACTACATCCTGTTCCTCGGCGGCAACCCGGTGGGCGCCCAGATCCAGATGTGGCAGCACCTCGCCAACGCCCAGGAGGCCGGCGCCAAGATCGTGTGCGTCGACCCGCTCTTCTCCCCCACCGTGGCAAAGGCCGACAAGTGGATCCCCGTCAAGCCGGGGTGCGACGCCGCCCTGTACCTGGGCATCATCAAGCGCTTCATGGACGAGGGCACCTACAACGCGGACTTCGTCCTCAACCACACCTGCGCGCCCTTCCTCATCAAGAAGTCCGACGGCATGTACCTGCGCGGCGGCGAGTACTGCGACGAGCCGCTGCACGTGGGCCCGCCCTTCTGGGTGACCGGCCAGCCCACCGAGATCGACCCCATCATGGTATGGAACGAGCAGACCGGCCAGCCCGACTTCTTCGACACGTGCGAGTCGCCCTCGTGGAGCTGCCCCGACGACGACTACGTCACCGCGTGGGACATGTTCAAGGAGCACGTCCAGGAGTGGACGCTCGACCGCGTCATGGAGGTCACGGGCATCTCCGAGGAGGACTTCGACTACCTCTACGACGTGCTGCAGCCCGAGCACAAGGTGGCGCACTACATCAACTTCGGCACCGGTGCCTACGAGAACGGCCTGCAGGCGGCCTACGCCATGACCGCCATGATTGCCATGACCGGCAACTTCGGCGAGCCCGGCCGTTCGGTGGGCGGTTTCGACTGCATGTACGGCAACTTCTTCGGCCACGCCCTGTGCGCGCCGTCCAACGGCAAGGCCGTCAACTCCATCACGTTCCTCGCCGCCTGCGACATCATGAGTTCGGGCAAGCTCAAGGGCGAGGACTACCCCGTCAAGAACCTCTGGGTCTCCCACGGCGGCCTCATCGGCGGCTCGGTCAACTCCAACCGCGTCAAGCACGAGTTCCTGGACAAGCTCGAGCTCATCGTGGTGCAGGACCCGTTCATGACCGACACGGCGCGCTACGCCGACATCCTGCTGCCCGTGACCGACATGTACGAGTTCGAGGACGTCATCCCCCTCAACCACGAGAAGAACGTCCGCATCTCCGAGAAGTGCATCGACCCCATGTTCGAGGCCAAGACGGACTCCGAGATCGCCCGCCTGTTCGGCGAGGCGTTCGGCCTGGCTGACGCCGTGTGCGACGTGACGGACGACGACTGGTGGCGCGGCACGTTCGACGACGTCCCCGCCGCGGTCGAGCACGGCATCACCATGGAGACGCTGCGCGAGAACAAGCTCATGCGCTACGTCGACGACCAGCCCTACATCGGCAACAAGGGCCTCACGAACTTCATCACCGAAACCGGCCGCCTCATGTTCTACGTGGACGCGCCTGCACCGCGCACGCCGTCCAACTACGACACCGAGGCCGTGCTCGACCGCGAGAAGATGCCCACGTACTTCGAGAACGCGATCTCAGGAGAGAACTCCGGCTACGCCGAGGAGTACCCGCTCGTGTGCATCTCCTGGCGCAACCCCTCGCGCGTCCACATGACCCAGTTCATGGGCACGTGGGCCAGCGACGTCATGCCCGAGCCCACGCTGTTCGTCAACCCGGAGGACGGCGAGAGGTACGGCGTGGCCGACGGCGAGTACATCAAGGTGCACAACTGGCTGGGCCACTGCGTCATGAAGTGCGCCTACCACGCCGGCATGCGCCCCGGCATGACCTGCTACTACAAGGGGTACGCCGAGAACGAGTGCAAGAGCGGATCGATGGGGTCCATCACGACCGACTACGCCGACGCGTATGCGGTGAACTGCTCGTTCTTCGACAACCGCGTCGCAATCGAGCCCTGGGACGGAACGGTGGAGGAGTAAGCCATGGCCAGTAAATATGCCCTTGTCGTCGACACGAAGCGCTGCATCGGCTGCTGGTCGTGCGCTGTCGCCTGCAAGCTTGAGAACAACATCCCCGACCAGGTCTGGTACAAGCGCGTCGAGACCGTCGGCGGAGCCTCGCCGAACACGCCCGCCGGCACGTACGGCGACTGCACGCTGAGCTACCGCCCCACGGGCTGCATGCACTGCGACAGCCCCTCGTGCGTCGAGGTCTGCCCCGTCGGGGCCACGTGGAAGGACGAGGAGACCGGCGTCGTCATGCAGGACCCCGAGACGTGCATCGGCTGCGGCGCCTGCGCGCAGGCATGCCCCTACCAGGCGCGCACGCTGCTCGACGAGGAGCCCGTATGGCGCGTCGACTTCCCCGTGGGCGCCGTGAACGCGCCCGAGCACCGCGCCGGCACGGTCGAGAAGTGCACCCTGTGCCACCATCGCCTGGAAGACGGCCGCGAGCCCGCCTGCGTCGAGGGCTGCCCTGCCCGCGCCCTCGTCTTCGGGGACCTGAACGACCCGGGCAGCAAGGCGAGCCAGCTGCTCGGCGGGCGCGCGTACGAGACGCTGCTGCCCGATGCGGGAACGGGCCCCAACACGTACTACCTGCTGTAAATTGACGTCACAGGCCGGTGCGGGCGATTCTGGGAAGCCGCCCACACCGGCCCGACCCAGGCACGCGCCCCGCGCGCGCCTGGCGCCGCCAATCCCTCAACCCCTTGCCGAACAGGAAGCCCACCATGGCACAGACCGCCCTTGGAAACATGTTCCGCCTGCTCTCGACCGCGTTTCAACCGCCCACCGAGCGGTTGGCGGGCCTTGTGGCCTCGGGCGCGCTCGCCCGCGACATCGCGACGACGTGGCATGAGCTCGACCTGCCTGACAACGATTCAGCCGCATTCGCCGGCACCTTGTCGCAGGCCTACGAGAACCGCGACTCAAATACCGTGATGCACGAGCTGCGATGCGAGAACACCCGCCTCTTCCTGGGAGACCGCCCCCTCGTCGAGAACTCCGAAGGGCCCTGGCGCAAGCGAGCCGAGGGGAAGCAGGGCGCCGCGCTTATGGTCAACTCGTATTCGGTCGAAGTCGCCGACTTCATGCGCTCCTGCGGCGTGGAGCGCAAAGCCGGTTACAACGACTGCATCGACTACGTCGAGAACGAGTTCGAGTTCGCGGCGATGTTGACCGAGCGGGGAGCGGACGCCCTCGAGCAGCTCGAGGGGTTCATAGCCGAGCATCTCAAAATCTGGCTGCCCGGCTTTTGCAACGACGTGATCGCCCAGACAAGAACGCCCTACTACCGGGCCCTCTGCGAGCTGACCGACAAGCTGGTTGACGAGCTTTAACGGCTGAAACGTCGTAGGGGGCGGCGAGGTTCAGGCCGACACCCCCGACGCCCGCCTTTTTCCAAAAAGGCTCCGGGCCATCTCATAAACTTGCTAGAATGGTTCAAATCGTTGCTGTTGCAACCGGAGGAACCGTGCTGACTTCCCTGAACATCCTGTATCTCTTTTTGGGCGGCACTGGCGCGGGAATGTGCGTCATCCTCTCTTGCGTTTCGCTCTATGCTCTGCCAAGGCAGGCCCGCCCCCAACGCAGCGGAAGGCCCTTCGCTCCAACCCCTCGGTACCGACGCTTTCTAGGCATGGGCTATTGCGTCGCGACGATAGTCCTCATACTTGCAATCGCATGCCTGCTCTTCGATATGCGCCGGCCCGACGCGGCCCTCACCCTCATAGTAAAGCCAGTGTTCAACACGGTATCCATCGGCGCCTACTCGCTGGGGGCAAACATTGCACTCGGCAGTTTTCTCGCCTTATGTTGGCTGTCGGCGCTGCTGCCAACTTCGATTGTCGTCGGTATTGCATCAACCCTTTCCATTGTCAGCGCACTCGTAACAGCCGGCTATACCGGCCAGCTCCTCTCCCTGTTTGCAACGGCGCCGTTCTGGCAAACCCCCTTGATCATGGCCCTCTTCGTCGTCTCCTCCCTCTCGTGCGGAATCGCGGCCGTCACCTGCTCATCCATCGTTTTTCGCTCCCAAGCTCTTTTTGACAGACTCTTAAAGGAACTTCTGGTATTCGATCGAATCGCAATCATCCTCGAACTGGGACTTCTAGCTGCATTCGTTGCGATGTCTGCCTGCCAGTATCCTGAGTACGGTTTGCGGTTGGCAACAGGCGACCTCTCCTGGCAATTCTGGTTGCTTCTCGTATTCGACGGCCTTGTTCTTCCACTGGTTCTTGGCATTTTGCAAGGACACCTCACCGACCTGCGCATCCATCCGGGCGTTGCAGCCCTCCTAGTGCTCATGGGTGGTTTCATGCTGCGCTGGTGTATAGTCATGGCGTCGTAGCATCGCGACGTCGCACGAGGCAGACCAGAAAGGTTCGTGTATGTTTCCGTTTCAAATGGATGAGGAATCCGGCATCCCTTTGTGGGTACAGCTGCGCAATCGCCTCGTGTATCTCATCAACACGGGCTACTTTCGGGCAGGAGAAAAGCTTCCGACCGTCCATTCCATGGCATCGGAACTCTCCATCAACTACAACACGGTCAACAAGGTGTATATGAGTCTTGCCTCTGAGGGCTACATAACTTCAAAGCGCGGTGTCGGTGCTGTGGTAAACAGCCTGGATCACGAGGACGGTGCCGAGGAGGCCCTCGCCGTTGAGGAGGCCATCAAAGAATGCGTCGCCGCCTGCACCGACTTGGGGCTCTCCCTGAAAGACATCGAGAAGGCGATGCAGCGCTACATCCGAAAAGTCGAACGGCAGCGAAGCGGCGCGATGGCCAATGTCGTCGAGTTCCGGCCCCCGACTCCTGGCAACGCAGATAAGGAGGCCCGCAATGCGTAAGGAAAACCCAATGAACCAGCGCGCCGACAGGCACCGGGACGAGAGCCTCGACTCCCTTCAAGACGAGGCGATGCAGCACGCGAGCAGGAACGGGGTGTACTTTCTCCAGCTCGCCGCATTTCTGGCCGCGTTTGCTGCAGCCGCAGGGGCCTGGCAGCTGATATGCGGGAGCATAGGGCTGTGGGCCGTCATAGTCGCAACCGCCGTGGCGCTGCTTGCCGTTTCCTGCATGCACATAGCCCAGCAGTGGGAACGCATCGTGGTTCTGCGCCTTGGCAAGCTGCACGCCGCGAAAGGCCCCGGGCTCTTCTTCACTATCCCCCTTATCGAATACTGCACCATGCGGATAGATACCCGCATTCGCTCCACCGCATTTGGGGCCGAGGAGACCCTCACCAATGACCTCGTGCCGCTTGATGTGGACGCCGTTCTTTTCTGGATGGTGCATGACGCCGAAAAGGCCTGTACCGTCGTGGACGACTACTCCAAGCTGGTGCTGCGTTCCGCTCAGACAATCCTGCGCGACGCCATCGGGCGCGCCAACGCAGCCGAGGTCACCAGCAGGCGCAACCAGCTTGATCGCGAGCTCAAGCGCTCCCTTGAGGAGAAGGTCGCCCCTTGGGGCATAACCGTCATGTCGGTGGAGATACGCGACATCCTGCTGCCCAAAGAACTGCAAGACGTGATGAGCATGGAAGCCCAGGCGGAGCAGAAGAAAAAGGCCAGGCTCATCCTCATGGAGGCCGAGGCGGGCATCGGCGAAATGATGAGCGACATCGCGCCGTCGTATGAAAACGACGGCACCGCTATGGAGCTGCGCAAGATGCACCTGCTATACGAGGGCATTCGCGACGGCAAGGGCTCGATCGTCGTCCCGAGCAACTGGGGCGAGAGCCTCGGCGAGCAGCTGAAACAGAATCCCGAAATACCTTCCTAACCGAATGAACTGGGTCAGCCAAAACCATTGAGTTTTCATATGGAATATGTTTTCATATGAAAACGAAGGATGGCCATCCTCGTCCATAGGTGGGAGACGAGACTCCGGCATGCCGGCGTCTATGTTTTGCGCATGCCGCAAACACTGTCTCCCCGTCCTGGTTAACAGGACGCAATAGGAGGAGGAGATATGCTCAATACTGTGGGTAGCGGCCTGACCCGCCGCAACTTCCTAAAGGCCAGCGCTATCGCGGCAGGTGGAACCTGGTCTGGCAACCTGGTGACAACCGCCAAGGCAGACGAAACTCCCATGATCGAAGGCATGGAGGGCACGGCCGTCGCAGACACCGACGAGATCTTCCACAGCTGCTGCCGCCCCAACTGCTTCAACGCATGCAAGCTCAAGGTTCATGTGCGCGAAGGCAAGGTTGTCAAAGTAGGACCAGGTGAGCAACCCATCGAGACAAACAAGCGCATCTGCCTGCGCGGACTGACCCATGTGGAAAGCATCTATCATCCCGACCGCGTCCTTCACCCCCTTCGCCGCGTTGATGGCACCGAGCGTGGAGCAGGCCAGTGGGAAGAGGTCACCTGGGATGAGGCCCTCACTGAAATTGCCACCAAGATAGGCCAGCTGCGCCAGGACTTTGGCGATTCCTCCATTTTCCGCATCTCCTGTTCGGGCAACTACGGAGCCATTAACGGCGCCTACACCAACAAGCTCTTCAACAAGATTAATGCCGGCACCGTATCGTCCTCGCTCGATATGGGCAACTTCTACAGCATTATGCGTGTCTTCGGCATGGCGGGACTTTGGCCCGCAAACGACCCTCGCGACCTGGTAAATGCAAAGAATATCTTCCTGTGGGGCAACAACATCACTGATGCCCAGCTCCATGACTGGCACTACCTTGCCGATGCAAAAGAAGCAGGCGCCAAGGTAATTTGCATTGACCCCGTCTTCACCCAGGTTGCGGCTAAGTCTGATATGTTCGTACCCATCAAGCCTGGCACCGACACTGCCCTCGAATTGGGCATGATGTACACCATCCTCGACGAAGGCCTACAGGATGACACCTTTATCTTGGAGCACACGTGCGCACCCTTCCTGGTAGACGCTGCCACCGGGCTGTTCATGCGCTCCGCCGCCCTCACGGGCAATGAGGAAGATACGGACTACGTGGTATGGGATTCGGACACCCAGGCTGCCACCGCCCTCGCAGAAGCCAAGAATCCGGCTGCCGAGTGGAGCGGCGAGGCGCTTCCGGGCATCGAAGCCAATACTGCGTTTACGCTCCTCAAGGCCGAGATCATGCAGTGGGACCCCGAGACGGCCTCTGCCGTGTGCGACGTCCCCGCCGATACCATCCGCGAGCTTGCCCGCCTGGCATGCGACGGCCCCGTAACCCATCGCTGCGGCTGGGGTGCCCAGGCATACGACAACGGCCTGCACCCCTACCATGCCGGCGCCACCATGGCAGCCCTCGCCGGACAGCTCGGCTTCCCCGGCGCCAACTACGCCACGGCAAACTGGACATACTTCTCCAACCCCAACCCCACGCTCGACGCCGTCGACACGGAAGTCACTTCCCCGTCGATTGCCAGCACGTACTTCCCCGACGTGGTCATAGCACAGAGCTATCTGGGAGCGCCCATCAGCCCCAAGGCCCTTTGGATCTTCTGCGGCAACCCCCTGTGCACGTGGGTCGACACGAACGCATGGCTCAACGATGTGCTGCCTCAAATGGAGCTTGTCGTTACCTGTGATTCCATGATGACCGACACGGCCCGCTATTCTGACTTCGTGCTACCTGTGGCCCACTGGTTTGAGTACGAGGACATCGTGGTTCAGGGCAACTACTACTCTCTCATCCACTCCGAGAAGGTCGTGGAGCCCCTCGGCGAAGCCCTGCCTGACTCTCAAATCGTACAACTGCTTGCCAAAAAGATGGGCTATGACGACCTCTTCCTTCCTGAGAGCGAGTGGCTGCGCAGCTATCTGGACGCCCCGGGCAACGCCGAGGCCGGCCTCACATACGACAATCTTGTGCAACAGGAAGTGCTCCGCTATATGCCCGACCCCTTCTTGCTCTGGCAGGGCGGCAACTTCTACACGCCTTCTGGCCGCGTCGAATTCTACGTTGAGAACCCCACGGTATATGGCGTTAGCCCCAAGATGCTGGAGGCCGACCTTGATCGTGAACGCCTGCCTCACTACTTCCCTCCCAGGGAGGCCATTACCGACGACAATGTCGAGTTCCCCTTCCAGCTGATGAGCGAACGTCCGCGATATCGCGTTCACGGCCAGTTTGCCTACAACAAGATTCTGCGTGAGCTCGATCCCGAACCGACGGTAAAGATGAACCCCGCCGACGCCGAAGCGATGGGGCTGGCGGAGGGCGACTACGTGGAGTGCTACAACAATCACGGCCACGCCGTCGCCAAGCTCGTGACCAGCGAGGCCATCAGGCCCCGGGTCATCCGCTATGCGAAATCGTGGCAGATGGACCAGCACAAGGCCGGCGGCTTCTCGGAGCCGCTGAGCCGAGAGACCGACGCCGTCCTGGTCAACCAGAGCTTCATGGACTGCGCCGTCAACGTTCGCAAGTGGGAGGAGTAAACAATGGCACGCCTTGGAATGGCCATCGATACGAAGCGCTGCGTTTCTTGCGACACCTGCATCGTCGCCTGCAAAGTCGAGAACAACCTGCCCGAGGGCATGTGGTGGAACTTCATGGAGCATGAGGGCGGCGACGCCGAGGACAAGCCCTCCGGCACCTACCTGGGCGGCGACCTGGCGATGGGCTGCTACACCCGCGCCTGCCAGCAGTGCTCCAACCCCGCCTGCGTAACCGTCTGCCCCACCGGCGCCTCGTACGTCGAGGAGGCCACCGGCATCGTCCTGATAAACCAGGAGGAGTGCATCGGCTGCGGCCTGTGCATCACCGCCTGCCCCTACGACGTCCGCCAGATGCTTGAGGGCGAGCCCACCTGGGTCACAGCTTTCCCCATGGGTGGCCCCGGTGCCCCCGTGCACATTGCCAACACGGTGGAAAAGTGCACTTTCTGCCATCACCGCTTGCTTCGTGGAGAGGAGCCTTTCTGCGTTGAGGTGTGCCCGGGCCGAGCTCGTGTTTTCGGCGACCTCGATGACCCCGAGTCTGAGATTTCACAGCTCATCGCCAGCCGCGATTGGGACCAGCCCAACACTGAGGCCGGTACTGAGCCCAACGTTTATCTCCTGAGGTAGGACTTCTATCGCCTGGGGCGGGTAACTGCCCCGGGCATCTTTTCCTGACATTGCTTGCGAAAGGACTCAGATGAACCTCACGTGTCTTGCGGCCGCCCAGCTCTTCGAGCTGCTCTCCATGGGTCTCAGGCTTCCCGACAAGCAGCTGGCCGAAACGCTGGCAAGCGGCGAATACGCCGACGCCCTGCAAGAAACGCTCTCCTCGCTGGGGATTGTAGACAACGGTTTCTCCGACTCCTTGCACACATATGTCGGGCAGGATACCGAAGCCTTGTTTCATCGCATTCGCGCCGAATACACCCGCCTTTTCGTCGGGGCTCCGCACGCCGTGGTTTCACCCTACGCAGGCGTCTACTACGCCGAGAAAGCCGACGTAACGCCAGTGCTCTATGTGAACAAAGAATCGATGGAAGTCGAGCGATTCATGGTCGCATGCGGCATGGGCCGACCTGAAGGCACCAATGAACCTTTGGATCACATAGCATCCGAACTCGAGTTTCTCGAATATCTAGCGCTAGACGCCATCGGCGCCATGCATGATGAAGAGCGTCAGCCAGTGCCGGACGGCTCGCTAGAGAAGTTTTATGCGGACAAGTTCGTCCCCTTTGTCCAGCAATTGGCCCCCAAAATTGCAGAGACAAGCGCGGAAGCGCTGTATGTAACGCTGGCTCGAGTGCTTCAAGCTGTGTCGAAATAACGAGCGGAGTTCGTGTGCCGGAGGTGGGCCAACGAAAAACTTACCCACCTCCGGATTTCTATACACTCATTCCTCAACCATCAGCCGTCTTTGGATGCACACCGTCCCAGATGAGATCAAGCAACCCCTGTGAGAAGCGGGCGTCCATGAAAACGGTGGTCTAACAGAGAGTTCGAAAACAGTCAAGCACAAACAGTCAAATGTCCTCGCAAGTCAGACATGCCCGTACGTCGGCAAAGCACGCCTTGACTTCCGACTTCCACGGTTGCGAACGAGGCACCCCGCACAAACCATCGGGTCGGGCAGCGCCCTTCGCCCTGCGTCTCACTCGGGCACTTCGTCGAAAAGTGCCAGCATCTCCTCCCGGCAGTGCGTGCCGGTCTTCTCGTAAATGTGCCTCACATGGGTGTTGATGGTCGCCCGTGAGACGACGAGCCTGCCCGCCATGGCGGGGGCGTCAAGTCCTTCCATCATGAGGCAGGCGACCTCGGACTCCCGGTTTGTCAACCCGTATCGATCGAAATCGTCCGCATGTCGAAGCAAAAGCCCCGCGTCGGCAGGTGCAGACTCGGCCAACTGCGCGCCCGTGCTTATCAGGCGGGCCTCGCGTGCGGGTATCCCCAAGACGAACGCGCAGCCCATGACCGAGGCGCCGACCAGCATAACCGCGGCAAGGTCGAATTTCTCGAGCACAAGCGAGGACGCAATCACGCCCACGCATGCGCCCGCATACTGCAGCGAACGCAGGCGCGAGGCAGTCGTCTCCCCCGGGGTGCCGGCAAACCTCATGAACGAGGCCGTCGTGACCCAGGTGATTTGGTCGATGAAGAACGCGGACCCCGCGGCAAGGAGCGCGGCAGCCACAAAAAGCCCGTCATGCATTGAAGCGGTCGCAAGGACGGCAAGAACTGCGGAGGTGAAAACGCACGGCAGGGACAGCCTGAACAGAAACGTCATGGACAGGGTCTTGGTCTTGAAGCATGAAACCGCCATGAGCCCGACCACGCACACAGACAGGAAGCCGGCGCAGGCGGCGACGTGGCGGCCCGGGATGACATCCGCGGCCAAGTCCCTGCCGCACGCGGCAAGGGCAAGCACGGCGAAGGCGGTGGCGCAGCCCATCACCAAACCCGCCCGCGTGGCCCCGCCGGGGGTCACGGCGCCCAACACCTCGACGTGCGCGCCCCTCTTCGAAGCGAGCGCATGGTCCGGCACAGACCCAATGTTTTCGAGCACAAGCGCGGTGGGAGGGGAGGCTGCAAACAGCAGCCCGAGATAGGGGCCGTCGCACAAAGACCCAAGCAGCAGCAAAAGCGCGCTGACCGACGTCGACAGCAACACGACGATGGAGCGCCAGACGGAGTCAAGCCGGGACAGAAAGCGAGCGCTTGAAAGCTGTGCGCACGCCGTCCCGTACCCCAGCATCACCGCTCCAACCAGGCTAACCTCGAAATAAGAACCTGGGGAGACAGAACGGGCGGCCACGAGCAGGACCATCCCGGCCGAAAAGACGAACGCGCTGGAGGGACGCAGCTCGAGCCGTCTGACACCCCGCCTCGACAGGAGCTCGTTGGTCGTCATCGCAACCGACAATGCGGCAAAGAAGGCGACCGCGAACCCGGGGCTCCCCCAGGCGGCGCCTCCAAATCCCAGGCCAACAGGGCCCAGGAGCAACGCCGCGAGCATGACCGTCTGGCAAAGCCCCATCGCAAGGGCGTGCGGCACGACCCATCGAGCAGATCGAGGAGCCGGGCCTGCACCCGGGTCCTTTTCGTCAACAATATGCTTGCGCGTAACCATCGTGACCCCTCAACCTGCCATCGCACAACAAAGAAAGCGCATCACCTTGGACGGAATGCGCATCATCAAGCCTTGATGATTATAACCTGAACGCTGATTCTCCAAATCTCATCACGTCCCCGAGGCCTCACGCGGCTAGTTTGTAAAGACAGGGTTCGCCGATACCATTCGCGGCGGCCTCGATTTCTAGCCCGTCAACGAGAGTAAGGGGATTTCGTATGAGCACGCTCACCAGGCGCAACTTTGTCGCAGGGGCTGCGGTCGCTTCCGTCGTCAGCATGACCGGCACCGCTTTTGCCGACGAGGCCGGAGAGGTCCGGGCAGCCCGGCCCAACACGGATTGGCTCGAGGACGAGCCTGAAATCGCCGACGTCGTCGACACGGTCGAAGTCGAGGCCCTCGTCATCGGCGCAGGCACCGGCGGACTCGAAGTCGGCGCCTCGTTGGCCGAAAAAGGGATCAAGACCCTGATCATCGAGCAGAACGACGACGTCTCCACCCTCAGGAACGATTGGGGCGCCATCGGGTCGAAGTACCAACTCGCCGAAGGCACCGAGGTCGACGAGCGCGCCGTCATGAACTACCACGTGATGCAGAACTCGGGCCGCTTCGACCAGAGGCTGCCCAAGATTTGGGCCCGCGAGTCGGCGGAGGCAATCGACTGGATCGGAGGCGTCCTCGAGAGCTACGGCGCCGTCATGCTGCACGAAGGCGGATACCAGGCGGAGTTCGGGCCTGTGAGCATTCCCAAATTCGCCACCGGCCACAGCGCCCATTTCGACCTGAGCGAATACGACGACGGCAAGGCCATCATGAAGCAGTACATCCTGGACTGCGGCGGCGAGTTCCGCTTCGGAACGAAGTTCGTCAAGTTCGAGCACGAGGGCAAGCAGGTCACGGCCGCCATTGCCCAGGATGTCGAGACCGGCGAGTACATCCGTTTTGTGGGCACCAAGGGAATCGTCCTGACAACCGGCGGCTACCAGAACAACGACGAGATGATGGCGGCCCTACAGCCCGAGACCGTGGGGCTCTATGGCATCCAGATCGGGTCGACGGCTTACGGCGACGGAATCAAGGCCTGCCTGTGGATGGGCGCCGAGATGGACGACGCCCACAGCACCATGCTGTTCGACCGCATGGGGCTGCTCCCCGGCGAAAACGCCTCGAACTTCACCAACCTGACGTTCTTCCACCTGGGCTCGCAGCCCTGGCTCAAGGTAAACACGAGGGGCGAGCGCTTCTTCAACGAAAGTGGCCTATACGACTACGCCCCGCATGCCTGCTCGATGCAGCCCGAAAAGCTGTGCATATGCGTCATGGACGCCAACTACTACCAGAACATCACCCAGTTCGAGACCATGGGCTGCTCGCGCAGCTACCCGTTCCCCAACGGGGCCCCCAACGACGGCATGTACCTCTTCGAGGAGGACGATTTCGAAAAGAACGTCGACGGCATGTTCGCCGACGCCGTGGAGGGCGGCTTCATGCAGAAGGCCGACACCCTCGAGGAGCTCGCCGAGAAGATGGGGTTGCCCGTAGACACCTTCGTCGCCACCGTCGAACGGTATAACGAGCTTGCAGAAAAAGGCGACGACGAGGACTTCTACAAAGAGGCATACCGCATGATCCCCTTGACCACGCCGCCCTTCTACGCCATCCGCAACACCTCGTTTGCGCTTTCGACCCTAGACGGCATCCGCATCGACACCCACAGTCACGCCATCGACGCCGACGGGGAACCCTTTGAGGGCCTCTACGTCATCGGCGACTGCTCTGGCTCTTATTTCGCGCACAGCTACCCCAACCTGTGCACCGGCTACGCCCACGGTCGCACGTGCACGTTCGCTCGGCGCGTTGCCCGCGAGATGAACGGCGAAGAAGTCGTCGACTACACCGTCATGTAAGCCAGGTAGCCTTCGCGGGGACAGAAGCCCGCACGGCTGCATCCACTGCTCAGCTGGCGCTCCGGGTCGGATGGCCCGGAGCGCCTCGTTGGGATTTAGGCTTCGACCGGGCGGATTGGCAGTGCGGCTCATCGTCCCGACGGCGATTGTCAGCATCGTGCTTGGTTCTTATGGAAACAATGAACAAGCCCCCGAGCGCAACCCCCTCTCGCGCCGGCACCGAAAAGCCGGCCCGGGAGGGGCCGCTCGGGGGACTTGTTCATTGTCTCCCTGGCTTGCCCTAGGTAGAACGAATGATTTCGTTCGCAAGGCATGCGACGTTGCAGTATGCCGCGTTGCAGATGCCGACCGCTCGGACTGTTGCGGTTTTTGCCAGAGGGTATACCGTTTCTCGTATGATGTTTCAGGATGCCGGGGTGACAAGGGCTCTCGGGAGGTTGGCTCCGTTGGACGCATGCGAGGTGGAAAGGCCGGGACGCCGCAGGAGACTGGCGGCGGCCGACGTACGCGCCCTCTTCGGTTTGACAATGCTATGGACCTGGGTTTGGCTCCGGTCATGGGGGCCGAGTATGTCGTTGCGGGGCGGTTCCGTCTGGGTAACCGAGCTTGCCTTTCGCTTTGACCACGGAGCGTGCGCCCTGGCTCTTGCCTTTGCCATGGCGTTGTCGAAGCTGCTAGATATCCGACGCGTGCTGATGCCAGCGGTAGTTGGCGGGGCTTCCCTGTGCGCGGCGGTGGGCGTGGGGTTTGCCGGCGCGTTTGCCATGGGCTGGGACGGAGGCTCCCCATCTGGTTTTCATACCGCCGCCGCGCTTTCTGGTCTTCTCACAGGGGTGGCCCGGGGTTTGGCACTGTATGCATGGGGTTCGGTGCTTGTGCTGCTCGACATGCGCCGGGCGTTGCTTGTCAACTTGGCGTCCCTTGTTGCGAGCGCGATTGTCTACTACGCATGCCGCCATGCCCCCGTGTCGGTCGAGGTCACAGTCGGGGTTGTTTTTGGGGCGCTGGGGCCGCTGCTGGCGATTACTCGCGTTCCCGGGCCGTCTGCCCGGCCACCTGGACATCCCAAACAGTCTCCCCGCGTGTTTGTGAAAGGGGGTGCGGCGGCGCTCATAGTGCTCGCCGCCCTCGTTATCGGCACGGACAACGGTTTTGTTGCGGGGATGTACGAACTGCTTCCTCAGACACAGCCACAGCCATTTAGCTACGGGCGCATACCGGCGACGATAGCGGCTGCCGCGTTGGCCTATGGGACCGCCCGACTGCTTGGTGATCATCTGACCGCCCGCACCATGCAGATTGGCGTGCCGATTGTCGCCCTCGCCTGTCTCGTCCTTCCATACGAGGCTCAACCGACGCTCGGGAGATTCCTCGGCATACTTGGCTACCAGTTTCTGATGACGGTGTTCTGGATAGTCCTGTGGCCCCCGCCGTCAAGGCGGGGCGCTCGCGGGCGGCCGGGTTCTTTTGCTCTGCTCGCCCTGCTGTGCGGCACCACCGTGGGCTTCTTGGTATGGGACTTTGCCGGAGGTGCCCAGACCACGTGGAACATGCAAGCGGTTTCTGCCGTTGCCATGTTCGTGCTTGTCGTGCTGGAGGCGTGTCTTGCCCTGTCAACTGTCGAGGTTGCCCCCAGCGCCCCTGCGGTGGCTACTGACCCAGGGGATGCCGCGGATTCCACCGCTCGCGACCCGGGTGGGAGCGACAGCGTGCAGCTCCTGTCGGAACGCTATGGTCTGACGCCGCGGGAGGCCCAGATGTGTCGCCTGTTAGGGCGGGGACGCAGTCGGCAGTACATTGCCGACGCCTTGGGTGTGTCATTGCAGACGGCCCGAACTCACGTCACCAATGTCTACCGCAAGCTCGGCGTCCATACCCAGCAAGAGTTTCTTGACCTCTATGAAACACCGGAGCAGAGCGGAGTCTCACCATCGTAGGGTGAGATTGGACGCGCACCCTTGACGAGCGGCTTTTTCACCATCGCAGGCTGATGACCCGGTATCTCTTCTCGACCATAGTTCACAGTGTCCCGCGACGAAGGGCACGGGGCTCTACAACGAACATGGAAGGGAACCGATCATGACTGTGGAATCGAACATGGCAAGCCGCCGGACGTCCATCGCGGCAGGCGTCGCAGCGTGCGGGGCGGTTGGCTTGGCGGCCAGCAGGGCGCATGTCGCTGTGGACGGCGCGTGGGACGAGGAATGCGACGTCCTGGTAATCGGGTCGGGCTATGCGGGTCTTGCCGCGGCATACGAGGCGGCAGAGGTGGGCGCCTCGGTCAAGGTCATCGAGAAGCTCGACATCCCTGGCGGCAACTCCATGATTTCGGGCGGCGACATCGCCGTCTGCGGGTCGCAGCCCCAGGCCGATGCGGGCATCGAGGACTCCGTCGAGAAGTACGTCCAAGACATGATGGAGGCCGGCGGGAACCTGAACGACATCGAAAAGTGCCGTGTCATCGCCGAGAAATCCAACGAGACCTGGGAATGGACCCGCTCCGTGCTGGGTGCCGTGTGGGAAGGCGACGACGCGGGTGCGCCGACTCTCGTCCCGTGCGGGGGTCACTACACCCTCCGCAGCTTCACGCCCCCCAACGGGCGCGGTTCCAACGTGGTGTTGCCCCTGTTGGAGAAGCTCTCGGAGAAGGGGGTCGAGGTTGAATGCGGGCGTATGCTTGCGTCGATTGTGCGCGACGACTCTGGGCGTGTCGTGGGTGTCGAGGTGCGCGATGGGGCCAAGGGCGTCGTGGGTGCCGGCAACCCGTGTTTGATCCGCGCGAACCGTGCCGTTGTGCTGGCAACGGGCGGCTTTGGCAGTGACGTCGCATGGCGCGAGGCCCATGACCCACGACTTGACGCAAGCGTTGACTGCACAAACTCAGTGGGGGCCACGGCAGAGGCGCTCTGCGCGGCCATCGAGTGCGGGGCGCTGCCCGTGCACCTCGACTGGATTCAGTGCGTGCCCTGGTGTAGCCCCGACGAGGAGGGCTACGGCGTGGGACCCGACTTCATCGACCGCGTGGCTGCCTACTCGCTCGACCTTAATCCGTACACGGGTCGCCGCGTATGCAGCGAGCTCACCGACCGCAAGAAGTACTGCGATGCGATTCTTGCCGTCGGGGCTCCCCTTGTGCAGGTCGTCAATGGGCCAAACGTGCCCAGTTACGTGCAAGACCCGCTTGCCCGGGCTCTCGACAAGGGCATTACGCTTTGCTTTGACTCAATCGAGGAGATCTGCGAGCACTTTGGACTGCCCTGCGATGAAGTGAGCGCCCAGATAGCCGAGTACAACGGCTATGTGGAGTCTGGGGAGGACGCCCAGTTTGGCAAGGCAATTCCCGAGGATGCCCTACCCATCGACAAGTCGCCGTTCTACGTCACGCGTCGCTGGCCCAAGGTGCATCACTGCATGGGCGGCATCAAGACCGACGTGGACTGCCACGTTCTCGACGTGCGTCTGCAACCCATCCCGGGCTTCTTTGCGGCGGGAGAAGTGACCGGCGGCGTGCACGGAGCGTGCCGATTGGGCAACTGCGCCGTGGCCGACTGCCTTGTGAACGGCCGCATCGCGGGCCACAACGCCGCAGGGGACGGTTCGGCCGCTTAACGGATGCCCAAAAACTCCGGGGAGACCCTTGGTCGCGGGTTTCCCCGGCATTCTTCGGCGTAACGCACGGGCGTCCTCGGCGCCCTCGTCGGAGAGCTGAAAGGCGACCTGCACAACGTACATGCGCAGCATCGTGCCCAGAGGCGCGAGGGCACCGCCGACCTTGGGGTAGTGCGGCTCGACGCGCGCCACCCACGCGCCCCAGGGGATCTTCGAGTCGAGCAGTGCCAGGAACCTCCTGCGGCGCGTCACGCGCCCCGAGGACGCCTCCAGGTCCGAGAACGTGGGCTGCGCGGGTGCCATCAAGCGCCTTCGAATCATCGGGAATGATGGGCACATTGCATCATAACAGCAGATAAATTGCCATTTATTGAGTCATTGGCAGACAAGGTGCCCACACCTTGCGCGCCATCTCCGGCCCCGCCGGGGCTACTCGGGGGACTTGTTCATTGTCTAGGCCAGCAGACAAGAAAACCGCCCATTTCTCGTCTTCAGGAAATGGGCGGCTTTTCGCTTTGTGGCCAAGGAACGGGACGATTCTCGTGTCAAGAAGGATGTGGACCTTACCTAGCCGTTGCCTCTCGTCCCGCGATGCGGTCAAAGGTGGGGCCGTCGCCGACGGAGCAGACGCTAACGGGATAGACGCCGAAGAAACCGCATGAGGAGCGCCCGGCGACGAACAGGCCGGGGATGACCTCGCCATCGAGGTTGGCCGCTTCGGCCTCGGCGTTAATCTTGAGGCCACCAAGGGTATGGAAGCCGCACGAGAACTGGGCACCGTTGATAGAATCATCTCGCTGAATTCCAAAAGTCATCCCGCCTCCCCCACGGGAACGAACAGCTCGAAGACCGGGCTAGGGCGGCGGTTGTTCAGCAGCAGCGGGACGAAGGGGTCGCCCACGGCGCGCAACCCCCGTCCCCCCAGGAAGCTTGAGAGCCGCCCGCGCAGGGTCCCTTCGGGGTCGAGGTCCGGATAGTCCGCGCGCAGCACGGTGCGCACACACGTCCCGCCCAGAACGCATGCCCGCGAGGAGTCCACATCGAGAAGGCACTCGTGTGACCTGCGCAGGGTGCGCGCCCAGTAAAACGCGCGCAAACCCCCCTCATCAAAAAAGCCTTCGAGCGTGAACCCACGACACGACAGCGGCACGGAGCGCAGAAGCGCCACCTGGTTGTCCGACTTGACGTCGCGGATGTCCACGGACTCGTGCTCGTCAAAGAAGAACAGCCACTCCGGGCACTCAACCACCTCAAACGTCGCCTCGCCGGTCGGGCGCGCCTCGAGGGTCGCCCCTCTCAGCGCGGCAAGGTTCTCGATTTTAGCCTGGATGGCGTCGCGTTGACATGCCAGGCGCTCGATGTACCCGTCGATATGGCTCACGCCCATGACCTCGTCGCCTTGCAGCATCTCGGCCGCCTCGGCCACGCTGTAGCCCATGGACGTGAGCATGGTACAGCACATCACGTCAAGCAGATCGCCGCGGGAATAGGACCGGTAGCCGTTCTCGTCGCGCGCGGGGCTAACGGCACCGTGGCTCTCGTAGTTGATGAGAGCGTTACGCGAGATACCCGCCGCCTTCGTGACCATGGAGCCCGTCATGCGGGGTTCCTCGTACCAGCTCGCAACCTCAACCATGGCCCATGCCTCCCTCGCTCGCCACCACATGACGAAGGCGCCCCCGACCCTGCAGGCCGGAGGCGCCGCATGCACCCATGGTACGCCAAGTTCTCTGGGAGCGGAACGAATGCCGGGCCTCTCGCCATACGAGCGCGCCCACACGGGCGGGCGATCCTGCGGCGAGGACCCGGGGATTACTGCTTCTCCGCTGCAGCATTCTCGCCGGCGATGCGGCCGAAGATGAGGCACTCGGACAGGTTACAGCCGCCTTGATACTGGAAGGCGTTCATGCTGCCGAGCTCGCCGGCAGAGTACAAGTGCGGGATGGGCTCGCCGTCGGCGCCCATGACCTGGGCGCCCTTATTGCGACGCGGGCCGCCCTGTGTGTTGAGGATGAGCGGGATGCCGGGCATGGCATAGTAGGGGCCGCCGTCGAAGGCGCGGATGGTGGCGGCGTCGCGGCCGAACTGGTAGTCGCGGCCCTGTTCGGCAAAGAAGCCCCAGTCCGCAACCTGCGTCGTGAGTACGTCGACGTCCATGCCGCACGCCTCGGCGAGCTCCTCGAGCGTGTCGGCCTTGATGTACTGCTCGCCCGCCAACACGGGGAGCGCGTCGACGATGCCCATACCCGCCAGCTCGTCCATGCGCGTCTGGTCCCATAGGAACCAGGTCTTGTCGGGGTGGTCGACCGGGCGGAACTCGCCGGCGAGCCTGACGCGGCCGTGACGGTTCTCTCCGACCTCGTTGTAATAGCGTGCTCCGTCGGGGCCGACGAACATGGTGGAGCCGCTCACGGGGATGGCGCCCGCGGCCAGGGGGCTTGTACCGTCGCCCGGGTTGAACATGAGCGTGTTGGAACCGGGCTCGTAGCTCTTCATGTGCCACAGGTCGGCACCCACCTCGAGCGCCATGCGGATGCCGTCTCCCCTGTTGTAGGGGGTGCCGATGCCGGCGACCTGGGCCACGCCCGCGAAGTCGCGCAGCATCTCCGGGTTGAATTCGTAGCCACCGCACGCCAGGACCACGCCGTTGCGCGCCGCGACGCGGACCTCGGAACCCTCGTGCTCGATGATGACACCCACGACGGCGCGCGTCTGAGCCTCCTGCACCAGGTGGTGGGCAGGCGATGCGAGCCACACGTCGATGGAGTCGACGCGCTCGGCGATGAGGCCCTGAACGTTGGCCCACAACGCCCCGTCGCCGCTCGTATCCGTAATCGTGTAGGCGTCGAAGTCCTCCGCACCCGGGAGCTCGGGGTACTCGGGCACGAAGGGCGCAAGCACGGGGTCCGAGGTGTCGCCGATCCAGGAGTGGAGGCTCTCCACACCGAGGAAGTCACGGCAGTAGTTGGGGATGTCCACCATGCGCTCGGCGAAGAGCTGGACCATCTCAGGGTCGACCGAGAAAGCTCCGTTGAGAGCGGTGAGGTAGGCGACGGCGCTCTCAACACTGTGCCCCGAGGCGAGCAGCTGCTTGGCGTACTTGGAGTTGCCGCCCTCCCCACCCTCGGGCGCCCCGTCGATGAGCAGGACCTTTGCTCCGGCGTCGGCAGCATGGCGCGCCGCCGTGCCGCCCGCCAGGCCGTAACCGACCACGACGACGTCGTACTCGGCGTCCCATGCCTGGTCGCCCGCCGCATCGGCGCGGGCAACCGGGGCAAGCGCCGCCGAAGCCGCCAACGCCCCCGCACCCGCGGCTGCGGCCGCCACGAACGAACGGCGGCCCATCGAGGACTGGATTCCCTGGTAATGCATGGCATACCCCCTCGCTGTCGTGCGGCGCGCCCCCTTGCGCGCCGCTTTGCGGAGAGCTTATGCCTGACCACAGTGGTCAGGTCAAACGGAGGGCACCCAAGCGGACGCGGGCGAGCCCAACTCCTGACGGCCTCTCTTGGGCGCTCGCCAAAACCCGCGTCTGACGGGTGGAACTGGGCCACCGCGGGCGACGGGGCGCTGCATCAGGCCCTTGCAAAGCCGCGGTCAGCCTTGGCCCCCGGGCCCTTCCCACAGGACCCTTTCGACCGCCGCCCGGTCGCGCAGGCCTTCCTCTGCCGGCCGCACGGCATCACCCTCCGTGCAAGCAAGCCCAGCCTGCTCAAGACGGTCCCAGACAAGCCCCAAAGCCAAAGGTGAGGCCGTCGCCGATGCGGGCCAGCGGACCAGCCGTCGATTATGGCGAAAGACATTCTGGACCGCCTACCGAGATCTTTCCAGGACCGGAGGACGGGAGACTCCCGTACGATCAAGTTCACGTCATATCATCTGGGTCGCTTCAGCTCTGTACACAACTACCTTTGACGCCCGTTGGGACCGACGACAAAGAAATCGGGGTCCATCAGAAGCAACTCGGCTTCGATGGGCCCCGATTTCAAAGCGAGCCGTTAACCGTTATACCTCATCCCGCAGCATTGGCCTGAAATGACGAGCGACCGCTCCCCTCTTACAACGCAGCCACAATCTTGCCGAGCACACGGCCATGGGTCATGGCCATACCCATCGAAGCGCCTGCCGTGGGAGTGGAGTAGCCGGGGCCGTAACGGTGACCAAGGCAGTTGCCGGCGGCGTAGAGGCCCTTGATGGGAGTCGTGTAGTCAGACTTCAGCACGTTCATACTCTCATCGGTAACCAAACCAGCGAGGGTCACGAGGCCTGCCGTGTTGCGGCACTGGTTGTCTACGACGGCTCCGAAGAACGGCGGGGTATCGAGGGCGGACATAAATGCAGGGTCCTTGCCGTATAGGGCGTCGGCGCCGTCAGCACACATCTTGTTGTACTCGTCGATGGTGGCAAGGCACTGCTCGAGCGCCTCGCCCTCATACCCGAGGTACTCAAAAAGCTCTTCGAGCGTGTCCGCGGCCCAGACGCGGAAGATGCGCCACTCTCGATAAGGGACGGCGACGTCGTGCACGTCAGCGCCTTCGGCTCCGGCCTGAACGGCGGCGTTCATGTCCTCAACCATGCGTCCCCAGTAGTCGTGGATGTTGACATAGGCATCGCCCCAGTCTGCCGCCCCGTGGTCGATGGAGCAAGCTTGGAGCTTCTCGACATAATTGGCGTCGGTCACGATGCTGATGGGCCCATGAGGCTGGCGCAGCATCATCGGGGAGTGCAGGCCGCACATGCCCTCGTCCATGAATCTCTTGCCTTTGGAGTTGAGCATGGGGAATGGCGCATCGCCCCAAGGGCCGGGCGTGTACATCATCGTGTCCATCGACGGACGCGGGTGGCACTCGATGTTGCCGCCTGCCCAGCAGCCCATCTTGATGCCGCTTCCATCGCGGCCCGACCCGGTCATCTCCTCGCGGGTCATCCCGTTGCGCATGCCAAGCTCATTCACGTCGTCCAGCAAGTTCCAAACCATATCGGCGTTGCCGCTGAAGTCGCCGGTGCACAGGCAGACGGCCTTGGACGCATTGAACTGCACGTAGCCGTCCGGTCCCTTGGCAATAACCCCCGTCACATCGCCTTTTTCGTTCTGAACCAGCTCGACTGCCGCGGTCTCCCAATACCACGCGGCGCCGAGCTCCTCTGCAGCCAGCCGGGTGTAAATCTCCAGTTCGGTCATTCGCATGACGTCCTCACCGGGACGCCCATCAACAGGGGCAGGATTGTGGGTACCCATGGTTTGCAGACATGACGCCCAGCCCTTATACCCAGAGCGAACGAGCGGATAATAGCTTGCATCAGGCATGTCATAGGCAGTCTGGACCTGGACTTGCCCGCTCTCGAAATCCCACATGTTGGACGTTTCAGGGGTGATGGCCACGAGATTGTCAATCATCTCGCCCGAGTTTTCGACAAACAGGCGAATGATGTCCGCATTGACGCGCCCTGCGCCGCGACGGACAAACTCGCCCACAATCTCACCGGTATCGTAACCGCCCAGGCCACGATCCGTGAGCAGCTTGGAGTTGAATCCACAGATGTCGACACCGTTGGCAGTGTAGGTATCCTTAGCCTGAGCCTCGAGCAGAACGACCTTCGCCCCCTGCTGGGCAGCAGCAAGGGCGCACTGGCAGCCGGCGTGGCCGCCGCCGCATACGACCACTTCCGCCTCAACAGTCTCAAGAACTTCGGACGGATCGATGACGGGAGGCTGGCCAAGCCAGTCCTCGGAGCACTGGTATCCGGGCACATGGGCGTCAACAATGGCCCCACTGGTCTCCTCTGCCACGGCCGATACAGGAGCCGCACTCGCTACCGCCAAAACCCCCGCCGCGCCCATACCGCCCACGAACGACCTCCTGGTGACATCCATGTCCGTTCCCCTTTCACTAGTCAGGCATTGCGACCCCGGCACTCTTTTCGAGACCCTGTGCCGTGCAATCGCGGACAAGTCACGTTATAGGCAAATCGTTTGCGCTGCACATCTTCCAGAAAGGGATATTGGGGTTCCTATACCAGACTGGTATAGGAACCCAGATTCGCTAAAACAGCCGGCTCAAATACCGACACTTCTCACAATCACTTCCACAGCCTCACGACTCGTGCTTTTCGACGAAAGTAATGAGCTCTTGCTGCCCGTGTATTCCAAGCTTTTGGTATAGATGCGTTGCATGCACATGCACGGTGCCCTCTGAGATACCGAGCACCTCAGCAATATAGGTTCGGTTTCGGCCTTGGGATAAATAGCCCAGCACATCGCGCTCGCGTGCGGTGAGCGAGTGCTTTCGGGCAATCTCGTCAAGAACTCGACCCCGGTCAAGAACGCTATTCGCCCTTCGCTTATCGCTATTCTTCTCAAGAGCATGCGCGGGGCCTCTCCCCCCGGCATGAAAAGCCACAGCAAAGTCCTCGGAGAATGAAAACAGATAGACGAGAATGAGGAAGACGACGAGTACGTAAGCGGCCACCGTAGGTTGGTCCCAAGGGGACATGGTCAAAGCCTCAGACAAAACAAAGGCGAGCCCCCTGCCCGCAAACATGCAAGAGACACCGACAAGCATATTTACGGGGCCTTTGGCAGCATCGAACCTTGCCGAGTTGATAATTGCCACCCAAATGAATATCTCCGCCAGCTTAAGGCAACACTGAATAAATCGGCCGCCTAGGATGGGGAGGCGGGGTGAGGGGCC